>NZ_MXQD01000007.1:0-390638 GCF_002165585.1 Paenibacillus sp. MY03 | reverse complement strand
CTAATTTATGAAACTATATTTGAAGTGTAAGCTTTGATGCAACGCTAGTGCAGATAATCTTCTTAATGTAGTAGATAAATTTAGCAATCGTATCGATGTTAGTTTGAAGTTTCGAAAGAAGGAGAGAGAAGAACCCGTGATAGAACGGGTTAATCAGATTAGGAACTTTCTTGTACATGAAGGTGTTCCGTCTCTAATGCTTAACGAATTTAAACGCAATACAAGTGAAATCTCGCATGGGAATGTGTCATTTAATTACGAAACAACGGATTCATTTATTAACATTGAGATGACTATTCCTGAAGTGGGTGCGGTTAATCTGAATGGTGAAATAATGTACATTTACTCAGAAGTAAAAAAAAATATCGAATTCAATTACTAAAATAGCAGAGTATTATTTAAGTAGACAAGAAAGGGATGGAATAGGTGATAATTGACTCGACGATGCGTAATAGTTTATATACAGCGACAGAAACTTACTTCAATAATATGTGTAATTCATCGCCAGGTAAATCTGAACCAAAAATATTGGAAAATATACATAGACATTTATGTTATCTACGAGATAGTTGGAAGTCAATTTTTCATGGAAAACATGCAAACATTGAAATGTACTCTTTATTTATACATAAATCACCTCTAGTGCTTCCTATATCCCGATATTGCAAGAGTGGTATAGAGTTTGGGGATCTGTTATTCATTCATACAACTAGAAGACCCAATAACAAAAGTACATCCCACGCATTGTTATTACAAGCCAAGTTACTCAATGCTTCTATAAATAAATGTCAATTGGATTTGTATACTAGTTGGCCAGAATTTAGTTTTTCAACAAAAAAAATTGCTGATGCTACAACTCCGAATAAGTTTAATTTACCTGGACCTCGTCCACATAATGGTGCAAGATACTTATTTATAGATACATCTGGGCAAGATCCATTGCTACTAAGTACAGCGACACCTCATATTGGTCTAAATTCATCTAATACAAGAGTGGATTTTATAAATGAAATATTGGACTTATTGAATTTAAATGCTGGAAGGGAATTAATTTATCCTATTAATGATGATTGGACTAGAGCTATCGATCATGTTTTTGAATGGGCGAAAGAGGAGTATTATGGAAAGAGTAATTTACTTCTTGATAACCATCCTCGGATAGAAAGGCTTTTAGGCTATTTAACTAATCCAAATTATGATAAAGGAATCTTTGAGAGAGCACTTCCGTTTACCCGATCTATTGAACCTGAAAATATTGAAGGTAAACAAGACGAGGGATTTATGGTTGTACATATATTGTCCGATGGAATAATCAACGATTAGATTACGTGTATCGTACGGCCAAGAGTTGATTTTTAATAAAAGCAATTGCAATTATTGAGTATGATATTTCAATTTGTTAGGTGACTAAAATGGGAGTAGAACCAAACAGTCGGGTCAAACTGAAATAGTATTATAGGGTAATAATTAGCCACGCCTTCAGCGTGGCTTATTTGAATTGATTTTAGAGAATGTGTGTTTGCGTTGACCGTGAAAAAGGATGTGTTATAGTTGAAATATTGGGTAATGCAAACAAGAACATCTATTAATTGGGGGTACAGATGTCCAACAATAAGCTATTTAGAAATTTAGATAATATAAATCCGACCTTTTGGAGAAATCTTCAAGTGAGGTTCGATGCCCTTCACAACAATCAGGGTAAGGAACAGTTCAGAATCACACTGACAAGCATAAGTGCTAAAGAGCTGGGTGAACTATCGAGCGCTTTGTCGTTGCCTATTGCCGATTTAAATAAAGAACAACTTATAGAGGGCATGTTAGTTATTGATTCGGAAAAGCAACTTCTAGTTAGTTTGCTCAGGGATTTTACGAATCGACGAAAAAATACAATCATTCAATATTATGATTTACACACCAAAGGACAAGAAAAGATTTATGAAACACCGACAGCACAACTTTTTTCACTCTATATGGAATCACCTGCGCTATTATACGAAATTTATACTTTTCATTTATGGAGTGTGAAAGGATCGGGTTCATTACTGTCAGCCGAGGCTGAAGGCTCTGACAAGAAAATAAATAAGACAAAGACAGAGAAGATTGCCGTGGAGAAAGGGTATCAAGATAAGCTGTGTGACAATCTGTTTAAACAAACAGGAAGGAAAAATAAATATCGGGTTTTCTCCTATGCTCAGTTTAAGGAGCGAATGATCCTACTTCTATACAAACGGGTAAACGATACATCTATCCCTGACTTTGAAGAAAATGTACGTAACCAAGAAGTTAATGCCTTAATGTTTGATATCAGTTGGGGAAATCAAACGGTAGAAATGAAAGCGGCCACGTTGGGCGAAAGAAAAGGAATAAAACAATATGTAGAAGATACATTCGACACCGTTCTAACGGAACTAAAATCGGAAGTCTTCAGAGATTACGATGCGAAAGTATTTAAAGCAGCGGTTTTACAAGGGACAACGGCAACAGGGACACCTGTTGACGATTTTTTAATTGATCGAATTACCTTTAGAGGAAGTCCGCTCAAGAATGCACCTGAAGTTACACTTCAACTTAAAGATATCGATATCTGGCCATCAGTAATGGATGCGCATGAAAAGGGCGCTGTTAATGTTAAGAGTCTAAAGGACATAGCCTACATGTCAGTTCATTCTGCAAAGGCCTCAAGGACAATTCGTTCAATAATCAAGGAAAACGGCAATATCGTTTTTAGCATGGATGATAGCCGAATGGACGAGGCAACAAAAGTAAGATTAAATCAGAAATTTTCAGAAAAATTCGGGATTCCACTTTTTCAGGAAATTACTAATGAAAAGTTCGTAGCGGGCAAAGCGGATCTTTTTAATTATGTACTAACAAATTCTTCAGCCGATGCTTTGCGGGAGCCCGAGGAGAAGCAGGCTTTACAGGAGCTTCAAGTAGCAGGTCTTCTTACAGTTCAAGATGATTATCGGATTTACTGTTTAAATGAAGAATGTAGCTTTCAGGATAAAGCTGAAACGGGGAACGCGACTTTAGAAGAGTGCCCTAGCTGTAAAGAAAAAGAGTTTGGCATTAGCAAGTCAAGCTCTATCCTGACAAATATAAAAAATTTAACCAGTGCAGTTAGAAATCAGCTTGAACATATCTGTGTAGGTGAAGAATGGATTGTACTTAAGGAGTCAACTCGAAAATACAATTCAAATCAATACAATTTCTACAATTACGAAAGAGCAAGGGACGGTAAACCGCTTCAGGTACTAATTACTGACCAGGTTATACCAGGACGAGTGGTTAAACAGTTAATTAAGCAAATGACACCGTTGTTTGTTATTTTTGTAGGTAAACAAGAGAAGGATATTGAAGCCTATAATAATGAATGTATACAGGCAATGACTTTCGGAGAAGTTTTTTCGATCGAATCTACAATTGCTAAGACTCATTTTAATAAGTTGTATGCAGACCTGGAATTACGTTCGAAAAACTTTAATGCGAAGGCGGCTTATGAAGCGAATATTTCGATTACCAAAGAAGTTGGTGACGATCCAACCAAAGTAGGCAGAGAATATACTGACACCGAGTTTGAAGATGATGTTTACTGCCTATTGAAGGACATATTTGTGAATACAGTCAAATGGGGACAGGAAATGAAAGGACAAGCTGTTCCTGAGGGTGTGTTCTCAATCAGTTACCGTAAAAAGAAAGGAAATAATTTAGTTGGTCATAAATTTGCATTTTCTTATGACTGCAAACTTACTCGAAAAGCAGAAGGATACAATTTAACGAAATCTGAGCAACGTAAAGCTGTTGAGTACGTGGACACATTGAATAACTCAGATTACATCGCTAGTTATTCAATGGATAATCAACTGACGGCGCATATTTTTATTTCCAATAGATTGAGAAGTGCTCAGATTGATGGAATGATTAGGTACTTCGAAGAGCAATTAGGTGATGACTATGATGCCATGCCCGTTTTTCTTGAATCCGATTTGTTAATGTATTTGCATACTTGGTACAGACAAAAAGAGGAAGAATTGCGCCAAGCTCCAAATAATTTCATGGCACAGCTTTATGAGCTATTTAAGGAACCAGGGTTGATTACGAAAGATAAGATCGATCGAATAATTAATAAAGCTTTGGACCCTTCGCTTCGTGAGCTCGAATTCCTTGACATGGGGAAATTATCAAAGGATATTACAGAATAAATAAAAGATGCAGCCAGTTGTGGCTGCATCTTTTATTTATTGATATTCACATTTGAAGAGTAACGACCATTTAAATTCGAAACTATATGCTCAGAATACTCTTTACTTATATCGATGCCAATTGATCGTAAACCTAATTGCTAAGCGTACAAAAGAACAGTCCCACTGCCAGCAAACGGGTCAAGAACTATACCGCTCGGAGGGCAAGTCGCTTTAATCGGAATTTCAATAAGCTCAGGCGAGAATGAAGATTTGTGAGGACCATTTCCACGGTTTTTTAATAAAAAGTTTACAGCAATTAATCAAGAAACATGGTCGGGTAGTTATTCGAAAGTATATAAGCCAGATTTCAGCATCTTACTGAAAGTAAACAATCAAGATCATTGGATTCACTTTGATGCAAAATATCGACTTAATAATTCCATCTGGACGAATCAAAATGATGATACCTCTACATCAACTTTAAATGACCAAATAGGATATGACGGAAGATCATTTAATCAAGATGATTTAAGTAAAATGCATACGTATCGTGATTCAATCCTCGGTAGCCGAGGCGCTTTTATTCTATACCCTGCTGATTTAAGCAAGGCAGAAGTATTTCATCGTTATCCTGGAGCATGATATGGGAGTTCTGAAGTTACGCTACCAAGCGTTGGTGCATTCCCCTTACGCCCTGGGAAAGAAATTGGAAAAAAACTGCTGAAAGAATATCTTGAAAAGCTAATAAATCAATATGTGAGCGAAAAGCGCACTTACCAAGAAGAGGTCGGTTTTATTGATATGAATGCTAGTCAAGGAGAATAGAAGACAGGCGGGTTCTCCATAAGATAGTGGTAGAATTAGAACAAAAAAGAACGCTAATGTAATTATAAAAGGGGAAAGCTATAATGCTTACCCCTTTTAATTTTGTCTAAATTGATAATTCGGAAATTGTAATTCTAAGAATGTATCAAGTAAAGAGTGGCGAATATTGCGCTCCTAGCTCAGACCAACGTTGTTTTTGGGCAGGTGTATATCCGATATTAATTGTTCTCGCGGCCTTTGAAACGAATTGATGATAAATTAATGCTTCAGGTAACAAAATGAAATATGATAAAACACTCGAATACTCCCACGTCGGCATGATAGTTGGCATGCGATGCGTTCTAACAATAAGCACATACCATTCATCTACGTCGTGTTGCTTGAAATCAGACTTAAAGCGTTCGTATTCTTTGAGCTTAATAGTGGATACTTCAAAGGCGTTATCCTTGTGGTGATCTCTCGGAATAATTCTAACCCCAATATTTTTCATGTTTGCTGATCCAAGTACATAATAAGTTTTAGATGTTTTGATTGAACATCCCCCTAAGGACAACAACCACTCTCTACTCCAATTGATTCCCACTGTTACGTGATCGATTTCATGATTCTTGGTTATGGTCATGTACTCCACTCCGTTTCCACTAGTTGGTTAAAGAATACCAACTGAATGTGATCCGTTCAACTGCTATAAAAACTTGTTGGTTTTGTTGTAGGCAAAGTTCTCTCGTTCCTGTCAATGATTACTTCGGCTTTCGCATTTTCTTTAATTATGTATTGAAAATACCTTATTTATTATAGCTCGTAAATAAAGAATGAAAGCTTGAAGAAATTTCCTCGCTATTGCATTATTGAATAAGGGTCTATTTTCCTAATATGAACCAGTGAAAACTGGCGAAATCCGAGGAGTGAACACAAATGATGCTACCTGAGCCTCAATCAAAAACATTTTCAGCGATTATTAATGAAATTGAAACGGGACAAATAAAGATACCACAATTCCAACGCGATTTTGTTTGGGATATTCAAAAGTCAGCTCAGTTAATGGACAGTATAGTAAAAGGGTATCCGATCGGAACTTTTATTTTTTGGCGCACGAAAGATCGTCTAAGAGCAGTTAGGAATCTGGGGAATATTCAATTGCCTGATCCAGTTGAAGGGGAGTTTGTAAGTTTCGTTCTCGATGGTCAACAGCGTTTAACGAGCTTATTTGCAAGCCTGAAAGGAGCGAAGATTCATCGCGAGAGCGGGAAGATCGATGATTATTCTGAAATTTATTTAGACTTGAATGCATCAGAAGATGATCAAATTGTCACCTTAGATGTAACCGATAAAGACGAACATTCATACATACGTTTAACGGATCTCTTATATGGTGGCCTATCCTTGCTTGCTCAATTTCCAGTACAATACCTTAAACAACTCGAAGAATACAAAAGACGAATCGAGTCATATAACTATTCGATTGTACAGATTAAAGAAGCCCCAATTGATATTGCAACAGAAATCTTCACTCGCATTAACGTCGGAGGAAAGCCGTTATCAGTTTTCGAAATCATGATTGCAAAAACATTTGATGCCGATCGTGATTTCGACTTGTCAGAAAAATATTATGATTTAATTGAAGATCTTAAGCCCATGGATTATGAAACAATATCTGATGCTACTGTACTTCAAACCGTTTCGGCGATATTAGAGAAAGAGATCCAAAAGAAAGTGATCTTGAAGTTAAACAAGGACCAATTTATAACTGTTTGGGATCAAGCAGTAAGTGCAATTCATAGCACAGTAGAATATTTCAGATCATTCTACCGTATTCCAGTTTCGCAATTACTTCCTTATAATGGACTTGTGATTCCGTTTGCATATTTCTTTTTCCACCACCCCGATAAACCAACGGGGGATATGCAAAAACGTCTTCAAGATTTTTTCTGGCGAGTGTCGCTCTCAGGTAGATATTCCTCTGGTCTTGAAAGTAAAATCTCACAGGATATTCGTCGAATTGATCTGATCTTAAATGATGAATTACCCAAGTATGATTGGCCCATTAATACAACAGAGAAGTTCTTAGTTGATAATGGATGGTTTAGTGCTGGTAGAAGTTTTATTAAAGCTATTCTGTGTTTGTATGCTTTCCAAAAGCCAGAATCGTTTGTTGATGGCTCCCTTGTAAACATCAGTAATTATTGGCTGAAGCAAGCCAATAGTAAGAACTATCATCATTTCTTCCCAAGGGCATATTTGAAGAAAAAAGGGGAGGAAGAATTTTATATAAACCATGTTTTAAACATAACAATTGTCGATGATTATTTAAACAAACGTGAGATCGGCGCTCAAGCCCCAGCTAAGTACATGGCTAAATTCAAGAAAAAGAACGCTGAACTCGAAAAGACAATGAAAACTCATTTAATAACCAACATTGATGGTTTCGGGATCTGGTCTAATGATTATGAAAAGTTCTTTGAAGCTAGAGCAGCCATCGTGAGTAAAGAACTACAAAAGAGAATAATTCCACAAGCCATTGATGATACCAGTCTGTTAGTGCTACCAACGGAACAGGAAGAAGCATATGAGCAAAGTGTGTAAACTTTGGTTTTGTAGAAGGTATGCGTTATAAAGCATACCTTCTTTATTATTTTCAATTATATTGTAGGGTGCATGGGGTTAGGGATGAGTCTTACGAACAATGATTTTTTTTGTCGTTCTAAATGATAAGGTCGCTGGAATCATAATTCAGAGAATTCGTGTCGTATGTGGGTACACGTCACTATTACGGTGTGATATGATTTACCTACAAGTCAAACTTTGCCCAATATCCCCCAAAAGAGTAAAGTGGCAGGAGCGGAATATATGAAAACCATCATAAGCAATGTAATTACTTTTTTCAAAAAACGAAAAGCACAAAAAATGATAAGACTTGCACAAAAACAATTCGTTCAATACGAGACGACTTGTCAATGAGTGCAGATGATGTTCAAATGTTGATGTATAAAACGCCGTTATCGCCCCGACCAGTCGTATTTTTAGGATAAGTGGATGATTGAATCTTACTGTCGGGAGAACATAAAGTTTTAGACTGACGACACTTTATTAAGTTAACTGGCAGTTCAGTTCAAGACTACATGAAAAATAAGTATAATTATTTGTATTATGGGTGCTGTTTTGGATGAATAACAACTGCTAAATTAAGAAAGGACTTAGGGGAATTGCAGTTGGTGGATCAGATTCTACGTATATTCTACGGTTATGGAGTTTTCTATGAGGTTTGGAGAAATGGATAGTAATAAGTCGGGGAGGAACGAAGTGAAAAAATTAATCAGCATTTTTATTGCGTGTTTTATTATTACATTATTGGGATGTTCGGTAGATTCGAATAGGCATGAAGCAAAAACACCGTCAAGTTCAAGCATAAGCACAAGAGCAGAAAATAATGCATCCGCTTCTGAAGTCACGGAGGCAAGCGGAGTATCAAGTGGTAGAAATGTAAGTGGATTCGACACAAAATCCAACCAAACGATTACTTGGGGTGGAATTGATTTTTCCTTTCCATCTTATTTTGATGTGTTGGACAAAGGTTCAACGGAAAATATGATGCACTATTATCCTGAAGAAAAAGATTATTATGCGTCTATATTATTTCAGAGTGAAGATATTTCAGTAACACAAAAAGATTTTAATAATAGTATACCATCTATTGTTGAGAGTACCTTGAAAGCAGGGGGAATTGCTAACTCAGATATACAACTATCAGAGGAAACAACAATTGTGGGGTTACCAGGTTGGACAATCACATATACCCGCCCTGACAAAGATGGTGGTGGGGTGACTTCTACTACAAGTTATTCATTTGCCTATAACATAGATGTTGGGAAAGTAGTCATGATTTCCTGCACTTACGACAGCAATGACAAGTCGCAGTATGATTATTTAGGTGATTGCCAAAAAGTATTGAAAACCGCAAAGTTGAATGCAAGTACCAAACCGAGTAATGAATTGTTTTCAGGATACAAGCTTATCGAGGTTGATGGTGGTGATTTGTCTGGGCATCGTGAACCTAAAGTTGTTGTTGACATTGGTTACGGAGAACGTGAATATTGGGCATTTACTAATGAATATGGGCAATTAGTGCGTGTCATTGCTACTGAAATTATTCTACAAGACGACCGTAACGAACCTGTATTATCGTCTGGCAGATACTACCCTGATGAGGCAAAGGTTCCTGGTGTCGAAAGTGACGTTTTGGATGAAGGACATATCATTGCTGATTCACTCGGAGGGGTATCAAATGCATATAATATTACCCCGCAAGATAGCACGCTAAACAGGCATGGTGATCAAGCGTATATGGAAGATACGATACGCAAAGCAGGAGGAGTAACGAATTTCGAAGCGATTATCACCTATCCAAACACCAAAACGCAAATTCCTTCAAGTTATCAGTACACTTATACGTTAAAAGGTAACGTGATTGTTGATAAATTTGATAACGTGAACCCTGACGAGGTAAACGCATCGCTTGGTTTGACAGGCGATGAAACTTCTCAACCTAATAGTACAAACACAAAGGGCGACCTTGCAAAGGTTGATACAAATGGAAATGGAAAAGTTACGATTAAAGAAGCAAAAGCGGCAGGTTATAGTATGCCGATAACGAGTGATCATTGGTTATACAAATATATGGATGATCGTGATGGTGATGGCATGGTAGGCGAGTAAGACTAAAATAAATGAACGAAAGAACAGACATTTTCCTCGTTGGACGCTTTAATCCATCTTGCAAATGGGTCTCTGTACAGGAATTAACTAAAATTAATAATCATATCGACTATAAAACTTTTATGGTGAAAAAGTATAATAATTTATCACGTGAGACGTTAATTGAATCTTAATGATAAAGAGGAGCTTATAGTTTGAACCCAGAAAACGTATCTACAAAAGAAGACTTGATTGCATTTCTTCATGTACTTAGACATGATTTAACTAAGAATGCTGCTACTTGGGAGAACCAGACATTGGAGAGTTTCTTGGAAGCAATGGAGGTTTGGTTAAGTGACTCAAATTCGGTTTTTGATACGCTCAGCGGGAGCACCTTTGCAACCTCGTTATTGGCAGGAAAGGCATACGAGTGAACTTTGTCTTAAAGCTATCTGGGAGCGATAGTTCAAAATCTAGCTGCCCAATGGAACGGATTTTTGCACATTAATCAACAATCCACTAATACAGAGATTACCAAAAAGTAGGCATTCTTAAATGAATGTCTACTTTTTATGCATTAGGCGTCTAAATTCCGAACACAAGTGACTTTATTTTAAGTATCGAATTTTCCCACTCCATTCATCAAATCGCTGGGTATTTTTCGCTGCCAGTTCAACAATATCGGGATGAAACCCCCATAGTTCTCCATAAACGCTGACAAAGTCTTCTAGGGTAAGCAATGTAGGTTGATCACCGCTTATAGTCATATACAGTGCATTCAATGCATCTTTGGATTGAATTGCCTTTGTGGTCGTACTGACAAGCTGACTGTCGGGAACGCTCATCATTTGTGCAAACCGAATCGGAGGATAGCCGTCTTGTTTATTACTCTTAATAACGGCTTGAACTGCTTCACGCAATGATCTAACTTCAGGTAATGATTGCAAGAACACCAACTCCTTCGTTTCTATAAAACCATTATGCAGGGTTTGGCAGGTAAAAAAAAGTATTATTCGGGAGAGACAATAATTATTCACTTGACTTAAAATAGGATGGAGGATTATTATTGAGGAAAGACAATAATTTTTAATCAAAGCGAACGGGGGAATGAACGTGCAAGAAAAGATCCTTGAGGAAATTCGGGACATATTGAAAGAAATATTGGAGGTGGTAAAAGAAAACAGAAGGACTGCTATTCTTGATGAAGAGGAGGTTTCAGAAGGAGAGGAAAGATCAAACGAAAAGTTAGAAATTTCAATTGGGGATCAGATCAATGCTAGTGCTACCCTATTTAAACGACTAGTGGACGTGTATTATAACGAAGAATTAAAGCGTATTGAACTCAATAATGTTCGAAAGTCATCGAGGAGAGTATCGGTTGAGCTTGGTAAAACATTGTGTGATTTTCTAAATCATCAGTTACTCGGTCAGGGGATGAAGTTTGAACGGCAGCCAGATGGATTAGTAATTGCATCCAGGGGCTTGGATAACGTGGTAGCGATTAAATTGATAACAGACATGGGGTTCTATCGTGGGAGTCAGTGGAATGAGGTTGCATCGGATATCGTTGATGTATGTGAAACGAAATACGGAATTAGTAACGACAGGGTTTTCTTTATTATTTCTTCATTACGGAATGGAATAGACCAAGGATATGTAGAGTCCTTGCTGGGACATGAAGTAAAATCGAATTGGGAGTTTTTAAATAATCGACAATGGGTAGATAGTTATGTCCGAAAATTTATTGATACGACGCATTCTTTGGTAAACCCGAGAAACCAAATGTACTTCATGGCTTCCGAAATGCATCCGAACGTTGTAGCTGAAGATTTATATAAAATGAGTAACGAACAAATGAAAGAAGCGCTACTGAAAATTGATGAGTATACTTGGATCTCTAATTTACAAGATTTAATTAATCAATTGTAAGGTGAAGTAGAAGGAAAATTATTGAACAATCCCTTTTCATAAATTTTTATATAATAACGAGGGATAGGCGGTGATGCGGTTATAGAGTAATTGCGATTTTTTTTGTTTTGTGGAATATTTTTGCAGGTAATTTAGTGGTTAATTGGATATACTTAAATTATGAGTGGAAAAAATAAGGGATTAGCCCGAGCATCGAAGTTAAACATGATGTTCCTAGAATCATTAATTTCAGAAATGGGTGGACGATTTAAAATCATTCACAAATTTGCTTATGCATTTAATTCCCATGGAAAATCATTTTTAATTAAAATCAATCCCCTCGACCACGAATTTTATGTCCTTAATAGAGAGTTAGTTCCAGTCCAAATCTTTGATAATTATTCTGAACTGAAGGATTGGGTACTAAGTGGCTGTAAATAAAAGTCGGAGATTAACAACAATCACGAAGCCGTATTCAACTAAAAAACAACACGCTGATTTCAGCGTGTTCAGACTGTTTAGAAATTTAATGGTACACTTGAGACGAACGGATTCAGGTGCGAAGCAGTAACAAACAATAATCGCCCTCTACTTGGCCTTCTTGGCCAGGTGGAGGGCGATCTTCTTTATGTTCTGTGCCGTTGCCGTCATTAACGCCTGTTCTTGCACGCTCCACCTTCCTCGGAAACGGCAATAGCGAAGCCCATGCAGCTCTTTGGCGTCTGCAAAGCTTCGCTCAATTGTTTGGTAACGGAGGCGATATAAATACCTTCCGGAGCGACTGAGTCGATTCAGCCGAACCCATTCCTTGCTGTCTTCCCACACATGCCGGGTGATGACTTTCGTCTTGTTTTTAGCGTGTGTGCATGTGCTTAATAGCGGGCAATCCGCACATATTTTCGGATTAGATTTATACTCGCGGTAACCTTCGCGGTTGGTCGTCGTATAGGTCAACTCTTGTTTATTCGGGCAACGGTACACATTTTGCTCTGCGTCGAACGTGAACTGGTGCTTCTTGAATAACCCCTTCTTCGGCGTAAATGCTCGCCTGCCAATTACCGCAAACACCTTCATCCCCTGTAACGACTTGCAGATGTGACTCGTAAGGTAACCAGAATCTAATGCAATCGCCTCTAACGTACTCGTAAAGCCAAACTTCTCGACCTGATGCTTAAGCCGCTCGATATACGGAACCGAGTCATGGACATTACCTGCTGTAATGTGAACATCTGTGACGATGTTGTATTTGTGATCCACAGTGCGGTGATCCAAGTAGAAGAAGCCTTCTGGCTTTCCGTCACGGACCATATATCCACTTTCCGGATCCGTGTTGCTAACCTTTATTTCTTTCGTTTCCTCCACTTCCTTTCTCGCTTTCAGCGGCTTTTTTCCAAGTTTCTTCCGATCCTCCTCAATCGCTGCATTAAGCTCGTCGAGATATCCTTTGGGCGACTGCTCAACGACTTGTACCGTATGTTTTCGTTTGTTGGCATTCGCCTTGAGGTGCGTCGAGTCGGTGATTAATACACGACCGGCGACCATACGATTGGAAATGGCAAGACGCACAATTTCGTCGAAGATGTCTTGAAAGACGGTGGTATCTTTGAAACGGTATTGACGGTTCCAACTGATGGTGCTGTGATCCGGTGCTTTCTTGGATAGCCCGATCCCTAAAAACCAGCGATACGCCAGGTTGAGGTTGATTTCCTGTTCCAACTGGCGCTCGGAACGAATGCCGTAGAGATAGCCGATGAAGAGCATCTTAAAGAGCATTACGGGGTCAATGGAGGGGCGACCATGGGTTTCACTGTAGAAAGAACGCACCTTGTCGCGGATGAAAGTGAAGTCGATATATTGAGCGATATGACGAAGTAAATGATCTACTGGCACCATGTGCTCGATGCAGACCAATTCGTAATCCAATTGGGGATCTGGTTCGTGTGTATAAAGCATGAGGAACACCTCCGTTATATGTATACCAATATTATATCATATTAACGCAGTGTCGTATTAAATTAAATGGACATAAAAATAGACTGCCGAGACTTTCTCGACAGTCTGAACACGCTGATTTCAGCGTGTTGTTTTTTAGTTGAATACGGCCTGTGAGTATGAATGAATAACCATAAACAGTTAAGCCATTAAACGTTGCAGTGCTTCAATCATTTGTGTGCACAATCATCCGAGCGGTAATCCCGAACCAAGTCCGGAAGATATCGAGATCACAAAAAGATTAAAGAGCGCAGGTGCGATCATCGGTATCGACGTACTGGATCATGTCATTATCGGGGATCAGCGTTATATCAGCTTAACAGAGCGCGGGTTAATGTCTCTCACACATTAACCCGCGCATCCTTGAGTCCATTATTACAATCCAAGCTTCTCCAGACAAGGATCGAAATTTTGTTAGTCTTTCAAGTATGGGATTCTATGCTAACTATTATGCTGAAGATGAAAGCGATCAGGTAGAAGTTCTGTCAAATGAAAGCGAAGTAGATGATTCAAATGGGAAATGTAATGTGACTGTGAATTCAGTAGAACGTGCTGAAAACATGGGATTAATAGTGAAATTCACGATTGAGAACATTTCTGATGAGGTTTTAAGGATTTTTGCTAGTGAAATTACCTTGACCAAAAAAGGGGGAAAGTCTGTAAGAATATTCGAGTCATTTACAGCAGGCTTCATGAGCGATTTAGGCTTTTATGAATTGGACGCTTTAAGGTTGTTGCCTGGAGATGTTGCCATCGCAAATTTGGCATTTAGAACTTTTGATGATGGTTATACACTCACTTACGTAGATGGAAGTGATGTAATTAATTTAGTTATGTTGCCCAATGCGACTGTAAATGAATAATTTTGCTAATGAATTAATAAATCGCCCTCCCTATAATAGGAGGGCGATTTTATTAATAGTGCGTAGAATGGATGAATAATGAGGAATGACCTTTCATAAATATCGTATTTGTCGGCCATGAGGTTTGACATATCTTGATGGGCTGCACTTAATGATTTCAACATTGAATTGGCACTAATGAAGTCAGGGAACATTCCTGGAAAACCATTAATGAATCAATCTTTGTATCTTCGATATTGCTCGATATTGATAAACAACGAACATAGGACGTATGCCGTGGGTGGAGGATTCTCGGACAACGCCCTCGGATACTGGGAGTTAGATGATACACCTGAGAATGGTTGAAAGTCACTCTAAGGCATCAAATTTCCTTCCCCAAGCTTACTCAAGCCCTTCGAAAGTATCAAAGGATTCAATTATGGTGTTCGCTAATTCCTTGTCTTGCTTCTTTACAGTAATGTTTAGTTGATAAATGACTTGATTATCTGATCGAATGAATACTGCGTGATGAAGAGTTGCATCGTTATGAGGAATGGAGTTATGGTATGCAGAAAATTTATCATTGTTTATATCGAGTTTTGTGTAATCGGTTAAATCAGGTGAAAATTCTTCCATATAGATCGATCCATAAGCAAGTATCATGGCGCCATCTTTTCCAGTAATCTCAATACCATCGCCATTTGTTGGCTCTTCGCCAAGAGTCCAATCTTCTGGATAGTTGATTGTAAAACCGAATCTGCCGTTACTGTAAGTACTCATTTTTATGGAAGAATTAGCGGGTGCATCAGTTGCTTCAGGTGTTGATATTGGTTTAGGAGTCGGTTTAGATGCTTGAGTAGCGTTTGGTGTATTAATTGACAACTCTGTGCCGGATACTTCATCGACAAGTTTGCGCATACTTTCAAGATATATATTTGCATCATTTAAGTATTTATTCATTTTTTCATGGGCAGATACATCGCCAGTAAGAATCCCTCGTTCAAGCTCTTCGGCAGCTAGAATGTAATGATCAATCAGTTTGGCAAAATCCGAGTGGCGGGATTCATATTTTTTTGGTGGCTTAGCAAGGCCAAAAGTTTTCCGAACGGCTTGTAATTGCGAAATAATAGTTTTAGTTGTATCTATTACTAGTGGGTCTTCAATCCCCATCTGAACGGTTTTTATGATTTCAATTAATCCCTCAATAGCAATTGTATAATTCTTGAAATTATCGAGAACAAATGTAGCGTATTCATCTTCATTCATTCGAGAATTTTCCTCAATCTCTTTCATTGCTGCTCTTGTATCAAATTTTTCTTCATATCCATCGACACGATACTTTTTCATAAATACTGATTGTTTCATGTATTTATCGACGTTCTCCGTTACTACGCCAAGTTTTTCAAAGGCGGCCTTATTGCCGCTTTGACTAAAATCAACCATGATATTGTTGAATTCTTTAATTGAATTTATAAGTAAGTTAGTTGTTTTGTGATCTTCAGCAAATTTTGCTGGCGGTTCAATTTCAAGGGCTTTGTAAAACATATCTAAGACCTCGGTTTGTTTCTTTGCTGGCTCCTTGAGCTGCCAATACTCCCCTTCCATTGCGGTATCAAGAATGGAATTGATATCGTCTATTGCTTGGTCAGACTTATCGAATAACGCATTTAAAGTGTTTATATAATCTTCTTCAGGATTCGATTTGGTACAACCGCTCAATAGTATAGCAAAGCAAATGATAAGTGTAGATACAAATCTCAAAATTCTCCCCCCAAATTGTAGCTGTAAAAAACAGTGATGTGGCACTATCGCCCATCGTTAAAAGATGCATCAAATCACTTGCTCGTTAATAACATGAAGCAATCGATTGTTCCCGCTTTGGCCAGGTAAGTAATGTTCTTGGAGATGACAGAGTTGGCATAGCTTATTAGAAAACTGCTGGTGCCAGTTACGTTCAACTTCGGCAACCTTTACTGTAAAAGAGTTGTCATTGATTGAAACAAAATGAAGCTCTTCTAGTCCAGTGAAGCCTCTCCAATGGTGATCGAATATAATATGTTTTTTCAAATCATCTTTTTGTTTTTGGTTAAACTTAGTGCCTTCTTTAATAAGTGCAAACTCAACCATTTTAATAACCATAGTTCACCTCTGTTCTTATCAATTATCAATTATTGCTCTGACTTTCCTTATCGCGTTACAACGCTTTTTCTGACTCTAAGAGTAAAATTTCAAACACGCTAACAATTTTATCTTGCACGCCAAGCGATAATAAAAACGCAGTAACCCATTCAGTGTGGCGAAGAGACATTGAATGGGTTTTCATAGCTTAATAAAACGAGCCCCTCCATTGGTAGGAGACGCTTCGGAAAAATTTTTTGAATCTTTTCGCTTACTTTATTCTTCAACTTATCATGAAATTCAGTAAAATTTTCAACCGTTCCCTTCGAAAAATTAGGCGAGGCTGACTCTTCAATTGCGTTTATTTCAGTAATACTGAAAATAATTTTGAAAGTTAGATGGCAATATGTGCATCCAGCTTACTTAAGTTCGAAGTACCAAATTGAGCATTTTTGCTTCTCATCTTCTCTATTTTAAAACTTAACTCCATACTCATACCATACCGGAACGCGCATGTAACGAGGGAATCAGCCCTTTGCGGATTATGCTGTCCTTCCCCAAATATGTCCTCTGGTTTTTGATTTATTGAACGCGCTAGACTGCGCCGCCAGTCATAACTTTGAAGATTCATCTCGCATAGTGATTGAATGATACTATGTTGTTCTCTAGGAGATGGTGTTTGGCTATTTAACATCTCCGCAAATTATTGATCTTATTGATCTACATTACTTCATTAATTAGGTCAATTTTACTACGAGTTGACAATTTTATCTACTAGACCTTTCCACTCAATAGTCTTCCCCATAGAATACCGTAAATATTCGAAAGATAGCATTCATCATTTCTATGAGACAAATTCGTTTTTATCAGTTTTTTGAGTCTATTTGTGAGTTGTTTGTCTTCCTTTCTTCAGAAATCAGTTCCTTTAAATCCATGTGAATACGCTGTGTGCACTGAAGTTCGTGGGCAAGTTGTGGGCATGAAATAATTCAAGAAACTTTCGACGTACGCCATATCCATGGTATTTTTGGCTGGAACCGGAATTTCGGCACTTAAAGCAAGAACAGTTCGTTTGTCTATTTCTCAATACAAAAAACGGGGTAGTTGCAAAAGAAGTAATATCAGCCTCCCTGTCCATTTCCCAGCATTTGTTGCGCAAAAGATTCATTGAGGAGCGTCGCATCTATACTGAAAATTTGTGGGTCGACGATCTGCTTCATATGCGTATTCGGGATGAGGAGCAGTTAAAGACTATTCTTGGCAACGAGTTCCCAATTTACAATGATGCTAGCCATCAGGTGTGCTTAATTGAATGCGACACTCCGCCAAGCGCAGTTGACATGGAAAACGATGAGCCCATTGCCTCTTTCTTCGTTTATGCCTCGTTGCTGCTGCGCTCCACTCTTGAGCAACTGCTCATACGTCCCTTTATAACCATACGAAAAAATGGACTGGCAGTCATTATTATTCAGCAGTCCTCTAGCCGTAAAAACGCCGAAAGCATACAGGCCGTATACACCACCCTGCATGAATTGCAAACCAATGAGCGCTTGCAGCAGATGAAGCTGCGTATGGGGTAGGCGCCGAGCGAACAGGCCTAATGAATGTGCATCAGAGCTACCAAGAGTCGATTCATGCCTTATCGATGCAGAGCTATTTTAAAAAAAGCACCATCTTTTTTAATGAGATGCTCCGATTCGATAAACGCGAGCTGAGCGGATTCATCGACAGCTACTTGAAGCCGCTAGTCGAGCATGACGAGCAGAAAGGCAGCGATTTGATCGGCACCTTGCGCGTGTTTCTGGAGGCGGACGGCTCGAAGGTATTGACCGCACAGCGGCTGTTCATTGTCCGCCAGTCGCTTTACTACCGTCTAAATCGAATAAAAGAGTTACGAGGGCCCGACTTTATGAGCCCTGAAAATCGGATTGCGCTGCAGGTTGCGCTGCGCGCCTGGGAGATGCTGCGGGCGGAGTAGCGTACACCGACCTGCTCATCCTCCTGCGGATAAACTATTAATTATAGGTTGGCTAGGCAAAGAATATGATATACTATCCCTGTTCTTAGAATCATCTAAAGGAGACTGGGAAATGAACTTGGATCAATTGTGCGAAGGCATTAGATTGGATGAGGGAGCCGGTCAGACGATCAATCAGATTCATATCGATGATAAAATCTATAATCAACGAAAACAGCAGTTTATTAGCGATAGGCTTGCATTCTTTGACAGCGTGAAGCAATCGCCCTCTTATCGCGAAATGTTTTTGGCCCTATTTGCAAGGTTTGCAGTGGATGCTTATAAAGAATATAAAGTCCGTGGCATATCGGACGATATTTATTACGACACATTCTCCGATCTGCAATTATGGTGCAACAAATGTTACCGGGATTTCGGCGTTTATGGCATCGAACAATACGGGTGGCTGCAGGAGCACATTCGGCTGCGGTTATTCCGGCTAGGCCGGCTGCAATTCCAGCCTCTAGCGCTGGACCATGACGTGATTGCTGAAGGAAGAAAGTTCGGCAAGGGAGAACTGGTGCTTAACGTTCATATCCCAGAAGGAGATCCGTTGGATCGGCAAAGCGTGGATCGTTCGTTCGAGCTGGCGAAAACATTTTTTAGAGGCATTCCCTCAATCTTTGTATGCCATTCGTGGTTGCTCTATCCGCAGCTTAAAGAAGTGTTACCACCTACATCAAACATCTTGAAGTTTCAAGAAAATTTCGTCATCTATAAAGTAGACCATGATGCAAAACAAGCGGAGGAACGGATTTTCAACCTTGTGTCCAATGATCCCTCGCATTATGAAGAAAAAACGTCTTTGCAGCAAAGCGCAAGGGCGTATCTGATGGCTGGCAATCCGCTAGGGAACGGATACGGAATTAGATTCTGTTAGCAGAGGAGAACGGGGAAGAGGAAGAGGAGCCGTTTGACCGATTCTGTACGGACAGCGGCTCGTTTTTTTAAAAACCAAGGCACGAGTTGAGTCAGGAGCTAAGATCACAGTGAACATCCTTATATTGCTTAGGTGAAAGCCCTGTATGCTTTTTGAAAAAAATGAGAGAAATAGGTGTTATCATCGATACCAACGGCTTCGGCAATTTCTTGAGTTTTCATATTGCTGTTTACGAGATAATTTTTGGCTTTCTCGATTTTTTTTTAAGTGAATTGTGTTCATGATGGTGTCGCCTGTTTTCTCTTTAAACATTCGGCTCAAGTAACTGCTGTTTACATTTATATTTGCCGCGATTTCATGGAGTTTAATATTGTACGCCTGTTGATTTACCAGTATCTAGGTTATGGGAGTGTACGATGGTGCGCCAAATAAACCACCCATTCGGGAGGCAGTGCAGAAAAGCTGATGAGTCGGTCAAACTCTGCGAAAGATAACCGAGCACTTGAGTGAACCTGTTTATTTCTCTGCACATACACGTACTGAAGCAGCACGTACGCGATTAATGCGGTGTACAATTGTCCATAAACCGCATTCGGTGTCTTTCCGAAAAGCTTGGGCACATTCAGATGCTGTTTAATCCACCGAAAAACACTTCGATTTGCTAGCGTTGGCGGAAGATTTCAGCAATCCGCTCTGCCGAAGGACGATGTAAGTTCGTCACCAGCGTAATCGGGTTACCTTGGGGATCCTTCAGCTTCACGACCCGGAATCGATTTCGGGTCGTGAACTTTTGTTTTCCGAGTTGGCAGGTCAAATCTTGCTCAATCGTATGTTTATAGGGACGTTTTTGTTTACGTTACTCAGGTTGCTGCAGTACCGTGTTGTTTTTACCCGGATGACAAAATGCTGCCGTTGTACTTGCTCCGTGTAGGCATCGAACTGTTTGTGCTTCCCGTATGCACGATCCGCAACCAGAATGAAGTTCGGGTCTGTCACCGCAGTGCACCTGGTCGAATCGTGCTGTTTTCCCGTCGATTCCGTTACTCGGTGGAGTTCGCCTGTCTCTGTCAACAAAGACACGTACAGCTTAATGCCGCTCTTATCTCCTTTGGCCGATGGTGCCCAAGGCAACCGATTGTGGCCGGCAGAAATGGTAGTTGAATGCACCGCAAGCGGCTCTTTCGGAATTCGAAGGCGTCTGCGAGTAGTGCGACTGCATTTATGAATGAGTAGATGAAGCAGTTGCTTAAAGACGTCGAACGGAACATCCTTCGCTTTTTTGGAGATTGTAGAGTGATCCGCTTTGGGCAACCCACAGGCGACCATTCGCTTTTCTCCGTCCCGATAGCCATCCCATTGCCTGAGCGCCGCTTCAGCAAGACAAGTAAAGAGGTTGTAGACTGTAAATTTCCTCGCTTTATCAACATAATTGGCTTGTTGCAACAGGAGCTCTGTCTCTTCTTGAGAAATAATGGATTGCAGAATAGGCGCCAGCATTGTACGATGATTCATGAGACCGTCTCACCTTCCGTAGAGTTTGTAGGGGTACAAACACTATACCGAAATGAGCGGTCTTTTTGCTACCATTTTTTTGATAATTAACAGGCGTACACTAGTTTACTTCTGTAAAACGAATACAGTCTCAGAAAAATACTACCCAGTCCCGGCATGGAGATTGAAATACTTATGCATCTTCGCAGTTTGAAGAAGACGTGCAGAGTGGAGTGCTAAGATAAAAATGCAGTCTAAAAACCCCCTCATATGAAATAAAATGAAAGCTGACGAGGGGATGAGAGACAATGAATCGATACGACAAAGCATTCAAAGAAAAGGCAGTAAGACTGAGTGATGAGATTGGACCAAAGAAAGCCGCTGAGCAGTTAGGCGTCAGGTCAAACCTCATAAAAACAGTGCTGGTGCTTAATAAACGCCGAAGGACACAAAATCAGCATATCGGCGTCAGTCGTGGTGGAAAGACAACCAAACTTCATACGGTCATCGATGGATTTGGGGGCCCATCGCTTTTCTTCTGACAGGTGGTCAAGTCAATGATTTTGTTCCTGCGATTGATTTACTTCAGAATCTTGATATTACGGTAAGCCATATTCATGGCGACCGAGCCTACGTCTCAGAAACAATTTGCAATTGGATTACGACTAGGCAGGCATCGTACACCATTCCACCTAAAGCGAATAGTTAGAATCCATGGAACGTCGGTTGGAACCGCTACAAAGAACGGCACTTGTTAGAGTGCTTCTATTAAATAGCGTCATCAGTATCTGAACCTATGCTTCATCGTCACCTGTGAAGATACGTACGATTGCGTACGATTACGTATATCTGCGTAATATCTGTTAGTCATCGTGCCTCGTTACTCCGATATGGTTTTGTACTAGATGTTCAGCAATTGTTTTCTTCGCTTCATTCTCATCGTACTTCATGTCTGTTTTAAGAATGCCAAACATTTCAACAATGGATTTCTTCTTGGGTCTCACATGACAACTTCGCCATCTTTATTTAAAAGTAGAGCTAGTCGGTCTCCTTTGCCAATGTTCTCTAAGATCACTTGGTATAGTTAGTTGCCCTTTTTCTGTCATCTTCTCTGATAACAGTTCTGTCATATTACCACCCTTTCAAATGTATTGTTTTAAACATGACGAACTGTCGCACTTAGCTTGACAATCCGTCATTTAAAAAACAGCTCGATAAGGATAGCTTCGATCAATGTTTTTATGACGGGGCAAGAAAGACTTGTGGAACGCATCAATTTCACTGAAATTAGACAACATGCAGATGCCATCTTGCGTAATGAACGAATATTTCTTGAGAATCAGGGATATGAATTTAGATTAAGTCGAAGTTTTGATGAATATCTTGGAGATCACCATATGGAATTCCTTTCTTACGTCCAGCTTGTGTCTTCATCCTTAGAGTTACTAGATTCAGCTGACAATTCCAGCGTATATATTGATGTCCTTCGATCGGCTTTTACAAAGGAAGAGCTCGAAGTGATAGCTATTTATGGGATATGGTCATCCGATAGTTTAATTGGATTAATTGTTAAGCTCCATTTACTTCGTAACTACAGACCAACAGGGCTAAACAAAGTGGATTAAAAACGCTCTTGTAACCTGTATGCCCATGAATGACGAACATTGGAAAGCCGTATGAGGGAAAACCTCGCGAACGGTTTGATGAGGAGAGGCTGGGTATTGCGCAGCCCTTCACTCTAGCGAATGAAGTTCGTGATCTGGATTACCAGACTGCCCTCCAACAACTAATGACGTTATTCCTAAGCTTGGCTGGAGTAACGAGCAATGTTGGTAAACAAACCGTGTTGTGTCAACTCCAGCAGTGGATGGCTGATTTGCCCTTGTACATCAAGGGTATGTTCGGTAATTTATGCTGCGAAAGTTGAGTAATTAAAATATGGTTTTCTCGCGGGGACGGTTACAGCAACTTAAGCGTGCCGCCGAATTCCATTACGCCTGAACGGCGGTATTCTGAAGGGGAGACGCCAATGATACCATGGAACACCTTGCCGAAATAGCCTAGATCGATGAACCCGCACCTAACGGCGATATCCTTAATCGGAATGCGGCTTTGGTGAAGCAGCAACGCGGCCTCCTCGATTCGTCTCTTGCGCACATATTGAATAGGGGTCGTATAATAAAACTCAAAAAATTTTTTGCAAAAATGATGTTTGGTTACCCCGGCCATCTCGGCTAGTCGATCAAGCGCAACGTCCTCCATAAAGTGATCCTCTATCCATGCGGTCACGCGAGTGTATTCATCCGGAATTACGCGCCTCGGCATGCCTCCGACCGTTCTCCGTTTAAGAACTGTGAGCAACCACTCGTATAACCGCACCGAAATATCCCACATATCTCCAAGAGTTCCGGCAGCAGCAGACTCGTAAAACGACACTAGCTTAGCAATCGTTTCCGATTCGGCGCTGAATTCGGCAACGGCTTCCTCGGATTCCAGCCATTCCTGCCATAACGCCATCGCCTGAATGCCGGCTAGACGTATCCAGATAAACTCCCAGGGTTCTTCTGACGATGGGTCGTAATAATAGCGGTGACGACCGGGAACGATGGCAAAGAAAGCTTTTCCTCTACCTACCTTGTGGGTACGGCCTCCATAATTAAATCGGCCTTCGCCTGAGAGGGTGTATTTAAAAATGACGCCTTCGCCTTCACGCTTCATACCATCCCATCCGTAGCCCGGTCTATCGACTGATTGCCGGCCAATGGAAATAAGTCGTAAAAGATCTGGCCGGGGAGGCTCTAAGTATTTGTAATTATAAGCATTATGAATCACAATATAATCCCACTCCGATCACTTATTTTCTATTGAATTAAGGCCTATTCTTATCTATATTGATATTAATTATATACCATCAAAGGATAGCGGGCTATCCGTAGGAGACAAATCGATGAGAGAAAGCGTGAAGGTCGGAATGATCGGCTTAGGCAAACGAGGCATGTCGATTCTGACAAATGTCATATTAGGTATGAAGGATGTCGAGGTCGCTGCGGTCTGCGATGTTTACGAGGATCGATCCCAGCAAGGTGCGACTGCCGTAACAGAGGCGGGAAGAGCGCGGCCGCTCTTATTCAAGGACTATAGAGAATTGCTAGCCATTGCCGAGATCGATGCGGTCGTCATCGGCGCCTCATGGGCCGAGCATACAGATATGGCCGTTGCGGCCATGGAAGCGGGCAAGTACGTGGCGAGCGAGGTAGGGGGCGCTTATTCCGTCCAGGAATGCTGGAGATTGGTGGAGACGTACGAGAAAACAAAAGTACCGTGCATGATTATGGAAAACTGCTGCTACGGAAGAGATGAATTGATGGTCCTTCATATGGTCAAGCAAGGAGTGTTCGGGGATATCGTTCATTGCTCAGGCGGTTATCATCACGATCTGCGCCGGGAAATCGCCGATGGCAGCGTGAATCGCCATTATCGCATGCAGCAATATATTCATCGCAACTGCGAAAATTATCCGACACACGAGATTGGACCGATCGCGCAGATTCTGGGCATCAACAGAGGCAATCGGATGGTCTCGCTTGTATCGATTGCCTCCAAGGCCAAAGGCATGCAGGCTTATATCCGGCATAATCGTGAGCCGGATCATGAGCTTGCCCAAACGGAATTTATGCAGGGCGACATAATTACGACAACGATCAAGTGCGCGCTAGGCCAGACGATTACGATTACGTTGGATACAACGCTGCCGAGACATTATTCTCGAGGATTTACGGTAAGAGGAACAACAGGCATGTATTCGGAGGACAATCATTCCATCTTTATCGACGGGCAGCATGATGCGCACGAGCATGACTGGAAAAGCCAATGGGGCAATGCGGAAGCTTTCCGGGAGCAATACGAGCATCCGCTCTGGAAGCGATACATGGAGGAAGGAGTTAAGGAAGGCCATGACGGGATCGATTGGCTCGTTTTCTCCGACTTTTTTGAAAGCGTCAAGGAGAGGAAGGGCACGCCGCTTGACGTCTATGATATGGCGTCTTGGATGAGCATTGCGGCTCTGTCCGAGGATTCCATCGCCATGGGTGGACATCCCGTCGCGATTCCGGACTTTACGAACGGCAAGTGGATTACTCGGTGATAGGAGACCAAGGAGGGAAAGAATAAATGACGCAAGAACAACAATTGACGCTGGAAACCAGAAGTTTAAGCTCTCTATCCAAGGTATTCCCCAACGAGGCGCTTGCCGACATTCCGTATGGCCGTTCCGAGGCGTTGCTTAACGAAACGTTCTCCTTTTAAGTCGCCTATCGCGCCGACTTGAGAAAGAAGAAGTTAAGAGTAACCTTCGAAGCTCCTCTGGCCGAATGCATTACGGTACTCACAGTAGGATTGGCTCCATCGACGAGCCGCATCTAGAGCATTTGGAATCGTACAGGAAGGCTAACGAAATCATAAGTGCTCATTTATCCGAATTTCCGATTATCGACACGTTATCGAATTATGCGTTCTACGAGACCGGCTTGGTCAATCGGCCCATCCCCGGGTAGCAATCATATCGATCCGTTTCTAGAGAGCGGCGTGCCGAAAATATAGAAGTATTTTTGCTGCAGTCAGTACCGGGAAGTGTCCAATTGGTTCTTCTCAATGCCGTCCGCCAGGATCCGGATCTTAGCCGTCCAGCTGTACAAGTTTCTAGACTCGCATTTTAAAAAAGGAGATTAACTACTATGATTATCCCTCAACGTTCCAAGCTCGTAATGATTGGTGATTCGATTACGGATTGCGACAGAGTAAGACCGATAGGCGAAGGCAAAGGCGACACTTTGGGTCATGGGTATGTTTCCCACATTAATGCGTTAATAGAAGCCACGTATCCTTTGCATGAAATCCGTATCGTCAACATGGGGATAAGCGGAAATACTGTTCGCGAGTTAAAGCAGCGTTGGCAATCCGACGTCTTGGATTTATCTCCGAATTGGCTGTCCGTTATGATCGGAATTAACGATGTTATGCGACATTTCAATCGCCGCCACTTGCGGGAGATGCATATTTCTGTACAAGAGTACGAAAATACGCTGGATGAGTTGATTAGCTCTGCCAAACGAAGCACGGTGGAAGGTGTGATCCTAATGACGCCATTCTTCATAGAACAAAATAGCAGCGATCGACTTCGCGAGATGACGGACATCTACGGAAAGGTGGTAAAGAGAATTGCTCTGCGTCACGACGCAATATTGGTTGATGTGCAACAGGCTTTCGATCGATATTTGGAGCATCATTATTCGTTGGAAATCGCCTCAGATCGGGTGCATCCAACACAAACCGGAAATATGATTATTGCCCGTGCATGGCTACAAGCTTTAGGTTATTCTTGGGAAGCTTGAGCCGATTACTTCTGATCAAGTTCATTCGAAAAACGTTTATGAATAAATCCTCCTCAGAAGTCATGGCTGAGGAGGATTTTATGAGTTAATGGATCGTAAGATTTGTACTTCTAGAATTGTACCATTGTATTGTAGTCGTTTTTGAAGTTTTCGGGTGTTCACTGTAGGTCTTGATCGTATATACGGAATGAGTGCTGCCTTACTGGAAGCGAATTTGCACATTTATAGCTTACATGATTTTCACTAGCTGCAGTTGTTAATAGAATTAGTTCTGACAAGCAATAAGTCTAGAAATCAGCCTTTAATCGCCCCGATCATAACGCCTTTAACAAAGTATTTTTGCAGCATTGGATACAGACATAGGACGGGAATCGTCGCAACGATAATGGTCGCATACTTGATCGTTTCCCCAACGGGCATTTTGTCGCCGCCGCCTACGCCGGTCATCATGGAGTCCGTGCTGTTGGTAATCAGAATTTCGCGTAAAATAAGCTGAAGAGGATACAAATCTCTGGCACGAATATAGATCAAGGCATTAAACCAGGCATTCCAATGGGCCACGCCATAAAATAAGATCATAACCGCCACAACAGGCAGGGAAAGCGGAAGCACAATCCGGAATAAGACGGTAAAATCGTTGGCGCCATCGAGCTTGGCCGATTCTTCAAGACTGACGGGGACCCCCATAAAGGCCGTGCGCATAATAATCAGATTATACGCGCTCATGGCTACCGGCAAGATGAGAGCCAGACGGGAATTCAACAAGCCTATATCATTGACCAGCAGGAAGGTCGGAATCAGGCCGCCGTTAAAAAACATGGTGAATACAATACCGAACATAATCGGATTTTTCCACATGACATTTTGCCTGGATAAGGCGTAAGCGCCTAAAGAAGTCATCAATATATTAAGGGAAGTGCCTGCGACAACAAGAATGATTGAATTGATGTATCCAGTCAAAATCGATGGGTTTTGAAATACCAGCTTATACGTGTCAAGAGTAAAGCCTTGCGGCCATAAAATCAGGCCGCGCGTTTTCACGATCCAGGCCGGGTCGCTGAACGAAGCAATGAGCACATACAGGAAGGGATACAGGGTAACGCATGATAATATAAACAGGAATGTCACATTGCCGGCATCAAACCATTTCTCGCCCGAGCTTCGTTTCGTTATCACTTGTCCTCGCGTCCTTTACCACAGGTTATTTTCACTTCTTCGGCTGACGGCATTGGCAATGACCAACAAGATGAAGTTAATAATCGAATTGAACAAGCCAACCGCTGCACTATAGCTGTAATCGGCTTCCAGAATTCCTTTCCGATACAGGAACGTACCGATCACATCCGCTGTTTCATAGGTTGAGCTGTTATACAGAAGCAATATTTTCTCTGTCCCTACCGTCATAAAGTTGCCGATTTGCAAAATAAGCAAGATCACGATCGTAGACATAATACCTGGCAACGTGACGTGAAACGTTTGTTTCCATCGACTAGCGCCGTCCACACGAGCCGCCTCATATAAGGAAGGGTCAATGCTCGACATGGCGGATAAGTAAATAATGGAGCCCCAGCCGACACTTTGCCATATATTCGATGAAATATAAATTGTTCGAAACCAGCTGCTTTCGCCCAGGAGGGCGCGGCGCTCAAAGCCGAGGGATGCAGCCAGATCATTGATCAAACCATCACGCGCAAGGAAGTCGACCAATATTCCACAAATAACAACAATGGAAATAAAGTGCGGCATATAGGTGATCGTTTGCACCATCCGTTTGAATTTGTTGCTGCGCAGCTCGTTAAGCAGAAGCGCTAAAACAATGGAGGCCGGGAAAGCAAACAGGAGTTCATACAAGCTAAGTAATAACGTGTTGCGCAATAATCTCCAAAAGTAATAGCTGTTAAAGAAGCTTTCAAAGTGCTGGAAGCCTACCCACGGACTTCCCAATAAGCCGGCTCCCGGCGAAAAGTCTTTAAAAGCAATCTGTAAACCATACATCGGAAAATACAGGAAAACAACATAATAGGAAACGACGGGAAGCAACATGAGATATACATAACGATTTATTTTCAGGTCGCGCCAGGCACGGTGTTTAAATGCATTTTTATCAACGATTGACACAGGGGACCCCGTATTTTTTTTCTGCATTGGCAACATTGCGAACCCTCCTGTGGTGATGGTATACATATGGGCGATGGCTCCAGAAGGGCCCGGAGATCGGGAACACGAGTTCCAGATGAGCCCTTCGTGAGCAGCACGTGAACGAATAACCGCTATTGCCGAGAGTTAAATCGATCCAGGGCAGCCTGATTGGCGACGATGGCTTCAGCGATTCCCATCTTTTCAATGGTTTTTACAAAATTGTCAAAGTTATCGATAGGCTCAACGCCCATGATGAATTTATTGACCATTTCATCACGATAGGTTTTGACATCGTTCATAATAGATGATGTCTTCGAGCTTTCTTCCGCTGTCAAAGTAAGCGGAGGCAAAAGCTTGGAGTGATCGGCTTCGGACCAGATTTTGTTCGCGTCGCGCTGTTGTTGCCGTTCATAATATTGCTCCAGATAGTATTTGCTTTGAACAATCGGGCCGCTCCAATTGGCGATAAAATATTTGGCCATCGCTTGTGTAATGGGAAGTCCGTCAGGGTTGTTCATTATGATATCTGTATAGGTTGGATATTCCCCGACCATATTGTAGCTCTCGCCCTCAATGCCGAAATTGAACAATTTATGCCCCTCTTCGCCATATTTATAATCAAGCCATTTGATGATTTTTTCAGGATTTTGAGCGGATGACGAGATCGCTGCACCGATTCCAGAGAACGGATAATCATAATGTCCTAAGGAAGTGCCTCCCGGCTCAAGGGATGGATAAGATGTTCCGATCAATGAAAACTCCGGATTTTCTTCGATCTTCAAGTCGATATAACGCCCCATACTGCTTCCTGGATAGCCGGTAAACGAGCCAAGCTGATCGCCCGTTACTTTAGCGTCTCTCAGCTTGCCATCGGTAGTTGAGAAATCAGGGTCGATCAAGCCTTCTTTATACCATCTGGCCATTGTTTCCAAAAATTCCTTGAATTCTGGTTGAATGGCGCCATAATGAACGGTATTGTTCACTTGGTAGAACGCAGAGGAGATCCCCCAGGCGCCTATGAGGAAGTGAGTGCCATCAATCTCTGGCAGTTGGAATAAGTAAGGGATTTCATCTTTTTCGCCATTATTATTTGGATCGCCATTGCGGAAAGCAGTCAGTACCGTTTCCCATTCTGCAATCGTTGTTGGCGCGGATAAGTTCAATTTCGTTAACCAGTCTTCGCGAATAATGGGTCCGCGGGTGATGGACAGGCTTTCGTCGCCAAGCAAGAACGGCATAACATAAATATTTCCTTCATCAGTTGTTATCAACTTGCGGAATCCCGGATTGTCATTCAGTATTTTCGTTAAATTAGGCGCATGCTCTTCAATAAGCTCGTTGAGTCGGATTATTCGATTATCTTTGATTAAGCTATCGGCGCCTTTCGAAGCATTTCTCCAGTTATATTCGATGACATCGGGCATTTCTCCAGATGCAATCATCAAATTAAACTGATCTTTTTCTTGACCGACTGGCGGATGTTGGAACTTCACATGTGTACCCGTCAGTTTCTCTAATTCCTTATAAGCGGCTATTTCATTAAAGTCTTTCATGGTCGCCGCTACGTTTGTACTCAAACTTACCCAATAATTAATTTGTTCCGGATAACCAACCTCAGTCTTGCTTTCATTTGTTTGATTGCCAGTGCCAGCGCTCTGATTGTTGCTGGTGGTTGTAGTTGCCGATGGATTATTGGCAACATTGCTGTTGCAGCCTGATGCAAGCAGAGCTAGGATCAGCATCCCGATGACACCAATCAAACCATTTTGTTTGCGTACTTTCCTTACTTTCATTTTGTAACCCCCTATAAAGTTGTGATAACGTTATCAAATGCGATTCGCAAATTTAGTATAGAGCGAATTTAGTATGCTTGCCTACAATCATCCTAATAGCGCACTAACCAATTATGATATTTTGTGCTATCAGAACCTCGTTGGCACTATCTTCTTGGTTGATCATATAAACAAGAGATTGCAGGTTGCCTACCGAGGGGATGGATATGGTATAGTCAACTTGAAAAAAGGGCATGCCCTAAACACACTATGGAGGTGTACAGTTATTCCACAACGTCGAGCGCTTTGTGATTGGCATGGATGAAGTAAGTCTGTCATAAAAATCAGGTATTTAACACGTAGGGAGTGAAATTGAAGTTATGGGCAAACGAAAAAGAGTGTTTTGGACACTCTGGTTATCTTATATCGTCATTTTGGTCATTCCAATAACAATATCGATCTATTTGTACTCCACTATTAAAAACGTCATGATTGACAATGCCAGTCGTTCCAATTTTGCGATGCTTGAGCAAGTAAGACAGGTGATTGATAGTCATATGGAGGAAATCGATCAGTTAATCGTACAGATATCATCGCATCCGAAGCTGCAGGCTTTATGGAATATCGATGAGGGAGAAGACTACATTCTCTACACAGAAGCAGTCGCCACACTAAAGAATATTCGATTTGGAAACGGTTTTATTGAAGATTTTTATGTTCATTACAAGAATGGCGATACGATCCTCAAGCCGGCGTTTAAGACGAATGCGGAAACTTATTTCTCTAAAGTTTCCCAATACGGTTCATACACCACCGAGGAAGTGAAAGAAAAGCTGTTGTCAGGTTATCATTTTAAGAGCTTTATGCCCTCTGAAGCCATATACGGTGAAACTTCTCCTAAGAATGCTATTGCAACTGTCGTTTCATTACCGCTTGGAGAGCTTCAAAATATACGTTCAACTCTTGTTATGCTGATCGATGAACAGCAAATATTCGATCTGCTTAAGCAGATCGAATGGGTAAATCGAGCCTCGATGTATGTGTTGGATCATACCGGCAAGGTCCTGTTATCTTCAACAGGCGAATATGTTCTGCCTGAAGGAGTGATGGAGCAAGCGGCAGTATCCGGTTATCACAGCTTTGTTCTCAATGGGGAGGAGATGATGCTATCATCGACGAAGGGGACGAAGGGGTGGCAATTTATATCGCTAGTTCCAAAAGAAGTGGTGTTGCAGCCTATTACTAACATTACATACGGAGTCATTTCTTTATTTGGTATTGCTGTTCTAATTGGCACGCTTGTTGCTTATTGGATGGCTTATCGCAGCTATGGTCCGATTCGCGATATGGTAACAGTATTGGTGAAGGGGAAGGGAAAAGCTGCTGAGGTCGCCGTCAATGAATATGATTTCATCAAATCGTCGATTAAGAACAATATGGAGGAGAAGGAAAAGCTCCGGCTTATGCTTGCCGATCATGCCCCCGTTGTATTGGCGCATTTTTTGAATCGTTTGTTGAACGGACAAATTGAATCCGAGCAGCTTGAGCAAAGTGATCTGGAGTTTATGGGTCTAAGTTTGCCGTACAGATTAAACTGCGTCATATTGGTCACTTGCGATGATTCCAGCCAATTCCGCAAGGAGGACAGTGAACGAGAGTGGGCGCTTGTCCGGTTTATATTGTTAAACCTGTGCGGAGAGTTAATGGAAGGCAAGGGCTACGTGGTGGAGACGAAGCGTAATCAATTGGCGCTAATGGTGAATATGTCGGATAACGCGGAAGAAGCCGTTCAATTAAGAGAAGCGATTATTACAGATCTGAAGAAAGTAACCGAAGACCGTTTCCGCATGAAAATTACGATTGCCTCCAGTATGCTGCATCAAGGAATGGAGAGCTTCGGCAAGTGTTATACAGAAGCGACCAGCGCATTGGATTACAAAATCGTTCACGGCATTGGTTCGATTATTTATTATGAGCAAATTAAGGATTTGGAGCATAGCTACTATTATTATCCAATGGAAGAGGAAGTACGACTTATCAATTATTTGAAAAACGGCAATTACGATGAAGCCGAACGATTGTTGGATATGCTGTATGAGAAAAATAAAACGGCCGGCGAGCTGACTTCGGAGATGGGAAAATTTCTAATCTTTGATCTGCTCAGTACGGTTATTAAAGTTATGGAAGCTTTGAAAATAGACGGAAGGCAGCTTCTTCACGGAATAGACCCCATCCATTCTATTATGGATGGGGCCTCCATGCAAGAAATGATCATTAGAACCAAACAATTATGTAAATTGATTTGTGCAAGGGTGGAGGACGCAAGGCAAGAACAGCTCGATGAGTTTAACGAACAAATTAAAGAATATATAAGCAGCCATATATTGGACGATAGTTTGAGCCTGACTTCCATTGCCGATCACTTCAATATGAATTCGCAGTATATTTCAAGCTATTTCAAGAAACAGAACGATGTCAATGTTTCGGAGTTTATTACGGCCAAGCGTATGGAAGAGGCGAAGCTGATGTTGCGCCATTCGGATTGGAGTGTTATGCAAATTGCTCTCAAAATATGTTATGCCAATGATATTGGTTTTATAAGAGCGTTCAAAAAGTACGAAGGAATTACACCAGGGAAGTATCGCGAAATGGTTCGCAATCTTGCCGATCAAGAGTCTGGGACATCGGAGCGATAGAAAACGAAATATATATAACTTGAAGCGGTAAAGATAGTCGCAAGAATGTCCTCCGGATAGTGAGGGGAAAAACTGATTATATACGTGCGCGACCACTTCTTGTAGATTAAGAAGTGGTCGAACTATGTACTGCATCATGTACGATCGTCATCAAAAAATATGTCGGAAAGGGGAGCAAAGTTTCATTGAAAGCGCAACCATTCGAAGCTCACTACAATGAAGGAGAGGATCGTTCATGAATTACAAAGCATGTATGATTGCTGTTTGTATGTTGTTTGCATTCATTCCCAATAAGGCTCATGGTTCATCTGAACACTATTGGGTTGTAGAACAAGTCATCCAGGAACAGTTCGAGGACGTAGAGGTTGGCATGCTGCCAACAAGTTGGAGCAAGGTGCAAGGGGCTCAGTCAAGCGTAGCGGTTACGAACGACCCGGCAGATGCCGACAATCAGCTCTTATTAATTGAACGCAACCGAATCGATGATAGCCGGCTGGAATCCAGACTCAGAATCCCCGTAGAACATAGTCAGGCGGATAAATGGGTTGTCTCATTGAAGCTGAAACTGGAATCCTCATTAATCGGCCCGCAATTCTACAACAGTATTGGCGTTAATGGGGTTCAGTGGGTCATTTCCGGTCAAGAAAATGGCTTTCAGCTTTCTAGCCGTCAATCCAATGCAGGGGTTGGAGAAAACTTTGGACCGTTGTTGCCGTATGGCGAGTGGCATGATCTTATTATCGAATATGAACCTGCTGGAAGAGAGGATACTAGTATTCATTATTACATCAATGGCGAATTAGCATTAGTTACTTCAGGCTTCTTTGGAAAGGGGAGTGCAGGAGTCGAGCCGGATCGTATGATTAGCAAGCTAAGCTTTGATAATTTCAATACGGCAGGAAGCTTGCAATTATATATAGACGATTTGCAAGTTACGGCTAATAAACAGGTTGATCAGGAGCTGCAATCGTTGCTTCAAAGGGCAGATGCCTTAATTTCCGAGGATGTTTATAATTGGTTGGTTTCTGTCTATGACCCGCAACGAGGCGGATTTTATCATTCGATTAGCGCAAGAGATAACATGGAGTTTATACCGGATTTGGAAAGCACGCATTTTGCCTTTGAAATGTTGGTGGATGTAGGCATTGTACCAAAAGGGGAAATCCCGGCACATTTTTTGAGTGAGGAGATTACAGGCCCGTTAGTGCAGTCGATCCTGCAGATGCAAGATCCAGCAGATGGTTATTTCTATCATCCGCACTGGAAGAAGGCCATTACGGAATCCCGGAAAAATAGGGATTTGACTGCGGCTACATCATTATTAAGAAGATTTGGGGTAGAGCCGCTCTATACACTGCCTCAAGACCGGATAGCCAATCAAGCGGGAGTACAGTCCAGCAGCACAGCGCCAGAATATTTGCAGTCTGCTGAGGCGCTGCTCACTTGGATGAACAACCACTGGGAGCAAAGTACGCCTTATTCTGCGGGAAATGCTTTTTCCTCTGCGAGGGAACAGATTAGAACGGCGGGATTGCTGGATGTTGCGGTTGATTTTATTGCAAGCAAACAAAACCCAGCGACAGGGATGTGGGGAGAAGGTCTTGGTTTAATTAATTCGAATGCTACGATGAAATTGCAGGGTTTTTTCGCCGCATCGAATCGGCCATTTCCCTATATTGAGCAGATGATTGAAAGTATGGCCACCATTATATTGGATAATGGGAGCGAGCTAAGAGATGTTGTGGATATATGGAATCCACTCGTTGCGATTAACGGGGCCCTGAACAGCTACGAGACGATTCCCGCAGAAGTAAGGGAAGCCGTGGATGACGTCATTATTCCCCTAATCGAGACAGCGCTTAATCAAATTGATAAGTTTAAGCGTACTGACGGGGGGTACTCCTATAGCGAAAATAATAGCTCTTCCACATCGCAAGGCGCATATGTGGGTTACGGTCTTGAAGAGGGTGATGTGAACGCAACAAATATTGCCACGGTTCGGTTAAGAAACTCTATCTATCAAATGGCGGGAGTAGCGCCAAAACCTCTGTACGCAGGTACGGAATTTGCTAATCAGTTCCTGACCAAGTGGTATAACCTTGAGCCGATAGTGAAAATAGAAAAGCCATTAGGTCTGGAGGAGGACTTTGAGAATATTGCTCCAGGCAGATTGGCCCCTGGTATGACGAGATCTATAAGTGGAGAAAGTGTCATACAAGTTGCAGAGGATCCCGGCGAGGCAACCAATCAAATTTTGTTATTTGATCGGAAGGCTCTAAATACAAATACGCGATTGCAAATTCCGATTAATGTTGGGGTAGAACCGCCCAAAATCGTAATGTCTATGGACATTAGGATTGAATCTCCTGTAACGGGGACGCAGTTCTATAATAGTATTGGCAAGTATGGCGTGCAATGGGTGATTACGGGACGAGAGGATGGATTTCAATTATCCAATCGACGCTCAGGCAGCGGTGTAGGCACATCGGTTGGCAATCCGTTATCTTATGGAGAGTGGCATCATTTAACGATCGAATATGTACCTAATGGCGTGGACAATACGATCATCCGCTATTATATCGATCATGAGTTGGCGATGACAACATCTGATTACTATAATGATGGTCTAGTGTCGAATGAGCCTGAACGAGCAATCGATCGAATTCGTTTTGATAATTTTAATTCTGCGGGGATTATGAAGCTTTACTTGGATAATTTATCTGTAAAGGTTGAAGAGCTGGATGAAGATGATCATGTTGAAATCATACTCGGAATAGATGAAAATTTTGAGGATGTAACTTTGGGTCAGTTGCCTGATCAATGGACTCCCAATGTAGGAAGCGGAGCCAGGGTAGAGGTGGCGGGGGATCCGCTGCATTCAGACAATCGTGTATTATTGTTTGACCGTAATCTGCCTGAATCGGCCGCAAGCTCAAGCTCCAGGCTTCTTATTCCGTTCAAAGGGGGAACAGAAAGCCAAAAAGTAAAGGTTTCGATGAAGCTTATGCTGGAATCGAGCTCTACAGGTCCTTTGTTCTATAATAGTATAGGCGTAAATGCCGTGCAATGGGCGATTACAGGGCAAGAAAATGGATTTTTATTATCGAATCGTTATTCCGAAGCAGGCACAGGTGAGCAGATTGGCGATCTACTATCTTATGGAAGATGGTATGATTTCAGCATCGAGTATGAACCGGATGGTCGTCAGGACACGATTATTCACTATTATTTGGATGGCGAATTGATAATGACCACTTCTCAATATTTCAACAGCAATAAGCCCGGAGTAGAGCCAGACTCCGTTGTGAACAGGCTTAGATTCGATAATTTTAATAGTGCGAGAAATTTAAAGTTATATATTGACGACTTGAACGTGACAATTGGCGAGGAGGAGCCGTCGTATCATATTGAGGTAAATGTAGACGAATTGAATCTAACCATCGGTCAATCCCGTTCCTTACAAACGGTGGCAATCTTCGACAATGGAACGGAAATCGATGTCACCTCGGATGCTGTTTATACTTCAAATCGTGAAAGTGTTGCCACTGTTACGGATGAAGGCGTTGTTGAAGGGATCTCGGCGGGGACTGCGGAGATTGCGATTAACTATGAACAACTCTCGATTATAATTCCAATCACCGTAACAGGTAATGTTTATATTGCGCCGCCGCTAGTTCCCTTAAATGAACAAGAAGAAGATGAGGTTACTCCTGAAGTAGACGATCCTCATCCATCCGAATCCCAATCCCAATTAAATGATTTAGAAGGGCATTGGGCGAAGGCTGCAATCAGTAACCTCGCTCAGCTAGGGGTAATCCAGGGTTATCCGGATCAAACGTTTAGACCCGATCAAACGATGACCCGGGCTGAGATTATCACTATGCTGTCCAGATTGTTTGATCTTGGATCAGGCGAGGAACTGAAGCATCCGTTTCTCGATTTGAATCCCAATCACTGGGCGTATGACAGCATTGCCCATGCCTACCATATGGGCCTTATTCAAGGTATAACAAAAGATCGGTTCGCTCCCGAGGCTATGATCACAAGAGAACAATATGCAGTGGTACTCATGCGCGCTTTAAAGCTTGAAACAGTGACAACACCGCTATCCTTCCTGGATACGACAGAAATTTCGGGCTGGGCGTTGGAAGCGCTCCGGAGCCTGGTTCATCTTGGCATTATGGAGGGATATCCAGACGGGAAATTCCTTCCGCAGCAAGCGATGACTCGCGCAGAAGCAGTCGTAGTATTGGCAGGCTTGCTGGAAGCCGGAAGACTGGATGTAGAAATATAAGATTAAAGATAGCCGGATCAACAAAAAGATAGTCAGCAAAAGTGGTCCGGATAGAGCTGAAGAGAAATGATTGTATACGTGTTGTACCACTCCCAGTATATTTTTTGTGGGAGTGGTTATTTTTTTGGGCAAGTGCGAAAGGCCAATCAAATCTTTAGGAGGCGTATGAGTATGAGTATTTCACTACACTTGGTTTGTGATGCAAATGTATTGAACCCTATTGGTGAAATAGGAAAACAGTTAAACTTTTCCTTATCCGAAGAGGGCGTGCCGGTTACGATCGAGCAGGGAGACAACGGGCTTACGGTTGCATTTGAGAATGGCAAAGGCAGCATTATATATACGAAGAAGGTCGAGCTGTTTCGGGGGCTTTCCCTGCTCATTCCGGCTATACGGCGGGGCGAGGTCTATCACGTATCGCAATCCTCATTTTTTGATAACAACGGCGCTATGTTTGATTGCTCTAGAAATGCGGTTATTACTGTGCAAGCCGCCAAAAAAATGATCCGTTACATGGCTCTAATGGGACTGGATACCTTCATGCTGTATACGGAAGACACCTACGAGGTGGAGGGACTGGATTACTTTGGATATATGCGGGGGGCCTATACCAAAGATGAATTAATGGAGATCGATCGTTATGGCGCAGCCTTTGGCGTGGAGGTGATCCCTTGCATCCAAACCTTGGCCCATTTGACTCAAGCTCTTAAGTGGAAAGAAATTCATCATTTAGGGGATACCAAGGATGGACTTATGGTCGGGGAAGAAGAGACCTACCAATTCATTGAAAAGCTGATTGCCCACTGCGCAAATACGTTTGCGACCAAAAGAATTCATCTTGGCATGGATGAGGCGCTGCAGCTTGGACTGGGGCAATACCTGAAAAAATATGGATATAAATCGCATAGGGAATTAATGAACATCCATCTTGAGCGCGTGATGGCTATCGTAAAAAAATATGGATTACGGCCCATGATATGGAGTGATATGCTCACCTACAATGAGCGTACGGAAGAGCACAAGGTTGCATATGAGGTGGATAGAAGTCTTGATTTTGTTTACTGGGAGTATTTCACAATTGATGTGGACGCTCATCTTGCCAGTATTGCAGAAAACCAGAGGTTGTCCGACAACGTGATGTACGCGGGAGCCATATGGGGCTGGTCCAATGTAGCTGTGAACTATATTAAAACCTTTGATTCGTCAGAAACTGCGCTAATCGCATGCAAAAAAGCAGGAGTAAAGCAGGTTTTTGTCACAGTCTGGGGGAACACGGGCACAGAGGTCAATCTGTTCTATAACCTGTTAGGTCTGCAATATTATGCAGAGCATGGCTACAATGCCGAGGTGACGACTGATCTGATGCGCCAACGTTTTTTGGAATGTACAGACTATGATTATGATGCGTTTTATGAAATTTCCAGGTTTAATGTGTTGGACGACAGCAACAGGGCGACACGGGACGGATTTTCGAATGTGGCAAGGTGCATTCTGTATCAAGATCTTTTGAAAGGGTTATTTGACGTAAATCTAAAAGAACTTGGAATGGACTTAACGCAACACTATACAGCATTAGAACAAATGATGTCGGTATATCGCAATGACGAGCTATTTGATTATTTAACGAAGCTGGCGACTGTTTTAAAACAAAAATGGGATTTGGGCATTCGAATTACCAATGCGTACCGAAATAAGGATTTTGATACGTTGAAAGGTGTTATTGCCCATGATTTTCCGACATTAGCAGAGGCGGTAAAGGCTTTGCATGTCGTTCATCGCAATCAATGGTTGGCGACCTACAAGCCATTCGGCTGGGAAGTGCTTGACGCTCGATACGCCGCTTTATTATCAGCTATCGATTATGCGGCATTTCGATTGAATGCTTATCTTTCCGGGGAAGTAGAAACGTTGCCGGAGCTGGATTATGAGAAGCTGTTTTTTAATGACTGGGCGACAAAAGAAAATAGATCCGTCATCATGTGCCATCATTACGGCAGAGTTGTGTCAGCAGGAATTTTCGACTTATAAGTTTACATGCCATATTAAAGGGAGAAAATTACTGTAAGTATTGTCGGACTGACGAACGAACCCGAGCCTACTGATCCGGTTGATCCGAACGACCCTCTTAACATTGCGTACCAGAAACCTGTCTGGTGGAATGGATTCGCCTATTTTATATTTTGTGATAATTTGCTCCCTTTCAAGTTTTTTGGAACAAGTTCAAATTCAGGTGTTGCTCCTGCTCGGGTGTCGGGTACAGGCGAAACTGAAAAGTCATTTGCACAAACATCAACATCCTAAAGGGAACGTATATTCTCATTATAGCACAATGACATCTGGCATTCATCCTTCGTTTTTAAGAAAGGGGGTCTTTCTATCGAAAGTATAAGTGCAAGTAGGCTTCGCCTAACCGAAATTCATCCCCTCCCTGACGAGGAAGGGGACTTCTTTCAGAAATCCGTTAAAAATAGAGCAAAATTACCGTACTTTTGACCAGTTGGACAAAAAAACGCAAGAAAACCGCACTTCGGAACTGTTACGCTATTACCACCTGTTTGGCGAACTGCTTGCCTGTTCAGGTAAACTTTTTCAGCCAAATGGCATGAAGCTCAAAAATGTAGAGGGCGGTGACCTTACATGACAGAACGGATTTATTTTGCTACAGAAGCCTATATGCAGCATCTGGGCGGTCAGGCAGACAGAGCATTCGACTATACCCGGCCGCTTGCGAATGGCGAATGGCCCGAATGGCAGCGCGCTTTCCGCGAACGGTTGACCGACTTGACCGGCCTCAGCCGCATCCGCGAACAAAATCGCGGCTTGCCCCTCCTGCCCCGCTGCACGGAAACAGCAGAGTTTCCCGGCTACCGCAGGGAAAAATGGTACATCCAGGTCGAGCCGGGCGTGGAAAGCGCCTTCTACTTGCTGCTGCCTGAGACGAGCAAACCCCCGCTCCCGCTCGTGCTGACGCCGCACGGCCACGGCAAACGCGGAAAGGAAGTGTATGTCGGCAACTACGAGGATGAGAAGGAACGGGAAGAGTCGCTTGCTGGAGAGCGAGATGTTGCGCTTCAAGCGGTGCAGGAAGGGTATGCGGTTATTGCAATGGATGTGCGCGGCTTTTGGGAGATGGGCCGTGAGGAGGATCTCCTCGCCGGCAAAAAGTCCTCCTGCGATGAATTGCAGAGGCGGGCGTACATGTACGGCCGCACGCTGATCGGCGAGCGCGTGTACGATATGGGACGGCTGATCGATTACGCCGCGACCCGTCCGGAAATCGACACCGGCCGCATCGCCATTACCGGCAACTCCGGCGGGGGCACCGTTTCATTTTTTACCGGAGCGCTCGATGAACGGATTTCCGTCTGCGTCCCGTCCGCGTACTATTCGACGTTTCGTGGCTCGATCATGCATGTTCCCCACTGTCTGTGCAACTTTATACCGGGTATGATGGACCTGGGCGAGATGTACGATATTTCCGGACTGATTGCGCCCCGTCCCGCGCTGTTCGTCAACGGCATGGAGGACCGGATTTTTCCGATCGAAAGCGCGCGCGAAGCTTTTGCCCATACGCAGGCGATCTACAACGCCATTGACGGGCCCAACTCTGATCGCTGCGAGTTGTATGAAGGCAACGGCGGACACCGGTATTACAAGAAACGCGTCTGGTCGTTTATTCAGAAGCATTTCGGCGACTGTTGACGCAAGCCGCAAACATGAACTCGAACACGGGCATGAACGCGGGCACGAACACGGGGGAGACACGCCTTTGCCGCCCGGTACGAGCACAGCCAACCATAGACGCTCTCGATTTGCACCTACCTCGTGCGATGCAATCGAGAGCGTTTTACTTTATCTGGGCCATTAACCACACTGCTAAATCATTTAACGTTGTCCGCGATCGATCAGTTGCTCGCGGCGCGGACCGACCGAGATGTACCTTACAGGAACCCCGACCAGTTCCTCGATGCGCAGCACATAGACCTGCGCCTCTGTCGGCAGTTCCGCGAACGATCGCGCCGAGGAGATGTCCGTCCTCCAGCCGCGCATCGTCTCATACACCACTGCAGCCCCTTCCAGACGGGCATTGACGGGGAACCGCTTGTGTGGTGCTTTCTATGGTAGAAGGGATTGCTGAAAGGAAAGTCATATTCGTATCAACGCCTAGGGTCAGCTTATTCAGCCTTGAGTTGAAGGCAACTCCCGAGCGAGAAAATAATATCCTTTTGAAAGATTGCAGACCTGTATCGCTCAGCTGCTGCTGAGTTCATGCATCAGATAGTTCTTCATCGAAAGGATAGCAGTATACTCCATATATCTTATGAGAACCCAGTGTCACCCTTGGGATGGTTCTTTTATTAATGTGATCTTTCACGATTCCGAATTATAGTCGGCGCTGGCCAGTCACTGCGGCCGCAGTCCAACAGACAGAAGGCTCATTCATCTGGATAGATAAAAACTCACATATCCAAACGAGAATGCCATATTGCCTCTCTTTTATCGGTCGTTTACGCTGTAAAGGTGGGTAAAGTTAACAATTCAAACAAAAAGGAGAGGGTTACATGTATTTCAAAGTGAGGACGGCAGCCCTTCTGTCGGCGCTCCTCGTCCTGCTACCGGCATGCGCCGACAAGAGCGAAGAGACATCGGCTGCAACCGAATTCCCGGCCGCAGTCGATGTCTCCAAGGCAGGGATGCCCATCGTCCAGGAGCCGATTACGCTGCAAATGATGGTCAGCATTCGGGACACGACTGGTCTTGACTTGAACGAGGTGGCCGCCTTCCGGAAACTCCAGGAGATCACCAACGTCCAGATCAAATGGGATCAGGTGCTGATCTCGGCAATTAAGGAAAAACGTAATCTGGCGCTAGCTAGTGATACGCTGCCCGACGCCTTCTTCGCCGCCGCGTTGCCGAACGAGGATTTGCTGAAATACGGGGAGCAAGGCACCTTTATTCCGCTCAATGCACTGATCGACGACTACGCTCCCAATCTGAAGAAGGTGCTGGACACCAATCCGGACATCCGCAGAGCCATTACGTTTCCGAACGGCAACATTTATTCCTTGCCGTATTTGAACGAACCGTCCTCCACAGCCCTGCGCACTTTCCCTATCTTTTATTACAACCAGGATTGGCTGGAGGCGTTGGAGATGAAGGCGCCGGAGACAACAGAGCAATTTTATGACTATTTGAAAGCGGTTAAAAACGGAGACCCGAACAAAAATGGCCTGTTCGACGAAATCCCCTACGGCGGCAACAGCGTTGCCTTACTTGTAAACGCACTCAGCAGCGCCTTCGATGTTCGCAACCGAGGGCAGGACTTCATCGATATCGCCCCCCAGTCGGAAAGCTTGCGCTTCTATCCGGTGTCCGAGCGCTACCGTGAGATGCTGACCTATATTCATCGACTGTACGGAGAGAAGCTGATCAACCAGAATCTGTTCTCGATTAACGGCAATCAGTATTATACAGATGCGGCCAACGGCCTGTACGGCAGTACGGTATATTATGATCCGACAACAGTGTTTACCGGCGTGGCGAAGGAAGCCTTCACCGCCGGTCTGCCTTTGAAAGGACCACACGGCGATCAGAACAAAGTCATCTCCCATGTAATACGGGCCCAGAGCGGCTTTGTCATTACAAGCAAAAACAAACATCCCGAGGCCACGATGCGCTGGGCGGATTACTTTTACAGCGAGGAGGGCATGAAGCTACTGAGCATGGGGGTGGAGAACGAGTCGTTCCAGAAGACGCTGGACGGTGAATACGCGCTTACCGATGCGATCCGCAATCCTCCCGCAGGCGTCACGCAGGACCAGGCACTGGCGAAATACGCGATCTACGTTAATATCGGCACGCCGATCGGCATTCTCGACCAGAAGTTTTGGAAAGGCGCGGAGACGACACCGGACGCGCTGCAGGCGATTGATCGCATGAAGGACATGTTGGCCGACGGGGCTTGGCCCCCCTTCACCTACACGGAAGAGGAAGGCAAACGTCTCGCCGGCTTGTCGGCCGATATTGAGAAGTATGTCATCGAGATGCAGGCTAAATTTATAACCGGAGTCGTCCCCTTCTCCGACTGGAACAATTACGTCAAGACGATCGAAAGCATGGGCTTGGAAGAATATATGCAGATCAAGGGAGCGGCGTACAGCAGATATTCGGACGGCTAAAGAAGCTAAATCAAACAAGGAGGTGCTGTTATGGCAATCACGGAACTGCGCTCCGCGCCTCCCGTCCGGACGCGACCGGCGAACGGCTGGAGCTTAGCGCTGCGCCATTGGCAGCTGTACCTGTTCATGCTGCCGGCGCTGGCCTATTTTCTGATCTTTCACTATGTACCGATGTACGGCACGCTGATCGCGTTCAAAAACTTCAATGCAGCAGTAGGAATATGGGGAAGTCCATGGGCAGGCTTTGAACATTTCGAGCGATTCTTCAGCTCCTATTATTTCTGGCGCCTGCTACGCAACACGCTGCTGCTGAACCTGTACCTGTTGGTGCTGTTTCCGCTGCCGATCCTGCTGGCGCTGTCCGTCAACGAACTGGCCAACGGATCCTTCAAAAAATGGGTGCAGACGCTGACCTACGCGCCGCATTTTATATCGGTCGTCGTAGTCGTCGGCATGATGGTCACGTTTCTCGATCCGATTAGCGGTCTGGTCAATCATTTGGTGCTGGAGTTCGGCGGCCAGCCAATCGAGTTTTTGACCGCCCCCGGTTGGTTTCGACATTTGTTCGTCTGGTCGAACATTTGGCAAAGCGTCGGCTGGGCCTCGATTATTTACTTGGCCGCGCTGGCGGGCGTCAACATGGAACTGCACGATGTGGCCAAGGTGGACGGCGCTACCCGGCTGCAGCGCATTCGGCATATTAACATTCCGGCGATCTTGCCGACCGTCATTGTACTGCTTATCTTGGAGATGGGCAAGTTTATGACGATCGGCTTCGAGAAAGTGCTGCTGATGCAAAATGAGCTGAACTCCACCACCTCTGATGTCATTCAGACCTTTGTCTACGATAGCGGCTTGCTGCAAGGCCAGTACAGCTATGCCGCAGCCATCGGCCTGTTCGACTCCGTGATCAATATCGTGCTCGTCGTAACGATGAACCAGTTGGCCCGCAAAACAAGCGAGCACAGCCTGTGGTAGAGGAGGATACGCTAGTGAAATCGTTTCAACTGTCCGACAACGTCTTTGACCGGCTGAACCGGGTGCTGCTTCTCGGCGTAGTGTCCCTGATCGCCTACCCGCTGCTGTTTATTCTAAGCGCTTCGGTCAGCGATCCGGTGGCGGTCGGTTCGGGACAAATGTGGCTATGGCCAGTCCGTCCAACGTTGGCCGGATACGAGCGAATTTTCGAAAACAGCCTGATCTGGCTCGGTTACCGCAACACCATCATGTACACCGTCGTCGGTACGCTGCTGCATCTGCTCCTGCTGCTTCCGTGCGCCTATGCTTTATCCCGCAAGGAGGTCGCTGGAAAAAAGCCGATCGTGTGGATGATCCTGTTTACGATGCTGTTCAACGGAGGGCTGATTCCCACCTATTTGGTTATCAAAGCGCTAGGCATGCTGGACACGATCTGGGCCATCGTTATTCCCAATGCGGTCGGGGCCTGGGCGATGCTCGTCGCTCACGCCTTCTTCAAACAGAGCATTCCGGATGAGCTCGTGGAAGCCTCCAAAGTGGACGGCGCGTCGGATTTCTCAATCTTCGTCCGGGTCGCTCTCCCGTTGTCCGCCCCGATCATCGCGGTCATGGCGCTGTTTCACGCGGTCGGCCTATGGAATCAATATTTTAACGCCCTTATTTATTTGTCCGATAACCAACGGTTCCCGCTGCAGCTCATTCTCCGGCAAATTCTGATCGTGAACGAGATCGGCTCTGGCGATCCGCAGGCGATGATGGATCAGACCGGCGAAGTTCGCTCCATGCTGGACAAAGTAAAGATGGCCGAACTGATCAAATACGGCGTTATGATCGTCTCGTCTCTACCGCTTTTGATTGTCTATCCGTTTTTACAGCGTTTCTTTGTCAAAGGCGTGCTGATCGGCTCCATCAAGGGCTAAAGCGACTCCAGACTGTGGCGAATCGGGAGAAGGGCTAATGTTGAAAGGGCGGTTCGATATGAACAGATTCAGACAGGGAGAAATCAGCTTATCGTTGTTCGCCACCTATTTTCTGTCCTACATGCTGGTGTTTCTGATTCCGTTCGTCGCCATTAGTTCGTTCATCTACACCAATTCGGTGAACAGCCTGCGCGACGAAATTATTCGCTCCAACATCCACAAGCTGGAGCAGGTACGGGACATGACTGACCTACAGATCAGCCAACTGGCAAACATGGCGGCGACAATCTCGCTCGATCACCGATTGACGCCTTATATGGTCCGCCACGCTCCCACCGACAAGCTGGCGGTCGAGGAATTGCAGCGGCACAGGGCAGGCAGCGTCCTGATCGAAAATCTGATTCTCTACTATCTGGACAGCGAAGAGGCATATTCGCCGGGCGGCACGGGCAGTCTGAATTTGCTGCTGGGCGGGAGCTACCCGATTGGCGGGAGCTTCGAAGCCTTCCGTGAATTTCTAACCACCCTCTCCCATCCGCTGGTGCTGCCCGCTCCCGACCCGCAGCCTTCGGAGAACAGCCGCGCGAGAGGGCAATTGATTGCATACGTGCACCCGGTTTCCTTTAATTATTCGTCTCCGTACGGCGCGGTGCTGTTTCTGATCCGGGAATCGGTGCTGTCCGATCTGATCAGCAACATTCTGGGGGAATTTCACGGCAATGTGTACATGGTCAACGACAAGCACGAAATATTGGCTTCGAAGGACAACGGTCGTCAGTTAAACTTCTCGGATACTTCCCGGCTATTGGACAGCCGGCCGGGTGTCACTGACGAACTCATCGGTGGCCGGCATTATTCCGTGGTCACCGTCACTTCCAAAACAAGTGGCCGTTCCTTTGTCGCCGCCATACCGACTGCCCAGTTTTACAGCAAAGTCGCCGACCTGCAGTTTATTGCGCTCAACATGCTCGCACTGACCGCCCTGGTCGGGCTTGGCACCGCTATGTACTTGACCTTCCGCCAGTACCGGCCGATCCGCAACTTGTCCCGGTACCTCGGCGATCGTCAGAAGCTACCGGCCGCCGTACGCCGCCAAGACGAATTCCTCCGCATCCGCGATTCCTTCGACAACCTGTTCCGGGATAGCGAGCAATTGCGCGTCAAGATGCTCGTGCAGCAGCCGTTCGTCCGTGACCAGTGTCTGCTGCGACTGCTGCAGGGCGAGGCGGACAGCAGCGGGACGAAACTGACGGCAGTGATCCGCGATTTGCGGCTGCAGTTGCCCGGTCCTTGTTATTTCGTGGCCGTCCTGTCGTTTCACCACGCCGACCGGACGGACGAACGTGCTGTGCATAGCCTGGAACAAGCGCTGCGACTGCTGACGAAATGGACTTGCCCGGAAGGGATCGGCTATGGCGTGGAACTGATTCACGATCAGGCTATCGCGCTCATCGTCACTCTCCATGATGCCGACAGCCCCGCGCGTCAGCGTCGGTACATGACCAGGCTTGTCCAGCGGTTGCAGGAGCAGGGACAACTGCTTCCCACGATCGGGGTCGGGCAGTTGTGCAACTCGCTGAGTCGGATCAACCGTTCTTTCATCGAAGCAACGGCCGCCTTGCAGCACACCTTGATCAACGGACAAAGCTGCGTCATTTATTTCGACGAAATGGCTGTACAGTCCGGCAGCAAGCACTGGTATTCCGACGCTGAAAAAATGAAATGGACGCAAAGTCTGAGGAAAGGAGATTTTACCGTTTCCCGGGAAGCGTTACGCATCATTACCGGCGAAATGCTTGGCAAAGACGTCCCGGTCGAACAAGTCAAATGCATGTGCTTTGACTTGATCAATGTCGTGCTGCGCACGATGGCTGAATTGGATGTGCCCCTCCCCCCCGAGCGCTTGAAGACGCTGGTTGCCTTCCGATCCGTGCAGGAGTTGGAGGTCATGATCGAGACGCTGATGCTCGACATATGCGATGCAGCTCGCAAACATGCGGAAGAGCGGCATCACCATATTCGGGACGGCGTGCTGCAATATATCCTCCACAACTACAAACAGCATGAGTTGAATCTGGAAACGACAGCGCAGACGTTTCAATTGTCCGTCTCCTACTTGAGCCGACTGATCAAGGAACAAACTGGCGCCACGTTTACCCAGTCGGTGTGGCGGCTGCGACTGGAAGAAGCGAAACGTCAACTGCAGGAAACCTCAGCGCCGATCAAAGACATCGTGACGGATATCGGTTACTTGGACACGGCCAGTTTTATCAGCCGCTTCCGGAAAGCTGAGGGGATGACTCCGGGGCAATACCGCGAGCAGCACGCACCGTCGGCGTCCACGGGGAGCGAGGCGAGAAGGCGGAGCAACTGCGCTTCCGGATAGAGTAGAGCGTGGCCGGACGGGGCTGTCCCAAAAGTCATCGTTATTTGACTGAAGCCCCTTCTCTAAATTGTAAAACAAAAAGAAACCTTTCCTTGGTAAAATGGAGGTACCACCCAACCACATACCAAAAGGAGAGGTTTCTTTTGTACATTCAATATACCATGGACCAACTTCATCTGCCAATGGACTTGGAGGACGACATTCCTCCCAATCACCTCGTTCGTGTAGTCAATGAGACCGTCAATCACTTAGATGGCAAGATCTTCAGGGATGCTTACCCCGGTGGAGGAAGAGACAACTACCATCCCAAAATGCTCACCAAAGTCATCATTTATGCCTATACACAGCAGAATTACTCTTCTTGCCAGATTGCCAAGGCGGTCCGTGAAAATATCATGTTTATGTGGATTACCGGCAGACAACGCCCAGACTTCCGGACCATCAATCGGTTTCGCTCTGAGCGGATGAAAGACATATTGGAGACCGTCTTCACTGGCGTGCTCCAATTTCTTGCTGCAGAGAAGTATGTAAAGCTTGAGCATTACTTTGTAGATGGCACTAAAATCGAAGCGAACGCGAATCGATACACAGAAGTGAGGACGGGTACGCCCTCTCGGTTCGAAGGGTGATTGAGCCGGAAAGTGTATTCGGGCAAATAAAGAATAACCGAGGATTCAGACGTTTTCTGCTTCGAGGCCTGCCAAAAGTAAGCCTTGGGGGCGGGTGGTTTTCACTCGCCCATAATTTGCTCAAGAAGGTCGCAATCGACCAAAAAGCAGAAATGGTGGTGCAGGGATAGCCTCCCCAGCACCACCAATTCTTTATTTTCGCTGACATTTCAACACGTGTACTGTCTCGTCAAACAAAAAAACCTACTTTTGAGACAGCCCTCCTCCTCATCAAACCGTACGTGAGGTTTTCCCTCATACGGCTTTCCGATGTTCGTCATTCTTGTGCATGCGGATTACAATAACGTTTTGAGTCCATACTGTTTAGCCAGTAACTTGACTTCGCGGATCGAGCTGATCCAGCGTGAGCGTTGCCTCTTCTTCGCATACCATCTCGAAAGCCGCTGTATGATGTACCAATCCAGCTTCGCCATCTTTAATTGGCTATAGGCCGTGTAGTAATAGTTCCGCCACCCCTGAATCTTGGGGTTCAACCATTCCACATGTTCCTGGAATGACTTATGCCGCATGCTCGGTGGTGCCAATTTTTCCTTTACCACTTCCCAATGCGTTCCTCTGCTTTTCGAGTAAGCCATTGCAGGGTTGTGTAGTACACCTTTCCCTTCGACGTTTCCGCTTTCGTCTTCCGATGGTGCAGGCCAAGGAAGCCGAAGCCTTCGTCTCCCATCCAGAGGCCGACGATTCGGGTTTTCGTCGGATGTAACGACAGTTCCAATCGCTCCATGATCGCACGTATAAACTCATAAGCACGATCTGCATCGTTCCTTGATTTTGCACACTTAATGGAGAAAATTGATTTTAATAATGAAACAATAGCTAATCGATGCAGATCATTGCATGACTTTGGATTCAAAGAGCTTAAACTCCGATCGGTATTCACTAGAGTTTCTTTTGCCATTGGTGGTTTAATTAATGGAGCTACAAGGAAGGCAGAACATAAGACATCGCAAGAAAATTATGATTTTACTTCTGAAGAGAGCAAAAAACAACTAATTACTATATTAAAATTAAAACAAGAAATCGAAATATATAAAGAGTTACACGGTGGGTCTGACTTAAACAAATGACAAAGTGAAATGTATTCGTGAGCCTGAGCTACTGGGCTGCAACCCGCAAGTAAGTTTGAGATAAAAAGAAATAAGGGGTTGAGCTGTAGGGAGACATAAGTTCAATGTGTAGCGACAGCACAGGGCGTTGCTTTTCCTTGGCTGTCGTTTTTTTAATACAAGTGGATGCCTGTGGACGCTATTTTGAAAAGTTATTTATCCCATTTGTGTTCTTCTTCAGTTAATGCAAGACGACTTAGCTTTAATATTGTACAGTCATAAGTTATAATGAGCAAAGATGAAAAGACTAGGAGATGATATAAATGCCACTCTCTTGTGGTATCGTCGGTTTACCGAACGTTCCAGCTTTCATCGGGTTTAAACTATGATTGTAGGCAGATTCTCGTTATAATTGAAGGGCCACTTCAAAACCACACACACTTCGCTTAAAGTATGTTCTGCCATCCCCCGATTACAATCGGAGCTATATCATACAAAAAGGAGCCTCGCTATAGTTAAGCAAGGCTCCTTTGTTGTTACTACGTAAGCGTCAAATAGCCCCCACCTTGAAATCAAGATGAGGGCTATTGTTTTGGCAAGTTTACTCTTGTTTAAATATGCGGCAAGTTAGCGGTAGCGATGATGACCACGGAAGAAGCCTGTCCAGTGCATACGGATCTTTAGGATCGGCTAACTGAGGTAGCTGTTCAAAAAGATACTGAAGGTACTTGAACGGATTTAATCCATTCTCCTTCGCTGTTTCGATAACGCTGTAGATCGTCGCACTTGCCTTTGCACCGCGCGGTGTATTGGCAAACAACCAATTCTTCCGTCCAATGACGAATGGTTTAATCGCGCGTTCACTCCGATTGTTGTCGATCTCCAGCCGTCCGTCTTTCAAGAACACCGTCAGCTTCTCCCACTGATTGATACTGTAGGTGATCGCCTCTCCGAGCTTGCTCTTTGGCAATGCCCGCGAGCGCTGCTGCTTCAGCCACACCAAATAAGCATCCAAAAGGGGGAGACTCCGCTCCTGACGGATGGTGTAGCGTTCTTCGGCTGCCGCCTTGACCAGCTCGCGCTCGATCGCAAATAGCTGGTTACAGAAGGCAAGTCCTTGCTGGGCTGCGGTCGTTGTCTTATCTTGCGTAGGCGGCAACGCTTTTAATGCCTCGTCGAACTTCCGGCGTGCATGGGCCCAGCATCCAACAAGTGTCACGTCCTTGACCTTGTGATAGCCGGAATAGCCGTCCACATGCAGGTAGCCGCTGAAACCTTCGAGGAAGTTCCTCGGGTGCTCGCCGCCGCGCGTCGACCGGTAGTCGTAGAGGACGATTGGCGCATCGGTACGGCCCGTACGATACAGCCACATGTACGAACTGGATGACGCGGACTTGCCGGGCTCCTGCAGAACTTGCAGTGTCGTCTCGTCGGCATGCAGAATGTCCTTGCTCAGCAAGTGCGCACGCATGCGGTCCGTGAGAAGCGACAGCCACTGCTCCGATCCGTAGATCATCCAGTTTGCCAGTGTTTGGCGCGATAGCGTAAGTCCGAGCCTTGCGAATTGCTGCTCTTGACGATAGAGCGGCTGGCTGTCCACATACTTCTGGCTCATGACATGCGCCACAATGGACGGGGACGCCAGACTGCCCGGCTGAATCGGTTTAGGCATGGGCGCCGTAACGACGGGCGTGCGAATCTCTTTCCGCTCACATTGGCGGCACGCATAGACCTGCCGCACATGACGGATGACCTTCACCTCCGCCGGGATAACAGCAATCTCATTACGCGTTTCGGTGCTCATCTCATGGAGTCCACCGCCACAGCACGAGCAGAATTGCTCAGACTCCGGCAAGGCATAGTGGATCGTCTCGACAGGGAACTGATCCAGCTTGGTTTCCCGGTTGCCAGAGGTCTTCTTCCGGCTGTACGTGACCGTCTCGACGTCTGGCTCTTGAGGAGCGGACGCAGCAAGCACTTCAGCTTCGTTAAACAGATTCATCTCCAGTTGGTCGGGATGCGTCTTCTCGCTGGAAGCGCCGAAGCGCTTCTGCTGAGCCAAGCGAAACTGCTCTTCATACCATTTGAGCTTCGCAGAGAGCTCGGCAATTTGCTGTTCCTGCTTTGAAATTTGCTGCTGGAGTATTTCGGGGTTAGGGGTTTCCGTTCGCTTTTCCATACCGTATGATTTCGATAACGCGCAGGCAAGTACCTGCTGCCAGGTATGACAATTTGCGTAAGAAAATGATTTGTTAAATGACTACTTCGGCCCGTACTTTCGGATGCGCCTGCCGTTGACTTAGCGATAGCCCGTCAAGCAGCCAGCGAAGCTCGCGGTTTGTGATCGCAACAGGCTCCCCATTTGCCTGCGGCCACTGGAACGTACCGCGTTCGAGCCTGCGGTAGTACAACCAGAATCCGTTATGCTCCCAATACAATATTTTAAGTTTGTTACGTTCACGGTTGCAGAAAACGAACAGCGCCGGAGAAAAGGGACTCATCCCGAGTCCTTCTTGGACGAGTGCGGCAAGGCCGTCGATGGATTTGCGTAGATCCGTGCTGCCACAAGCTAGATAGACGGGCTTTGACGTGATTTCGTTTAACATACTGGATCGGCCCCCAGTGCTCGAACAACTTCGCGGAGCAAGGCGGGCTCAAATCCCGCATCGACTTCGATGACGACTGCACCGATCTGAATGCGAAGTGAACGGCAAGGCGCCGGTTTCACTTCAGGAGTCACCTGAACAGGAATGAAGGTCGTCTGTTTAACGGAAGAAGATGCGGGTGACTCATCCAGCTTCTTTATCCATGTGTAAAGTTGACGGCGGTCGATTTGATTGGCTTTGCACCAATGTGTTGTCTTTTCGCCACTTGCACGAAATGCCTCGACACGAGCTTCCCATTTCATTCGAATCTCTTCTCTGCTCATAGAAAAATCCTCCTCAGAATGGCTATTGAGGAGGATTTTCTCATAACGATCGCTCGATTCGAAGGTGGGGACAGTTTGACGCTTACGTTACTACTTGACCTTGGAGTACATTTTTCAATGAGTGTTCGTGTGTATAAAATGTGTATAAAAAATCTAAAACCTATGATATTCTTATGCATTTTCACGAGCATCTCGAATTAACAAAAATCCCCGCGATCCCAGAAATATCAAGGGATCGCGGGGATTTCTCTATTTATCAAATTCATCCTTATGCAACGTAATGGCGTCCCAGGAGGACGCCATACTCTCCAAAGCTAGCTTAGGCATTTTAGGCAACACACTGTTTGAACAGGCTCCCTCGTAATGATTCAGATTCCTCACTCAGACACATGAGTTCGAAAAATTTCATCTTCGATAGAATTGACATTGAAGATGAAGGATAGAGAAGTAGTTGCCTGATTTTTCACGTTCAAATGGCTCAATATGGTCAACTTAAAGAAGACATCCATCCTAACTTTGAGGACAGATGTCTTTTTCTGTGGTTTTCAGGCAACTGAGAAAAAGTAACAGGTTCATCAGCGACCCTCGTAAACTCCCTCTGACTTTTTTTGTGCAAAAGATTTTCACTTAAAATGTATGGTTTTTAATGTTTATATGGGAATAAATTCAAGTCAAAAATCTATTTGGTTTTGAGCTATTTTATTTAGCCTTTCTTTATTAATCTTAAAGCGTCCTGATACACATTCAGTATTTGGAACTCACAAAATTATTTAGGAGGCGTATTGTATGAGACAAAACATTAATGAACAAAGACATGGTTCTATTACACCTATCAAAGGAGCGGAGGTGGCTGAGAATAATCGCTTAACTGATGAACAGACTCATCTCCATAAAAAAATAATGAAGTTAGCTGAAAAAGCAAATAGTGGTGATGAGTCAGTATCGGTTGTTCTGGCTAGTCCTGAAGCAATTACAACTGTTTTGAATGGACAACTAGCTGAATTCCCCAGGATACTGGTCGCTGTTGTAACTGACCAATATAGAATTTGTATAGGTAAGTTTGGCGATAAACCTGTATATGTCAGTAGCAATCCTGAGTTGTATAAAAAAATAAACTTGGTAATCTGTGATAAGAAAAAATCTAGCAATAGATTTTATCTATCAACAGGGAATCAAATAAATGAGTTTATTGTTGGTGAGTCTTCCAATCATACTCGTACAAGAATCATCTTGATTTCGGAGTATGTTAATATTGCTAACCAAAATGTTGGCTTTCAGGCAAGAATGTTCGACTCGTTTAGTACCCCTTTTAATGAGGCGGATATATTCACGATGTCAGTACGAGATGCTAACTCCTTTAGGGTATTAACATATGGCTATATCTTTGAATTATTTCCTGAATTACAAAATTTATTGGCAAGACCAATAAAAGATCAAGATGGAGGGGAGACCTTTGGTCATGAATGATATATATGACGTTTTTGAAAATGCAAAGCGCAGGTTGGAGCATACTGAAGCGCGTGAAATTTTCGTGAAGCATCTCAAAGAGTCGAAAGAGCCTGAAGTTTATGGAAACTTCGAAATCGAAAACTTCGCCGACAACATTCAGGATGCTCAAACGGTTACTGAGTGTGAGGATCAAACTAAAACTAACCAATCCAAGGGAAATAAAATACCAATCGCTTTTGATGTCACACAAACTTTCTTGTCCCATTTTGTGGTGATTTGCGTTGGTGGAAGAGTACTCTTATATGATGATAACTATGGTTACTTTAGAGAGGACAGTGAACTGGAACTTGCTGTTCGTATTAGGAATTGCATTTCGCAACATCAAAATATGCATCTAGATCGAGCAAGAATGGTTGATGTTTTGCATCGGTTAAAGAGCGAACCAAGCATCCAGGTTGAGTCGAGCCGATTAGATAGTTATACTCGTGTGATTAACTTTCGGAACGGCGTTTACGACTTGTCAGAAGATCGTTTAGAGCCACATAGCTCTAAAAAGTTTTTCACAAGCTTCATTGATGCAGATTATGACTCTTTGCCCTACAATGACATTGGCAACAGCCGTTTTCATGAATTTCTGCTGGACTGTACAGACGGAGATTCTGAAAAAATAAATACGTTGCAAGAAGTTACGGGCTATATCATATGCAACGAGTGGAGAGCCAAAAAGTTCTTTGCGTTAATTGGGCTCCCCCATACCGGCAAAAGCGTCTGGCTAGAGATTTGGAAAAGTTTAATTGGAGCTCAATTTACTACAGCTGTGTCCCTAAATCAACTAGGCAGCAATCGGTTTATGACTGCAGAATTGTCGCGTTCAAAACTCAATATTAGCGCTGAGCTAGATGAGAAAGGCATGCTTAAAGGAGTGGATCTTATCAAAATGATTACTGGTGGTGATATGATGACGGCCGAGAGAAAAGGACAGGATCCATTTCATTTTTATCCAAAATCAAAGCTTGTTGTAGCTGGAAATCGTATGCCTCTTCCAGAAGGATCGGATATGACAGATGCCTTCTTAGACCGGATACATTTTTTAACTTTTGTTTATCAAGTGCCTGAAGATAAGCGTGATAAGGGGTTAATTCCCAAGTTGCTAATGGAAAAGGACATAATCGCTGCTTGGGCAATCGAAGGCTTACAACGCTTGCATAGCAATAATTACGTCTTCACGGAATGTAAAGATGCTATTGCCTTTCGTAAGGCCTACAGAAATGAAAAAAATTCGGCACAAGCTTTTATTAATGATGCATGTATTGTGAATAAGGCTGATGTTAACCTGCGAGAACATCGGCGTACACTTTTGAAAGCATACAAAGAATATTGCAAATCAAATTGCCTTCGAGCAATGAGCGATGGTGATTTCTTCAACCAACTAATTAATCTGGGCTTGGATCAAAAAAAGTTCAGACTGAATGGGAATCCGCTTAGAGGGTTCTTTGGGATTAGTCTTGTTAGCAAAGATGATAATGTTGACATGGAATCTCATTTTGAACAATTATCGTCTAGTGTAAGGGTGTACGCGCCAGGGTCTACAGTGGCTACGGAGATTAACAATCCCCGTAAATAGCCACCATTTAGACCAAATAGTCGTAGCCCTTTAAATCTACAAAAGTGCTACGGTTGTCTTCAGAACGTAACGCTAAAGTCTTCATTTATACATTATTAAAGGGAGAGATAATCATGTCAAATCCGGAGCTCAAAGAATGGTACACAATGCAGGATCTTTATGAAATGCTACCCCTTGGTCGTAATTCAGTCTACAAATTAGTCAACGAAGAGGGATTCCCGAAAATCAGAATAGGAAGGAGAATCATTATCCCAGTTCAAAAATTTAAGGAATGGACTGAGGCGAGAGTCAAGGCACAGTAAATGAATAAAGGGCATCTCGTTCCTTGTTGTACGAGATGCCCAAGTAGTACGTGATAGTGATAATTCACAAAATCGAGAATCCTTTAAGGTTTCAAGTGGCGCTCGAGGAATGACAATTGTTTCGGGAGGACTCTTATGAAAGTATTCGGAATGCCAGTAGGCACTTTACATTTCCAAAATGATGATCATTTAAAGCACTTCTTAAGAATGTTTGAGAAGTTCCCTTACTGTAATGCGGAATACGCAGCGGCATCCTATATTGCCGCTGTACCAGAGATCTTTAAATGTTTTTCAATCGAAATTCAAGAGGATGGCCCATTTGGTTGGTTTTTCGAAGCATGCATCATTCTAACAGCCAAAACACGAAAGTACCTGCAAAGTTGAGGCGTTAACGGGCCAGAGCAATACGGATTCGAAAGGAATTTAAAACGTATTGCGCTTAAACGTTACAAATAAACCATTAAACCAAACTTAATTATGAGGGGAAGAAAGAGCATGGCTGGAAGTATTCAAAAAATCGGGAAAAGGTTTCGGGTGACAAAAGAGCTCGGAAAGGGTGCGGATGGTAAGCGGAAGCGAGACTATGCTTTCGCCGATTCTGAAGCCGAGGCACAGAAGTTGTTAACGGAATTTAATTACAATCAGCAAAGGAATATTCATGTGGAGTCGAGTAATATTACTGTCTTCGAATTCTTCGAACATTGGTTCGATAACTATGTCAAATATAATTGCGAAGAAACAACCGCTTACGGTTACCGCAATATATTAAAGCATGTTAATTCATTCCTGGGTGGAATCGAGTTGCAAAAGTTAAATCCAACTCACATTCAGCAATACTATAAGCATCTCCTTGAAGAAAAAAGATTATCTTCGAACACAGTTCGAAAGCATCATGCCAATATTCGCAAAGCACTGGATTATGCGTTGAAACAGCAATATGTGTATAGGAATGTGGCAGATGCGGTAGCATTGCCACGAAAAATTGATTATGAAGGAAAGGCTCTCACTAAAGAACAACTTCATGATTTGTTAAATACAGTTAAGGATACAAAGCTTGAGCTTCCCGTTTACTTAGCGGCGTATCTAGGGCTAAGGAGATCAGAGATTGCTGGACTCCAGTGGGAGAACATCAATATGGAGCAACGCATACTAAATGTTAAAACAGTTCGAACAAGCGCTGGGGATAATGTTGTTATCAAGAGGCCGAAAACTTCAAAGAGTCAGCGGTCTTTGTATATAGACGACGAGATCCTGGAATTACTGAAAAAAGTAAGGGCGAAGCAAGATGAGTATAAACAACTGCTCGGCAAAGATTATGTTAAAAGTGACTTTGTTTATACAAGGGAAGATGGAAAACCTTATCGAGTGAACACGGTAACTGAACAGTTCACAGTGTTTCTCAAACGCCAAGGAATGCCGCAAATTCGATTACATGACCTGCGACATACGTTTGCAAGTATTCTTCATAACGAAGGGATTGATTTGAAATCCATTTCGGAAGCCCTTGGGCATTCCGACATCGGAACAACAAACAAAATCTACACGCACATATTTGATAAAACGCATAAGAATACTGTCACTGCAATGAGCCGGGCATTAAAAAAAGGCGAACTCCGATAGGTGCAAGGCGTTTACATCTGTGCCGGTCATGTCTACGCTGTTAGTATACTCCGACCTTTGTTATAATGAAATAAAGTATTTGTGAGGTGATCGCCAATGAAACAAATCAAGGATCATTCACTGTTTGTACCGGAATTTCAAAAACTAATTGACTCGCATGAGTATGAATATGAAGATCGATGAGATTGATCACGGGATGGTGATTCGTTTGGAAAAAAACAATAATAGGGATCAAGGAGCAAAGAAAGCACGTAGGATGAGAATGCTGGAGAAAACAGCTGGCATCTTGAAAAATGCGCCTGATTTGGTAAAAAAAGAGTTTCAAGCGATAGCTGAAAGAGACGGTGAAGATGACCGGGAGGGAAGCCGGTTGTGAGCAGCTTTTTATTAGATACGAACATCTGCATTTATTACTTTAGGCAGTATCCGCCTGTAGTCCATTTTCTGCAGCAGTTATATGGGCAAGATACTGCCCATGAGTTGTTGTTGTCCACAATTACGGAGGCGGAATTGCTTTCAGTGAGAGAAAACTATGCTAACCGTGAATTGCGGCTAGGTATACAGGAATTTGTTGATGATTCTGATCAAGTAATTGATGTGGATCGGACAATTGCAAGAAAAGTAGCTGCAATACGTTCAAGATTGGATTACGAGTACGGGAAGAAAATTAAACTGCCGGACGCATTGATTGCAGCGACAGCATTAACAACTGGTTCTGTATTGGTCAGTAATAATGATAAAGATTTTAAACAAGTAGCTGAGGTCTTTGGGCTAAAATATCTGAATCCCGTTCAAGATCAAGAAGAGCTCCACCATTATTTGAATACGCAATAATACTACGCAATTCGCCTTAATTTATGCCGGATTTTGATAAGATATCCTGTCCGAAATGTGTAGACACGATGTAGTCAAACGCTCTAACAAGTACTAAACACGGGTAAAACAGGACGGGATTGCATAACATTTGAAATCGTGAGAAGCCCAATAGGATGAGGCTTCCCGGGATTAAATATAATAATGCAAAACGTAGTGAAAAGTGCAGGACAGGGGTTCAAATCCCCTCGCCTCCACCATGAAAACCCAGTCCGCAAGAGGGCTGGGTTTTTCTGTGGGCGGAAATTGTAGACGGATTGTAGACATCAACTTTGGTGGTGTCTATTTTTTATTTCATATGTAGACGGCTTGTCTACATTCATGCCGTTTAACAAACGGGGGTTCGTCAAGTATGCCTAGTTGTTATCAATATATATTTCATCTGGCTCGGTGTTCTCATGCGATTCAGTGAGAGGCTGTTTGTTGAAAAAATAATCATCAGGTTCAGTGCCCTCATGCGTAAAGGTCTGCTTACCATCGGTTTCCTTTAGCCGCAGATCGTCGGGCTCAGTACCTTCAACGGTTGCTGTTTCCACGGTCTCCTTCCACATCATAATACCGTCATCAGGATGTGTGTCTTCAACGCTGCGGGTTTGACGAGTAGAGAGTCTCAAATCATCAGGCACTGTTCCTTCCAAACTTTCAGTGGTTTCTACTGGGTCTTTACTAGCAACCGAGCTTAGAAAGTATGCAATATATGGTTTCACCAGGCTTCACCTCCTCTTTAGTAGAATGATTAATTCGTTATTCTCTGGGCTAGTATCGTTTATAGCTGTTGTAATCTCTATATTATGGACATTCAGGGATTGAATCAAGTAGTAAATCCGATTGTAGTTCTCGTCATTCTTGCTTCCAGAGCGAATTAAAATAACCTCTGATACTTTACCTTCTAGCAAATCGTTTTCCAGTTGGTCAAGAAGAGTTTTTTGACCGTCGTAGAGCTTGTTAGAAGGTTTGGATAAGTCTAAGGTGTAAACTGCTGTATTTCTTTCTGAAATCGATTCTAACCCAATTCTATTTGTCTGATAATGTAATGAAACGTTATGGACAATAACCAGAGCAATACTCATGATGACTATTCCCTTTATGTACTTCTCGATGTTTCTTATAAGGGTAATCTCGCGAATCCATTCAAACTCAGTCAGATACCTTTCGAAGTAAACCATCTGTAACAACTCTGTTGAGGGATCGGTCGAATTCTTTACGTCTTGATAAGCATATCTGCTATACGACTTCACCTTAATGAAGTCATGAAAGAATAGGATGAGATTTAAAAAATTCATGATGATGTAATAAAGTATCACCAAGACAAGAAATTGCAAAATGCCGTCATGATTAAAAGACTTTCCAATGTTCGTGAGATAAGGTGTGTAGATAGGAATAAGAAAAGCTACGACTGCAAGATACGCAAGAAATTTATTGAATGTTCGGTTTTTAGAATCCATTAAACTACTCATTTTATGGAATAATGCTTCTTTGATTGCTTCTTTTTTTACAGTTTCCAGATTCTTAATCTCTTGCTTATGTCTATCGATTCTTTGATTAAAGCTACGTTCATCGAGTGGTTTTTCAACTTCGGTTAGGCTTAGAACGCGTAATATTCGAAATCGCTCTTTGGATTGTCCCTGTGGGGGAGCCCCCCAAAACCATTGAAATGTACAAAAATGTAAAATATACTTACCCAAGTTTATACTCAGTAATGAAAATCTTAAGAGGGTTCTTTTCTTATTGATTTCGCCAAAGCCTGCATCACAAGTCACACGGAATATAGGCACAAAGGAAAGAAACTGGAAAATACGGAATGCCCAATTTGGCAACTCATTCATCTATGTGGACTCCTCCTGGACTAAATATTGAACAATCGCATTGGATATATGCAAATTTAGTTCTTGCTCCAACCAAAGCCATTGTCCATTTGGATTGATCTCAAGAAAAATGTATTCTCCGCCGGAAACGATAAAGTCAAAGGCGCCAAAATGGAGTTGAAGTGCTTTCATCATGGCAAAACATTTTTGAGTAATGTCCTCAGGTATATCCACAATTAGATAGGTGTTACTTTCATAGCTTTTTCTCCAGTCAATCTCATTTCCCGCGTCAATTCTGACAGCAAAAACCTGCGTATCAATAATAGTTACCCTAAGCTCGTAATCCTTTGATACATAGGCTTGAAAATAGGAAGGACAATGTGAGAGATGGGCTGGAGGCTCATCGGATGGTATGATGTTTGTTTGAATAATAAAATCTCCGATGCTGGTCGTTAGTTTTCCTGTAGCTAACGGCTTAACTATTGAAGGTTGTGGAGCAACGAAAGCTTGTGCGCTCTGATCGTGATTTGTTACCAGTGACAAAGGAAGCTGAAACCCCAACTTTTTTGCAAGTTGTAACTGAACTATCTTACTTTCGGCTCGTTTCAATAAAGATGGACGGCTTAAACAACGGTCACCGAATGTTTCAGCTAGTCCTTCAATGAGTCCGAACAGTTCCTTTGCAATGAGAGGGCGCACTTCTTTATCATAATCTGATAGATCAGGGTACACTATTTTTCGATAATAAATGGCATGGACATTCTCAAGAGAGATTTCCCATTGACTTGACCGAATAGTACTGCCTGTACCACTAATAGAAATCTGATATGAATCAATTTTATCTGTATTAAGACGAAATGAATAAAGTCTTGGGTAAGTTTTTTCAATGTATGACACTGTTGAATCTTGTGAATGTGTGATTATTAATAGTGGCTTCATTCTGGAACCTCTCTCAAAAGCTTAATATACGAAGTATATCAAATTTTGGGACCTTTTTCTTATATTGATGACAACGACGTTGATTGAGTATCACCAATAGTGGTAAAGCAAAGAATGGAACTAAAGGTCGACGCTGCGATGCTATAGCTACATAGGGAAGCCTAAAGTTTAGCCACATATTGATTGCTGCCGACTATTGGAAGTGAAACTAATTCTTATTTTAACAGGAAGAAATAACACAGGAAAGTCTACTATATTAGAGTCAATTAATTGTTTTTTTCAGAGAGAAGCTAAAGCAAAGACTATCCCCAACGATTGTTTTTCAGATAGAGATAAGGAGATCGTCCTGAAAGCAGAGTTTGGTTCCGATAATGAGAAAGTCATTATTTTGAAAAAATATAAAGTAGAGTCCGCCCCTGCCTTTTATGATGAAACTGGTGTTGAAATTAAGGCTAAACATGAATTGAAGGAAAAACTAGACAAAATTCTGAGCAATCAGCCCTTCTACATAACTCCCTCTATGTTACCTGATGACATCAATGCACTTATTCAAAATATATACTCCGAGATATTAAAAGGTGACTTGCAAAAGCTTGAAAGATTTGAGGGCGATACGGAAAAGGAAAAGGAAAAGGAAAAGGAAAAGGAACTCTATTTATTAGCTCAGGAATATTCTCGATTAAGGGAATCCTACCCACAATTTTTGAGGAAAATTAAAATAAATACAGACAAGATACTTCAAAATGTAAGTAGCGACGTTTCACAAAATTTACAAATGCTTTTCTCAAACGAACATTTATCTTTAAACGTTACTGGCGGGGAAAGTGTAGGTTTTTCAGCATCAGATATACTGAAATCAACCAGTTCAAGTGTTCATATAGATAGTAGTAAGCAAACAGGGATGCCATTGGCTAATCAAGGTACTGGGTTACAAAGAATGAGTTTAATATACCTCATTCAGAATATGATTGAGAAAAAACTTATGGGTGAAGATGAAGATAAATTGTTATTGATAGATGAGCCTGAGGCTTTTCTTCATCCCGAGGCTGTACGAGCATTAAGTCGCTCACTATACAAAATAGGCCGCAAAATGCCATTAATGATTTCGACTCATTCCCCCATACTTATAGACTTATCTGAAAAGCATACGTCTATCCAGGTATTTCGGATTGGTGAAAAAGAAGCTATCCAATTATTCAAATCTATCAATGAGCAATTTGATAAGAATGACATCAAGAACATGAAGGTGTTAAACTATGTTGATTCATACGTAAACGAATTTTTCTTTGCAAATAAAGTGGTCATTGTTGAAGGAGATACTGAGTATATTGCCTTTAAACATTTTGCCAAGCAAAAAAATTATAACGTTCATATAATTCGTGCCAGAGGGAAGGCAACAATTGCAACGTTGATGAAGGTCCTTAATCAGTTTAATTCTCATTATGATGTACTACACGATGTAGATAACCATGATAAGCACTCCTCATCTACATTAAAAGCGCAACTAACAAACTGTAAAAAGATATTTAGTCTTAAAGCTAATAAAAATATAAGGGTTTTTTGTTCGATATCGAATTTTGAAAATGCTATTGGCATCGGTGATGTATCGAACGATAAAAAAACAAAAGTAATATATGAGATATTACGTGAGAATGATGGCGAAGCCGCTGATGCAGATGAATATACCGAAGCATATAGAAAGGTAGAAGGTTTATTTGAAAAAATAATTAATCGTGAAGAACAGGCTACACTTGATTTTGGGTTTCTCCAGATAAGTAAAGAGGAAGAATACGATGGATTGTTTGAGGAATTAATTTCAAGGAAAATCGCTATAGAAGCAGCTGAAAAAAGCAAGGAAGCAGAAGCTGCTCTTATGAGCTGAGTTGTCGGAATATAATTTATAGTGAAGCTATCTGAGGACGTTATTAACTTTTGAACTGTATTGGCTTAAGTAAGAGGTACTGATGCTACTCGAAGAGAACCCCGAGGTTGCTTCTTTGACTACCTCATCTCCTCCATTCGTTGCCGCAAAAATGATAAAAGCTAGAAAGATTGCTAATGTCACATATGCAGGCTGTTTTCTTCTCCGCTTATACTTTTTGAATTCTTCATATGCATCTACAGGAAACCATATGCCACTGCCCGAAGGCAAACTTCAATCGGCCCATATCCAGCAGTATTATAAGCATCTACTGGACGAAAAAAATTGTCACCGAATACGGTGCGGAAGCACCATGCTAATATCCGAAAAGTGTTAGCTTATGCATTGAAGCAACAGTATGTATATAGAAATGTAGCGGATGCCGTTGCATTGCCCCGAAAAATCGATTATGAGGGAAGGGCATTAACGAAGGAGCAGCTTATTGAGTTGCTAGACTTGGTGAAGGAGACAAGACTTGAACTTCCGGTGTTTTTGTCTGCATTCATGGGGCTTAGGCGCTCTGAAATTACGGGGCTGCTCTGGGAGAACATTGACTTCAAAAATCGTGTGCTTCATGTAAGGAGTGTCCGGTCAAGTGCGGGAGAAGAGTCGGTGATTAAGAAACCAAAGACAGCCCAAAGTCAGAGGTCACTTTACATTGAAGATGAGATTTATGAACTGTTAAACCGAGTCAGAACAAGGCAGGCGGAGTTTAAACAAGTATTAGGTGGGGATTACATTGTCACTGATTATGTATTTACAAGAGAGGACGGAAAGCCGTATCGTGTTAATACGGTCACAGAGCAATTCACCACGTTTCTGAAGCGACAAGGGTTACCGCGTATTCGCCTGCATGATCTTAGGCATACATTTGCCAGTATCCTTCATGATGAGGGAGTTGACCTGAAATCGATCTCGGAAGCACTAGGGCATTCTGATATCGGAACAACTAACAAGATCTACACGCACATTTTCGATAAAACTCATAAGAATACTGTAAGTGCTTTGAGTTGAGCTCTGCGGGCAGAGGAGTCGCAGTAGGCTGCTCACTTAGTATTGACTGCGTTGTCCATCATCCTCTCACTTTTATAAGCCCCAGCAAATGCTGCTGGGGCTGCCACTAGGTGAATGAAATGGCAAGATGTTTACAGCCTTCGGAAGATTATTTTTTACCAGCTTACCTTCTAGATGAGTGAGTCAAAAAGACGGAGATGTGAATTGTACTTGCCGGAATGATGGTTTTCTAAGAGTATTCCAAGGATGCTTACCTAATAAAGGCCATGTTTGTTCTGTTGGCATACGCTAACTTTTGTTATAATGAAATAAAGTATTTGTGAGGTGATCGCCAATGAAACAAATCAAGGATCATTCACTGTTCGTACCGGAATTTCAAAAACTAATTGACTCACATGAGTATGTGAATATGCAAATCGATGAGATTGATCACGGGATGGTGATTCGGTTGGAAAAAAGCAATAATACGGATCAAGGGACAAAGAAAGCGCGTCGGATGAGAATGCTGGAGAAAACAGCGGGCATCTTGAAAAATGTGCCTGACTCAGTAAAAAAAGAGTTCCAAGCGATCGCTGAAAGGGACGGTGAAGATGACCGGGAGGGGAGCCGCTTGTGAGCAGCTTTCTGTTAGATACGAACATTTGTATTTATTACTTTAGGCAGTATCCGCCCGTTGTCCATTTTCTGCAACAGTTATATGGTGAGGATACTGTGCATGAGTTGTTGTTGTCCACCATTACGGAGGCAGAGTTGCTATCAGTAAGGGAAAACCATACTAATCGTGAATTGCGGCGAGATATACAGGAATTTGTTGACGATTCTGACCAAGTGCTCGATGTGAATCGGATTATTGCCAGAAAAGCAGCTGAAATACGATCACGGCTGGATTATGAGTATAGGAAGAAAATAAAACTGCCTGATGCATTAATAGCGGCGACAGCATTAACGACGGGTTCTGTACTGGTCAGCAATAATGATAAAGATTTCAAGCAAGTTGCAGAGGTCTTTGGGCTGAAATATCTGAATCCTGTTCAAGATCAAGAAGAGCTGCGACATTACTTGAATACCCAATAATATTGCGTAAATCGCATTAATTTATGCCGGATTTTGATAAGATATCCTGTCCGAAATGTGTAGACATGATGTAGTCAAACTCTCTGACAAGTACTAAACACGGGTAAATCAGAACGGAATTGTATAACATTTGAAATCTCGGGAAGCCATACAGGATAAGGCCTCCCGGGATTAGACGGAATATAGAGAAACGTGGAGAAAAGTGCGGGACAGGGGTTCAAATCCCCTCGCCTCCACCAAACCATGAACACCATCCGCATGAGGATGGTGTTTTTGTTTTGCCCAAAATTGTCCGACCGTGAGTTTTCATTGCACATCATTTTCATCTTCCTAAGGATCAAAAACATGCAGAACGGGGCGGAAACGCAAAATCAGAACTTGACGGACAAACGAGGACTAGGCAAACAGGAAGGGGCTGCTATAAGATAAAACATACCAGTCAAAAGAGTACCTTTAATGACGAAGGGAGAAAGGGGTTACCAGCTATGTTCAGATCGACATCTTGGCGCATATTTGTGATCAGCGGCATTTTCTTCGCAATTACGATTATTCCGTTTTCGTTGTTCCTGGCTAACCGATTTTCTCACTTCGCTTACACTCAGGTGGGAACGTTCAATCAAGACCGCATCGATGAAATGGCAGAGCGGACGGAGTTTATGCTGGCCAAGCTGAAATGGTACAGCCTGAACATGTACGAAGATCATACCGTTCAGAGCTGGTTATATGCCTCCGCAGAAAATCTGCTGCAAAATGCCGGTACGATGCGGGTTTTAACGAAATATTTATCTAATGAGCCTTTTATTGAATCCGCTTACTTATTTAACATGCGCAAACGTGAGGTCATCGACTCCAAAGTTGGACTGCTCCCGTTCGAGGAATTCGCCGATCGGTCGATGCTGCAGCGGATCGAGCGTAATCCAGGATCCTTCCTCCGCTACTTCGACCACCAAATAGGAAAAAACTCATATTTGGCGCTTCAGCTTCCTTCGACTCCCGTGCAAAAAAATCGCGACGGCTATCTTGTCGTCCTGTTCAACAAGAAGGAGCTGCAAAAGCATTTGATATCGGGTGGCGGAAGGGCGGATGCGCTGTTCTCCATTGTGGATGATCAGGGCAGGCTGATCCTGGGGGAATCGGATGAGCGGCTCGAGAAGAGCATCAGCAGCATCCGGACGGGATTGGAGCGGGGATCATTCGAGCTAAACCGTGCCGGAGGGGAAGCGTTCGTTAATTATGCCCGACTCGAATCGTTGGGATGGAATATTGTCTCCATCACGGAGATGAAGCAATTCCGGGAAAAGGCCGATGCGTTCAAAACCGTCATTATCAACTACTCATTGCTGCTGCTTGCGGTGCTTCTCCTTATCGCCTATTGGAATTCACGCCGTTTCGTCGGACCTTTCCGGCGGCTAGCGGATCAGCTGCAGCGTAAGCTGGGGGTGAAGGGGGAGAACGATTATGGCGTCATTGAAAAGGGCGTCGTCATGCTTCGCGATCATTATCCGCTGATCAAGACCGAATATTTGCGGCAGTGGCTGCTGCAGGGCCGGCTGACCGACAGCGCCAGAGCGGCGATTGCCCGCGAATCCGGCCTGCTCGACTACGAATGGCTTCGGCTGGCCGTCGTCAAAATTGATTCCTATTATGAACTGTCCGAACAGTATGATTTTGTCTCGCGCAAGCTGCTCAAGTATGCAATCGGCAATATCGCGGAGGAGCTGCTGGGCCGGCCGGAACGGCCGATAGAGGTGGTCGATTTCGGCTCGGACCATCTCGTTCTGATCGTTGGCGCGGCCAGTTCCTCGCCTGACGCCAATTTGACAAAAGAGCTGAAGGAACTGCGCCGGCAAGTTGCCAGCTACGTCAAATTGAACGTCACGATCGCGGAAAGTGAAGCCCGCCGCGTGCACGATGATTTGCGTAAAGTATACGACGATATAAATGAACTGACTTTGTTCAAGTTTGTCAGCGGCGATGACAAAATTTACATCGAACAGGACTTTGAGCGCTATGCCGATCTGCAGGCTCCAATTGAGGAGGCCGTGCATGAAAATCTGATCCAGACGATTCGCAGCGGCAAAGAGGAGAAGGCGCTGGCGATGCTGGATGAGTTGTTCGTACGCTTGCAGACAATGAAATATACCGAGTGCCAATTCCAACTGAAGCTGCTTCTTTTTGCGATCGTCAAATCGTTCAGCAAAATGACGTCCGTTCAGAGTGTTGAAGGAATCGAACATCACTTGAGGCAGTTCGCCACACTTGCCGATGTCTGCGAATGGCTAAAGGAAGAGACCGGTCGGATCATCCAGTTGCTAAGCGACCGAAAGGGCTTCAACCGCAAGGAAAAGCAGATCGAGGAAATTATCGAGTTCGTCCGTTACCATATTCACGACCCGATGCTGTCGGTGGACGAAATTGCAGATCATATCGCGTTGTCCGCCAAATACGTTCGGCACCTGTTTCACGAACAATATGGTTTGACGCTGTCGAATTTCATTCTGAATGAGCGGATCGGCAAGGTGAAGGAGCTGCTGGAACAGACGACGATGCAGGTTGCCGACATTGCAGTAGAGTCCGGCTTTCAGACAAAAAGCCATTTTTTCACTGCCTTTAAGAAAGCGACTGGCATGACACCGAGCCAATACCGCGAGAGTAAGACGGAGGAACGGACGGAGTGGCAGCGGCATATTGCCGAGAAATCGGCGAATTAGCAGGCGATTGCGAACTCGCCAGGTTAATAACAACCGGCCGAATCCTCGCAAATCGGCTGGCCGAGAACCGAATCCGGCCAATGAGAACTAGGCAAGTATTTGCTGCGAATGCTACGATGACAGCGTTCGAAACCTGCAAGTGAAACAAGACAAGAAAGGAGGAACGCTTTTTGGAGCGAAAAAGAAAGTTTGGCAGGACGTTCGTAAGTGAACTGTCGCGGAACAGATATTTGTATCTGCTGGCACTGCCCGGTATCGCGTTTCTGGTTGTATTTGCGTATACGCCAATGCTTGGGCACCTGCTCGCCTTCCAAAATTACCGGCTGTCGGACGGAATATGGGGGAGCGAATGGGTCGGTTTTAAAAACTTCGAGTTTTTCTTTAATGGGAAAGATTGGCTGCGCGTGACACTGAATACCGTTTTCCTTAATGCGCTGTTTCTCGTATCTGGCCTCGGCAGCGCGGTCGTGCTGGCCATCTTTCTGAATGAAGTCCGGAACAGGCTGTTCCAGCGAATCGCACAATCGTTTATTTTTTTACCTTACTTTATTTCATGGCTTGTCGTCAGCATGATGGCGCTAACGCTGTTTGGCACATCGGAGGGGCTCATGAACCGCGCGCTTGCTGTCCTTGGCTTTGAAGGCGTGGACTGGTATTTGACGCCTGGCGTCTGGCCGTACATCTTAACTGTAATCAGCGCCTGGAAGATCGCCGGATACAATTCCATTATTTTTTTGGCGGTCATCACAGGCATCTCCGCGGAATATTACGAAAGCGCGAGAATCGAAGGCGCGAGCCGGATGCAGCAGATGTTTTACATTACGCTGCCGCTCATGCGGCCGATCGTAATGGTATTGGCGCTGCTTGGTGTCGGTCGTATTTTCTACGGCGATTTCGGCATGATTTACGCGATCATCGGAGATAACGGCGTACTGTTTCCAACAACAGATGTCATCGACTCGTATGCGTACCGCGCACTGCGGCAGCTGGGCAATTTCAGCATGTCCTCCGCCGTCATCGTATACCAATCCTGCATGGGTCTTGTTACGATTCTGATCTTCAATGCGATTGCGCGCAAGGTGGATGCGGATTCAAGACTATTCTAATTTCTAAAAAAAAGGTTCGGCGAGCGGGCGAAGACTTGGTCAAGCAGCCTTTTTCGCCGGATGGTTTAAGGTGTGATCGATGTGAAAGAACGGTTGTTTCTTGTTTTTATGTACGCGGTGCTAGGCGTGTTTGCGCTGTTTTGCTTCATCCCGTTCTGGATTGTTTTCATCAACTCGTTCGCCGATGAATCGATTCTTCAAACGGCGGGATATCAGCTGCTTCCTGGGAAATTCAGTCTTCATGCGTATGAATTTCTGCTCTCCGGCAAACAGGTGTTCCGCAGCTACAGCATTACAATTATTGTGACGATAGCCGGCACGGCACTGGGCGTCCTCGTGACAGCCGCCTATGCCTACACGCTGAGCCACCGGAAAGTGAAATACCGCAACATTTTAGCCTTTTTGACCTTCCTGACGATGCTGTTCGGTGCGGGGCTGGTCGGCTTCTATATGCTGATCGCCAACTGGCTGCATCTGAAAGACTCGGTTTGGGCGCTAATTTTGCCCTATCTGCTTAATCCGTTCTACGCTTTCATTCTCGTCTCGTACTACAGGACACTGCCATATGAGTTGAATGAGGCAGCAACGGTGGACGGCGCGAATGACCTCTATATTTTCTTTCGTATTATCTGGCCGATCTCGCTGCCTGCCATCGCTACGGTGAGTCTATTCTATGCGCTGCAATATTGGAACGACTGGTACTTGTCGCTGCTGTTTATCGACAATTACAAAATGCTGCCGCTGCAAATGATGATCCGCCAGCTGATGTCCAATTTGAATGTAATGGCTTATGTGGGCGGCAGCCAGACACAGTATAATGTCGTCGTGCCGACCTACGGTATGCAGCTGGCGATCGTCTGCGTTACTATCGGTCCGATCGTCTTCGTTTATCCGTTTATTCAGCGTTTCTTCATTAAAGGCTTGACGTTAGGATCGGTAAAAGGGTAGGCGCATTGTGGCATGTTTGGCCGTTCGGGCTGCGGGCTGCATCTGTCAAAGAACGGGTCCATCCGCCTATTTTTCTTCATTTTGAAACAGGGGGAATTACGATGAAAAGATTTTTATCCACCGCGCTCGTGCTCTTGATCGCGCTTGTCGCACTTGCAGGCTGCACGGGGAATAGCGAAGGAGAAGGGAAGACGTCCGAACCTCCGGGCCAGACCGGAGACAATAACGGCGCCAGCGGCGATAATAAGCTGGAGCAGGTAACACTGAAAATTATGATTCCTGGAGACCGGCCGCCGGATATGGATTTGGTTATCGCCGAGGCGGAGAAGCGAATGAAGGATACGATCAATGTAAAGCTTGACGTCGTTTTCGTGCCGTGGTCCGACTTGGCGCAAAAGACGCAGGTGACTCTTGCTTCCGGCGAAAATATCGATCTAATCTTCGATGCGCCGTGGCTGCACATCAATCAAATGATTGCAAGCGGTTTCTATGAGCCGCTGGACGACCTGCTGGCCGAGTATGGCAAAACGGTGCTGGAGAAACGGCCGCAGCAAATGTGGGACTACAACAAGTATGGCGGCAAAATTATGGCCATTCCGCTCGGCGTCAGCTACATGTCCGGCAATTCTTACATGGTGCGCAAAGATATTCGCGAGAAGCTTGGCGTACCGCCGATTCAAACGTATGAAGATTTGATCGCTTTCGCCTACAAGGTGAAGGAGCAGGAAAAGGGCATTATTCCAATGACCGCAGGCTCCGCCACATATTCATTTGTCGCTCACCATGCGCTGAATGATTACGACACCCATGTCAGACCGACCCATGCGCTGGGCAATAGCCTGATGCTCTATTATAAAAACAATGACGGCAAAGTTTACAATTTGCTGGATGACCGGGAGCCTATCGGAACGTGGCTGGCGAACACGAACAAATGGTTTACCGATGGGCTGATTTTCAAGGATATTTTGACGACGAAAGATTTTCACCAGCCGATCTCGGCAGGCAAAGTGGCGATCGTCACGAACGGCGCGTTCGGCATCGGCGATTCCCTTAAGAACACGTTCAAGAATAATGTGCCGAACGGCGAGTTGGAAACGGTTACTTTCTTCAGCCCGGAAAAGGGCGCGAATTTCACTAATTTTAAACAGTGGAATTTCCTGGCTGTGCCGAAGGTGAGCAAAAACAAGGAGCGAGCGATGATGTTCCTGAACTGGGCGAATGAGAAGGAAAACTACGATCTGCTCTCTTACGGAATCGAAGGCAAGCATTGGGAAGCGGTAGGAGAGGACAAAATGAAAAACCTGGATACTTCCGGCTACTCTGCATTCGGTTATGTCTGGTTATGGAATCCGGTCGATGAACGAACTGTAATAGGCGGCGACCCGAAGAATGATGAAATGGATGCCTTGCTTCGTGATGCCGACATGTTCACCACCGATATTTTGGCCGGTTTCGAATTCGACGGTACCTCTGTGCAAAACGAGATCAGCCAGTACAATACAGTCGATGGGCAATATTACACGGCGCTGTTCAACGGAGTGATCGATCCGGAGGATACATTGAAGAAATTCGAAGCGGAGGCCGGTCCCGCCCTTAAAAAAATTCAGCAGGAGCTGCAAAAGCAGATCGACGAGTTCATGGCCGCGAAGGGTAAATAGAATGAGATGAAAAAGGAGCTGACCAAGATGATTTCGAACAAAAAATGGGTATCGATCCTGATGGCAGCAGCTTTGCTTGTAACCCCGATTTCTGCATGGCAGGCGACATCGCCTGTTGCGGCCGCGGCCGCAAAGCAGTCGGCAGCGCCATCGGCAGCAGAGACGAATTTCCGCAATCTCGCGGCAGGCCTTCCGTATGAATGGTCCGAAGCGCCGGAAGCTTCACATCCCGATGACGGATACAAGCTTACGGATGGAATATACGGCACATTGGATATGAATGACCCGGCATGGGTGGGGCATCTCCGCGGAAAAACGCGCGAAGTCGTATTCGATCTGGGAGATGAAAAGTCGATTGGGAGAATAACTGCTCATTTTTTTCAAGATTATCCTACGAACTCCATCCTCGTACCGCTGTCGGTATCGATGTATGTCTCCGACGATAAGGAAAATTGGGGGCTGCTATCCCATAACGCCACGCAGCTGCTTTGGGGAGATGGTCCGCCCAGAGAGGAAACCTTTGAATGGGATGGCAGCCGGGACGGAATCAAAAGCGGGAATACGGATGGCGAGCTGGCTTATGCCCGCTACGTGAAAGTAGCATTTTCAATGCATCATGCGCTATCGGAATTCATTGACGAAATCGAAATTTTGGGTTTGGACGGCAAGGTTGACGGGGCAGTAAAGGTTCCTGCCGAGCAGCAGCTTTTTTTGGAGCCTGGGGAAGCTACAGCCGGTATCCGAAATCTGAATCTGCTGTATAACGGGCAATACGCCAATGGGTTGGGCGATTGGACCGAGGAACGGATTATCCCTAACATTAGCTATGTAAATAAAGACGGAGAGCCGGTCGATTGGCTTTTTGACGGCATACTCTATCTCGGGATTGCATCGCCTGCCGGCCGAGATTTCGGCACTGGGCAAACGAATCTGGAAGATTGGAATTGGTATTTGAATAAAACCTTCGCGGCATCGGGGGATATGCAGCAGTTGAACGAGGCTGCCAAGGAAGTCGGAGACAAGCTGAAACAGCCCGATCACCGGGTCAAGGTTGTGTTGATGATTCCGAATCCTGGGGAATCCTTAACCGATTTTGGCGATATTGACGGCAGCGGTTCCTTAAACTTTAACGAGACCTCCGCAGGCAAAGAAAAAGCGTTTGAAAACAGGGAAAAAGCGGTGCAGTGGTATCTGGATCAAGTTCAGCAAAAATGGCAGGTTGCCAACTACTCGAATCTTGATCTTGTCGGCATGTACTGGATGCCGGAACAAGTCGAAATATCCGAATCCGGGCCAGATATGATGCGCGCTGTGACGGGAAAAGTGCATGCCATGAATATGAAGGTTTTCTGGATTCCGCACTCTATGGCTTACAAGATGTATATGTGGAAAGACCTCGGAGTGGATGCCGCGGCTTACCAGCCGAATTACTTCTTTGGCGGAATGGATTCCGACCGTCTAGATGATGCTACGAATAATGCAAAGCGATTCGGGATGGGGAACGAGATCGAATTTGATGACGGGATGCTGACAGACCCCGTACTCCTCCAGCGTTTTATCGAATACCTGGACATCGGCGTCAGATCCGGCTTGATGCAAAATGGTTTCAGAGCTTACTATCAAGGCAATAATGCAGTTTACAACTTAGGGGTAAGCAAGGATCCGGGTTTGCGTTTAATGTATGACTGGCTGTATCAGTATTTGAACGGAACTTACGCCATTGACAGCGACCCGGCGCCGGAGACGATGATGGAGCTTGTACAAAGTTATGTCGCGTCAAACGAAATCAATTCGGTTTTTGGCAATGATTTGTCGTACCGTTTGCAGATTATCAAGCTTCTTCTGGACCAAAACAAGCCGAATGACGCAGTAACGTATATGCAGGACTTTCTCGCGCACATTCACGACCCGGCCGTGCAAGCGCAAGAGCTGATTTTGCCTTCGGCAGCAACGCTGCTTGATACTTACGCCCAAGTTCTCATTCAAGCATGGTCTGACGGCTGGGGCCTCAGCAACCTGGCTCTCGGTCAAAGCTATACCATTTCGCGGCAGCCTAACAGCAACTATACCGATTCCGGGAGTGAACTTACGAACGGTCTGTTCGGCGGGACGGATTACCGCAACGGGCAATGGCAGGGCCATGCGGGAAGCGACTACCCGGAGGATCGAAATCGTACAATCACATTTGATTTGGGCCGCAATAAATCGATCGGGTTAATAAGAGCCCATTTTCTTCAGGATAAAGGGCCCGGCATCTATTTCCCTCAGAATGTCTCTTTTTCCGTATCAACTAACGGCCAAACCTGGAGCAAGCTGGCAACCATTTCCCCGTCATCGGCACAAGATGCTATATCGGCTGATTTCGTGAGATGGAGCGGGGTAACAGAAGGTGTGCCAGGGAAAGCGGGAGCCGATAAGGTGTACGCCAGGTACGTCAGAGTTGAATTTCCGGTCAATGTATGGGTCTTCCTTGATGAAATTGAAGTTCTAGGCATTGACGGTAAAGCGGCCTGCGCCGTCGTTCTGCCGCCCACGCCGCCAAACGGAAAACCGTAATGCGGGCTTTACTAGGAAGATTGCAACAGTAATACATCAAAGCCAGCCGAAAGATGCTGGCTTTTTTGCGTGATAATGAGAGGAGTCGGAAGGAGGACAATGGGGCAAACACAAACCCATAACTAAATGAGGTTGTACGTCATGCTGAGGAGGGCTTAAGGCCCTTCAGTCTATGATGGGAAACGCGTGATTAATGCGGAATTGTCTCTCGCGGTATGGGATGACCCATGTCCATTATCACCTCGTGAGCGAGATGTCATGAAGCTGGCTTCCCAAGGCTTAACTCTTCAAGAAATTGAACTTGATCTTCGGACAGGGGTTCAACTCTCCTCGCCTCCGCCATGTAAATCCACAACCGTGTGAGGTTATGGATTTTTTCATTTAAAAAACATAAGCGTTTACACGACATAAAACATAGGATATAATCACATGTATCATATATATCTATATAACAAACATGTTTATATGATAAGTTTTATGGAAGAGTTAAAGGAGGTGGGTGAATTAACGATCTGCAATCCAGCAATTGTTGATGTTAGGGGTTAAACAGCGTTAATAAGGAGATGTTGCTATTGCGAAAAATTATTTCTATGCTGACGTGCATGACGGTATTGGCTACAACACTAGTATTGCCTCCAAAGACTATTGAAAGCGCTTCACAAGTGAGCGCCTCAAATGAAGATGTGTTGAAACTGACGATAGTTAATGATGGAACAAGCACCGGTTATGACGAAAAGTTCGTCGATCTCAAGCTGTCGGAAGCGGGAGCGGGAACGTTTGTCATCCAACCTGGCCAGTATTTGGAGTATGAGATAAAGACGCAAGGGACGATATGGGGTGCTGGCGTTGTAGATATTGAGTTTACCGATGGCAGCCGCTTAAACGGCATGAATGGTTTCTTTGATCAGGAAGGGTTAAATGCGGGGCGTTACTCTACTATGGAGGAGGCAGCGAATCAATGGTATCATCGAAAAATTAAGCTGCCTGAAGCATCGTATGGTAAAACGATAGCAAGATGGATCCTTACAAGTAAAAACCCAATTCCCGATCTCGTCTATACGTCCTATTATGCGGATATTCATCTAACGGACGGTAACGGACAGGTGTTGCTATCCGGCTATAGCAACGGGCCAGCGCCGTTTCAAGAAGCGATCGCCGCCAATGGATTAAAGCCGGGACCTTATCCAGGACTTGAATTTGGCTATAAGAAGGGTACTCCTTCTGGAGACGTATTAAATTATACCGTTACGAATGATCCAGGCTCAGCCGGCAAATATATTGGTTTCATCATGGCGGGAGCTCCGTCGGACAACTATAGATTTCAAGCAGGCGATATCATCGAATACGACATTTATTTGCCCGATCCTAACTCTATTCGGGCTGGAGCTATTGAAGTCATTGCAGATGATGAGACCCGATTTAGAAACTTGAGCGACTGGGTCGATACAAAAGGTACAATTGGCGCAGGATGGGGAGACATAACCGCTTATGCCTCTAAAGGTTGGTATAAGCGACAATTGGCAGTACCCGCCTCCATGATCGGCCGCATGCCGGTCGCATGGCAAGTCGTAGGCAACAATATGGAACCCGGATATGTCTATACCGCTTTATATGATAACATCGTGGTCAAAGATTCCGAGGGCAATGTCAAAGTCGTCGTATATGAAGACGGTCCTCCTCAGTTGAATTATATTGGAGAGTGGGAAGGCGGCATGAGCGCCGAGCTGAAAGAAGCGACCTATGTTCCTCTTCCGGTTGACGATGATGAAGTGGATATGGATGCTTCCGTGGCTCCCATTAAATTCGAGGCTTTGAATAACGGCTTCGAACGCGGCAATCCTGAAGGAAATGTTTTGAAGCTTTCGGTCGCTAACAATGGGACAGCAGGCGATAAAAAGGCGGCAACCGAAATCTCCGCAATCGGCTCGGATTATACGTTTGCAGCTGGCGACGTCATTCAATATGACGTATTTATTCCGGATTCGTTAGCCGGGCAAGCTGGCGGGCTTGGAGTCGTTTCGGATGATTTGTCCTCTTTTAAGGATGAACCGGATTGGACCGACGTGCAGGGCCTATCCGGAAACCCGAATACAGATATAACCAGGTATGCATCGGGAGAATGGTACCGTCGTGAATTGACCGTTCCGGCTAATAGCGTTGGTACTTCGCCAGTTTCCTGGCAGTTGGTGGCTGAGAATGATCAGGTTAACTACAGCTATGACGTATTTTACGACAATATCTTGGTCAAGGACGCTTCCGGAACGACGAAGCTCGTTGTATTCGAGGATAACAATGAGTTAAACAATGCGGTTGCTAACAACGGCGCGAGCCAGCAGCTCTCGCTTGTGAATTATGAGGATACGACAAGCGGTCCTTCCGGAGATGTGTTGAAGTTTGTTTTTCATACGCAAGCCGAAGTGGATTATACGCCTATGACGGAGTATTCCAACAAGTATACGTATCGCGTATTCTCGGAAGAGGAGTATGTATTGCAGGGGGGAGAATACCTGGAATACGATATCAAACATACGGCTGCTGGCTTGCGCCCTGCGGTGGGGATCGACCTTACATTCACGGACAACACCAACGCAAGAGATTATGGATTGGTTGATCAGAACGGAATGAGCATGCATCCTTCAACGGATTTATTGCGATTCACCGCCAATGGCTGGTATCATCGGAAAATTAAGATCCCGGATTCCCTGGCGGGCAAAACGATATCAAATTGGCTGATCGCGGGTGAATATGATGATGGTAATGCCTGGGTCACGGCGTTTGTGGACAATGTCAAAATGACGGACGGCAACCATGCCGACAAGGCCGTAGCTTACGAGGATGGTTATCCTACTGCCAATGCCGACGCTTACCATAATAATGTGGTATTCTCCAATTTATCGTCGGAGCCGCTGGATGGTTACGCGGAGCCGACTCCGTCACTCGTTAACAGCAGCTATTCAAGCGAAGACATTCCCATTCAAACGGTTAATGTATTGGACTTTGCCGCAGAGGGAGATGGGATAACGGATGATACGTATGCCTTCCAAAGCGCGATCAATGCAGCGCACGGCGCGGGCGGAGGCGTAGTCTTCATTCCGGAAAACAAGTATGCCATCAAGGGGAGTTTATACATTCCGAGCAACGTGACTCTTCGCGGCGAATGGCAAAGTCCGGAAGAGGGCGGACTTGGCAAAGGAACGATTCTGCAAGTCTATGAAAACAAAGGTAACGCAAACGGGTTTCCGTTTATATCGATTAACGAAAGCGGAGCAGTGACCAATCTATCCATCTGGTATCCGGAGCAAGATGTTCATGATATCCAACCTTATCCCTGGACCATCCAGACCCAATTCGGCGATAACGCCGCGATTCGCAACGTCACGCTAATTAACTCCTATCAAGGCATAAAAAACGGACCTAACTGGAATGAGCTTCAAAACATCTCTAACGTTTACGGTACAGTACTGCGTAAAGGGATTGAAACGAGCTTTAATACGGATGTGCTACGTATAGAAAACGTTCAATTGGAATCCGATTATTGGATTCATTCCGGGCTGCCTAACGCGCCGATCGCGGCCGAGGACCAGGAGGCCCTGCTGAATCATTTGCATGCGCATGCCGAAGGGCTGCTATGGGGGCGTGTCGATTGGCCGTTCGTCTATAACGTCAAGATACGCGATATGCATACAGCCATTAAATTTATGGCAAATTTCACGGCTCATGGCGGAGGCATTTATAATGCCGGGGGCAATGCCCAGTTCGCCAAGCTGGATATTGACGATGTTCAAGTGGGAGTTTACGCAAACCGGGTAGGGCCGATGGGATATGGCATTACGGATTCCATAATCCGCGCTTCTATAGGGTCTAATCCTGTTGCCATTCAAACAACTGCCAGCTTTGATGCGTATCTAGGCATTAATCAATCGATTATTGGCGGATCTCCTCAGACAGCCGTTCTGTTGGAGGGCAGCGGTTTGGTTTCCATTCAGGATTCAACGTTCGAGAACTGGAATGGCCAAGACGGACATTACGCGGTGGATCAGCGTAGCGGCGAACTGATTCTGACTCGCAACGAGTTCCAACGGAATGAACCATCGATACGACTACGCTCAGGCGCGGCATCTGCGAGCATCATCGGAAACGTGTTTGCGGCAGCGCCGCAAATTGTGAACGACAGCAATCTCGGCGGCGATCGCTTGGCTATAGACCATACGGACGTCGGCGCTTCGAAGCGTACTGCTACAGAGCATACGAAACGTCCGACGATTCCAGGCCCGGCGAAGGATACGTTTATTAACGTGAAAGCATCGCCTTATTACGCTGTTGGTGACGGAGTGGCGGATGACACGGTTGCTATTCAGTCTGCTATTGCTGCCGCTGAGGCTGCTGAAGGCGGAATTGTGTACTTCCCAGCCGGAGAGTATCGGGTTACTGGAACATTTAACGTACCAAGCGGCGTGGAATTAAGAGGTATATTTGATACGCCTCACCATACATCTGCATGGGGAAGCGTCCTGCTCGTGTACTCGGGCAAAGGGGATGCCGAAGGAACGCCATTTATTACTCTCTCCGCCAATAGTGGCATGCGAGGCATGACGATTCATTACCCAGAGCAGAATCATGTCCAGATACAGCCTTATCCGTGGACGATTCGCGGAAATGGCGAAAATGTTTATGTCATTAATACCTCTTTTACCAATGCTTATAGAGGTATAGACTTTGGATACACTCATCGTGTGGACAATCATTATATTAATGGCGTGTTGGGCGATTTTCTGGATAGGGGCGTATACATCGGTCAATCTGAAGAGGGTTGGGTTGAAAATGTGCACATTAATCCACATCTGTGGCTGAATGCGCCTGTCGAAAACTCGCCAATGGGGAAACCGGGAGAGTGGGTAGAGACTCTGTACGCGCAAATGGTAAACAATCAAAAAGCCTTTACGTTCGGTGCATGCGAGAAGCAGCACGCATTCGGGTTATTTGCCTATGCGACGAAAGTAGCCTTTACTCTGGAAGCTCAGAATGGCGTGGGCTGCAGCGGAACCTTTTATTTGAATGGTCTGGATTCCACTCCGCTTGGTATTGAAGCATTTGAAATCGGAGCTTCCGGCGCCACTTTTGTCGCCAATCAATTTTATAGCGCCGGTCCGCAAAGCGAACGCGGATTGGTTCGCGTAGTCAAGGACCCGGGCGGTAAATTGGCGATTATCAACACATTGGCCGGCGATTTCAACAGCAAGCCAACGTACATTGCCAACATCAATGGCGGAGATAATCTGATCCAGCAAATCAATATTCCCGGGGTAGGCTCCAACACCAACTTTATTGTGAATCAAGGAAAAACTTCGTTTGAAAGCGTTGCGGTGCGTCAAGCCGCCAACGATGCTTACGTGGGCCCGGATGTCTCGAGCGTGAGCTGGAAAGCCGGCATGTATGCGGGCGGTTTCAATATTGATAATCAAGCTGGCTGCAAAGCTACATGGGCAGGGAATGTCGGCGGAGCTAACGTTACGAATAGGGAAGAGTGTCATGTAACACCGACGCCTACGCCAACTCCAACACCGATAGCAACACCGACAGCGCCATCAGCAACACCGACAGCGCCATCAGCAACGCCAACGGCAACACCATCAGCAACACCGGCACCAAAGCATCAAATGGATGTTTCGGCTAGCGAAGGCGCTGAGCTCATTGTAGATCATTTAATCAAGGTAAATATTCCAGCCGGTGCTTTAGTTAAGGATGGCAAGGTTACGGTATCCGTCACGGATACAACTACTGTGGATGCTATGCAAATGGTAAGCCCGGTATTGGAACTATCGTATTCATCAGGTCACAAGTCTGACGGGATGATCGATTTAACCTTCAATTACAATCCAGATCAGTTGTCTGGACACCAAAAGGCAGCGGTATATTATTACAACGATAAGCAAGAAAAGTGGATATTCGTCGGAGGTACGGTTAATGGGGATGGAACGGTTACTGCCCGCGTCAACCACTTCCACAAATTCGCTGTATTTGCCTACGAGCCCACGGTCTTAGCTGATTTGGCCAATCATTGGGCAGCAGCATATACGGATCGTTTAATTGGCATGAAGGTTATACAAGGTTTCCCGGATGGAACCTTTAAACCGCAGCAATCCGTTACCCGGGCGCAATTTGTCGTCATGCTTACAGAAGCGCTGGGACTGAAAACTTCCGAGAAAACAACGAGTTTCTCAGATGATGGGGGGATTTCGGCATGGGCGAAACCGTCTATAGCTGCAGCCGCGAAGTCGGGCTTGATTAAAGGTAGCCCCGATCAAGGTCGGACGTTGTTTAAGGCGAATCAATCGATAACTCGCGCGGAAATGGTCGTCATACTTGCCAATGCTTTGCGTGAGAATGGATATGCGACCGGAAGCGCAAAGAGCGACTTTAAAGATGCTGCTCAAATTCCCGACTGGGCCCAAGCCTCTGCAGAAGCCGCTGTATCGGCAAAGCTGATTAATGGATATCAGGATGGGACGTTCCGTCCGGATCATACCGCGACGAGAGCCGAAGGCGCGGCAATGATCTATAGGCTGCTTGAAGCATTGCATATGTAATGGAGCGAAGAGAGGTTTCCCAATTCGGGAGATCTCTCTTCGCGTATGCCGGCAGGGGCGTCATAGATAACATAGCCTATTGTTTACAAGTTATCTTTTCCTTTTACAAACCTGTATATTTGTATATAATAAATATTATTAAAATATACCGGTTTGGAGCTGAATAGGAAATGAAGGATGTTCAAAGAGTTCCTTTATATATGCAAATTCGAGATTATGTTTATGACCAGATTAATAGAGGAAATTGGAAGCCAAATGACCAACTGCCTTCGGAGAAAGAGTTGTCGGAACAATTTAATGTAAGCAGAATTACAGTAAAAAAAGCCTTGTCGGAGTTAACCGATATGGGGATTGTATACAGGATCCAGGGCAAAGGTTCCTTTGTATCCTCCAATCAGGAGGGAGAACCGACGCTGTATAAGTCTCTTGCCAATCTAAAAACAGGCCATTGCGTCGCTTTCCTTATTCCAAGGCTCGAAAATACCTATACGGCCAACCTTGTAAAAGGAATCGAACAAGAATGCAGGGCGGCAGGCATGAACATGATATTGGGAATAACGAATGATTCGCAAGAAGAAGAAAAACGGCTGATTAATGAAATGATCCAGTTGGGGGTTAATGGAATCATTATTTTTCCGGTTGATGGAGAAGGTTACAATGAGGAAATCGTGAAGCTGACGATGAGCAACTATCCATTAGTTTTGATCGATCGATATTTTCGTGGAATCGAGACCAACAACGTCTGTACGGATAATGTGGCGGGAGCCTATGATGCAACGAAACATTTGCTGCAGCTTGGCCACCGAAATGTTGGAGTCGTGTCGACCTATCCAAAGTGGACAACGAGTATCGAGGATCGCATCGAAGGTTATGAAAGAGCGCTGTCGGAAGCGCAAATTCCGATTAACAGGCAGTACAGGATGGATCACTTCAACCCTGACAAAATGAACGTGATCCTTAGGGAAGGGATTGTCGTTCCCGAAATAAAGCGGGAATTACAGCAATATTTACGAACGAATCCGGAAATGACTGCCGTATTTGCTACAAACATTGCAGTAGGCATTTCGATTATTGCAGCGGCAGAGGAAATTAACGTACGAGTACCGGAAGATTTGTCGATTGTTTATTATGATTTTGAACCATTGTCATCGCTTGTATTCAAACAGACCTATATGACCCAGGATGTGCCGGGAATGGTCAGTAAAGCGGTCGAATTGCTGCTTGCCATTATATCGGATCCACAGCGGAAAAGAGAAAGAGTTTTGATCCCTTCCAGGTTGGTACAAGGTCATTCGACTTCTACTATGATTAGTAAAGATCAAAGTTCCATTGTTTAAGAATAGAAGCCCTTCACCATAAGTTGATGTAAGGGCTTCTTTTTTTTCTGCTTTAAAGTTAATTTTGCGAAAAAGCGTTTACAAAACACGTATCCGACATTATAATATGAATACAACATATATTAATGTAATGTGACAACATACCATATAAATATGTTGAGTTTCGCTAGCAACATGGATAAAGAAGCGAAGCGTAAAAACGACAATAATAAACAATGGGGAGAGTTGGATGAAGTGAAGAAAAAAAAATCAGTTCGTTTCATTGCATTAACGGTAAGTATCGTATTCCTTTTCATACTTGCAGCTTGCAGCGGCGGGTCTGGCAATGGAAATACGCCTAAGGAGAAGGCTTCCGGCAACGGTGGGAACGGAACAGCGTCGGAGGCGCCGAAGAGCGATGTTAAGCTTACAATGTGGGGGTTCAAGGTTGCCTTTGATCCTGGCTTTAAAGCAGTGGCGGAGGAATTTAAGAAAAAAACAGGTATTACAGTAGAAACCCAAGTGACCTCGCCGGATGATGCCTATAGTCAGAAGATTATGGCCGCTTCAGCAGTGTCCGATTTACCTGATTTATACTTATATTGGAATGGCCCGGCTTCAGGGGCTTTTGATGGAACCGCTTTCGAATGGAGTCAAGAGCTGAATGCTGATCCAGATTGGAAAAACGGGTTTTTCCCTGCAGCGTTGAACGGGCAAATGGTTGCCCAAGGCCATATTGATAATTGGGCGAAAGACGAAAAAGCCAGCGATTGGATGAAGAAACGCCAGGTTGGCGAAATCTACGGACTGCCGGTTGACGTTGGCACTTTCTATACCGTTTATGGAAACGCCAAGCTGCTGAAAGAAGCAGGGGTCTCAACGGATGCTCCAGCCACAGTGGAAGAGTGGATCGAACGCATGAAAACCGTAAAGGACAAAACCGGAAAGTCCGGACTTGTTTTCTCTGGCAACACGGATTCGGTTTACGAAAACTGGATGGCGCTCTTGCAAAACTACATGCTTAATGGCGAAGAAAGCTTTACGAAATTGATGAATCGCGAAGAGACTTTATCCGACTCGAAAAACATTCATATGTTCAAGTTTATTGAGGATTTGACAAAGGAAAAGCTGTTTCCCGACGGTATGGTAAGCTTGGATATTGATAATGCGGACCAGCTCTTTGCACGCGGCGATGCGGCGTACGCGCTGGGCGGAACGTTTACGTATGCCAACTTCAGCGCGATGGGGATGAAGGGCGAGGATATTATTAGCTTCCGAGTCCCTGCTTTTGAAGGGTCCGTAAATCCGAATGCAACAACCGTGCCATTTGGGCTTGTGCAGATGGTTGTCAACGGCAAAGGGCCTCATGTAGAGGAAGCCGTCGAGTTTGTTAAGTATTTGACATCGGAAGAAGGAATGGTTATCTACGCAAACGCTGCATTCGATATTCCAGCTGTCAATATTAAAGACAAATCCAAGCTGCAGCCAGCTATTGAAGCTATGCTTTCGTCCTTATCCATGGAAGAGAATTGGTGGTCGCAAAACGGTGCGATCCTGGATAAATATTGGTCTAACTCGGAGTGGAGACTTTTTCATGAGCTTAAGCAAAAGGTCCTTCTCGGTGTGATAACGGCCGAAGAGGCCGCCAAACAATTTGATGAAACGGCCGCAAAGGAAAAAGCATCAGCCAAATAGATTGAGAACCGCAGGTGGGGGGTTCCTCCCACCTGATTTTTTTAAAGAAGGTGCTGCATGATGAATAAGAAAAGAGATTGGATTGCCGGTTATGTAATGGTAGCACCGGCTATTATTTTATTTTTGGTGGTAGGGTTGTTTACGCTTTTGTTTTCGCTATGGATGTCTTTTCATCATGTGAAGGCAGGGTCTCTAATCTCCTCTGCCAAATTCGCGGGATTCGACAACTTTAAGGAATTCCTCTTGGGCGGCGATACCGTCATGACAAGGATGTTCTGGAATTCGGTAACGAACAACATTACGATTGCCGTGTCTATGGTTGTTATTGTGGTTCCCGTTTCCCTCGTGCTAGCGGTGCTGCTTCAAAATGTGAAGTGGTTTTCAAAGGGGTTTCGGACCATCTATTTGATTCCGATGGTGACGTCGTCCGTTGCGGTCTATTATGTGTGGCAGGGCATCTATGATCCTGCGGGATCGTTAAACAGCTTGCTTTCAACCATTGGATTAGAATCGTTAGCGGCAAAAAACGGATGGCTGGGCGAAATCAATCGCTCTCTGCCTTCGATAATCGTCCAGACTTGTTGGGGGGCTATACCGGCCACGCTGATCTTGTACGTCGCCGGACTACAGTCAGTCGATATGCAGCTTTACGAATCGGCCGAGATTGATGGAGCGACGGCCATTCATAAATTACTGCATATTACATGGCCCGTCCTTCGCCCTATAACAGCAATTGCGGTGATCCTGACAATCAACGGAGCGATGCAGATTTTCGACAACATTTGGGTCATGACCAAGGGAGGACCTGCCGGTTCGACTCAGGTGGTAAACGTACTCGTCTATCAGGAGGCCTTTGTGCGGGGCAGTTTAAGCGTAGCCAATGCCATGGGATGGACGGTATTTCTAATTACTTTTACATTATCGCTAATCAGCCTCAGAGCTTTAAGAAGCAAAACGTAAAGGAGGAACGGCCATGTCAATCCGATCATTTAGCCAATTTGCAATTATAGCCGTTCTCACCCTGTGGGCATTATTCTGTCTGTATCCGCTAGTTTGGATGATCGGCGCATCGCTGAAAACGAGTCAAGAAGTCATGCAATCGTTTTCCCTATTTCCGGCAGGAAAATGGCATTGGGAGACGTTTATCGATGTCTGGAATCGCCTCAACTTTTTCAAGTATTTTATGAATAGCCTTAACGTGACTTTGATGACGATCGTTGGCGTCAATTTGATCTATTCGCTTACGGCCTTTGCGGTTGCGAAGCTCCATTTTCCGGGGAAAAACTTTATCTTTTATGGTTTTCTCGCCATGATGTTTGTTCCGGGCATTACCATTTTAATTCCATTGTATTTGACGGAATATTATTTGGGTATTCTCAATACCCATCTGGGCTTGATTCTTCCCATCATCAACGGAGCGGGTCCATTTGCGTTGTTCCTGTTTCGAAATTATTTTCAATCCATTCCCCATGAAATATACGAGTCGGCGAAGCTGGAAGGATGCGGTCCTATACGCACATGGTGGCGTATCTATTTCCCGCTGTCGCTTCCCGCTGTCGCGACCATCACCATTATGAATTTCCTGGGCTCGTGGAACTCATTGGTGCTGCCAATGGTTATGCTAACGAACCAGGACCTGTTTACGCTGCCTCTAGCGGTCATGCTGCTAGACACGGGGGTGTTCCGTCAATGGAACGTATTAATGGCAGGCTCCCTGATTTCCGTTATTCCAGTCATTCTCGTTTTTTTCTTTATGCAAAAATATTACATTCAAGGATTGGCTTCGGGAGCAATCAAATCATAGCTTTGGAGAACTCACAGTAGAGAGAGGCTTAAATGGATGCGGAGGGATACAGGCATGCAGAAGAAGACGTTGCACATTATTTCGCACTCCCACTGGGATCGCGAGTGGTATATGCCATTCGAAAACTTTCGGATAAGACTTGTTGAACTGTTTAATCAGGTACTGGATTTGCTAGAAGAGGACGGAAACGGATTTGAAGCTTTTCACGCGGATGGGCATGTTTTGCTTATCGAAGATTATTTGGAGGTTCATCCGGAGCAGCGATCGCGTTTGGAAAATCTTGTACGCGAGGGCAAACTTTTTGTTGGTCCATGGTACGTCTTGCAAGATGCTTTTCTGACAAGCGGCGAAGCGCAGGTGAGAAACCTGCTCTACGGCATAGAGAAGGCAAGGGAACTGGGCGGCGTCACGATGGTTGGATACTACCCGGATACGTTCGGCAATATCTCGCAGTCCGCTCAAATGCTCCAGGGCTTTGGCATCAAACACGCCGTTTTCGGGAGAGGGATTAATCCCGTTGCGGAAAACAATCAGGTCAAAAACGAGGAGAACAATGGTTTTACCTCGGAGGTATGGTGGGCATCGCCAGACGGCTCTCGCGTGCTCTCCGTTTTTTTGGCGAATTGGTACCATAACGGAATGGAACTGCCCGTTGGCAGGGATGAGGCGCAGAAGCGCATCGATATTGTTGTTCCCAACGTGGAACGTTTTGCGACGACCTCCCATTTGCTGCTTATGAACGGCTGCGATCATCAGCCCGTCCAGAGGGATGTAGGCGCCGCCATCCGCGCAATGAATGAATTGTTGCCGGAGAATTATGAGGCCGTGCATAGCAATTTTCCAAAATACTTTGATGAGCTGGAAGGTTCGATCGGGCAATTGCATACGGCGGTGGGCGAATTAACGGGACAAATAACAGAAGGTTACGGCCTTCTGATTAATACAGCTTCGTCCAGGCTTTACTTGAAGCAATGGAATGCCAGGCTTCAGCGAGAGCTTGAGCGCTGGACGGAGCCATTCTCCGTCATAGCGGACCAATTCGGCATGGCCTATCCGCGGCATCTCATTCGCCATGCCTGGAAATTATTAATGAAAAATCATCCGCACGACAGTATATGCGGCTGCAGTCTGGACGAGGTTCATCGGGAGATGGAAACTAGGTTTATGAAAACGTCTCAAGTGGCAGAAGCCTTAACGACGAAGGCACTTACGTTTATCGCTTCCCGTGTACCGCAGCCCGATGTGATTTCCCCTTCCTTGAGCGGTTATGCGATCACGGTATTTAATCCATTAGAGCGATCAAGCGGCTCGTGGGTTGAGGTTGAGGTGTATGCCGAAGAAGCCATTGCTGCCGAAGAATGGCAGCTGCTAGATTCCGGTTTGGGGCAAAGCTTTGTTGTTCAAGTAGTAGATGAGGGAATTGTATCCGGATTTACATTGCCGGATGATCAATTCCGTATCCGATGGAAGAAGAGAAGGTATCGTTTAAGATTTTATGCTTCGAAGGTACCTGCACTAGGCTTCTCTACTTATTACTGGATGCCTGCCCAGAACAAGAACGCGGTAGCAACTAATCAAGCTCTTTGTGCTCAATCTGGCAATGATGAAAAAGTGCTTGAAAATGAGCGGCTTAAATTGACCGTCCATATAAATGGTCAGATTTCCCTGACGGATAAAAGAAATAATAAGCGGTATGAAAACATTCTTATCCTTGAGGATAGGGGGGATATTGGCGACGAATACAACTATATACAAAGCGAGGATGAGAATGATCTCCGCTTGGGCACGGGAGGTTTTACCAGCCTAGAGGACTGCTCCGTGCCTGGGGAGCCTCGTCTGCGTATTGGACAGAGCTGGAGCTTGCCGCAGAAGCGCGAAGGGAAAAAGCGTTCCGAAGAGGAGCTGGCACATAAATTTGAGTGGCTCATTTCTCTAGAAGAGCATTCTGCAAGAATAGATGTCGAGCTGACGTGGACCAACCTTTCCGAGGATCACCGTCTGCGCGTACTCGTTCCAACGGACTTGGAGACCGGTGATGTCTATGCGGATTCGCCATTTGATTGGACCAAACGCGAAATCGTACCGTGGGAGGGCTGGAAAAACCCTTGCCGCACGGAGCGCATGCAATCCAGAGTAGCGCTAAAAGAGGACATGGAAGGTTTTATGATTGCAACAGACGGTTTGCCGGAATACGAGGTGCTAAGGGATGGACGAAATACGCTGGCCATTACGTTATTGCGTTGTATAGGCGAACTGGGCGACTGGAATTACTTCCCGACGCCAGAGGCGCAAAATGTTGGCAAAGCGCAGAAGGTTCGCTTCTCGTTAATCCCTTTGGGACAGGATATGTTCGAGGGCTTTAATGAAGCGGATGCGTTCTTGTATCCCGCAAAGGCTGTGGCCGTGCCTATTCGGGAGCTTGGAGCTAATGAGGACGATGGGGTGCCAATCCGTTATTCCTTGGCTGATTTGGAGCAAACCCATCCGGCGGTCAGGTTGACAACGCTAAAAAAATCCGAGAGCGAAGAAGCTATCGTACTCCGCCTGGTTAATCTGATGGAGGAACCATGCGAGGTTGACCTGAAGCTGAACAGTCAAAGCAATCCCATCGTATCGAAGGGTCTGTTAGATGAAAGTACGCTTGCCGAGCCGCTAAAGCTTGAGGAACGAGATACTTTGCGCAGCCTTCGCGATCAAGCAGGCGCCAAGCGGATTGAAACCTATCTGTTGAAGCAACAGCCGAAAAGCAGGGAGGGCTAAAGATGACGGGCCTGGATACAAGATTATTGCATTTGATCGGATATATTCCGAACAGCTACTGGGATGAAAAGATTACGAGAAAGCCGAGCTATTGGACGGAGAGAATCATTGCCCAGCTCGTATTTGCCCGTGAGATGTCGAAGGTTAACGATAATGGATTCGATTCCGTGATCGAGCCGGTTGTTAGCTTATTGGAGCATGAATTAAAAGAAGAAGGCGCCATAACCAAAAAAATCGTCCTCAAGTCGGAAGCCATGCTTGCTCCCCTGCAGGAGGCGGCAAAAAAATACCGCATTCTTAGCGTAGCCCATGCCCATATCGATATGAACTGGAAATGGCCATGGCACGAGACGGTATCCGTTGTTCTCGATACTTTTAAGACGATGCTGAAGCTGCTTGAAGAATACCCCGACTTTCGATTCTCTCAATCGCAAGGGGCCATCTATCATATTGTAGAGAAATACGATCCAGAGATGCTGGAAGAAATCAAGACGAGAGTTGCCGAGGGGCGATGGGAGGTTACGGCCTCCCATTGGGTAGAAGCGGACAAAAACATGCCGAGCGGAGAAAGTCTGGTTAGGCAGATCCTGTATAACAAACGATACTTATCCTCCTTATTCAACCTGGACATGGATCAATTATCATTGGATTTCGAGCCGGATACGTTTGGACATAGCTTGCACGTTCCCGAGATCTTGTCTGGCGGCGGAGTAAACTATTATTATCATTGCCGGGGAAGCGAAGGTCCGCTTCTATATCGCTGGGAAGCGCCGTCCGGACAATCGGTTATCGCATACCGTGAACCCACTTGGTATAGCGATTATGTACAAGCGATCATCGGTGCTTACGTTCCCGATATTTGCAGACAAACGGGATTGGACACCTATCTTTATGTATATGGAGTAGGGGATCATGGCGGAGGTCCGACCAGGCGCGATCTGGAGCGTTTGCTCGACATGCGGGAGTGGCCTGTATATCCGACAATCGAATTCGGAACGTACGGGCAGTTTTTCAAGCTGGCGGAATCGGTGGCAGAGCAATTGCCGGTCGTTAGAGGCGAGCAGAACGTTGTATTTACAGGTTGCTATACAAGCCAAACGCGTATTAAGAAGGCAAACCGGTTGGGCGAAGCTGCGTTAAATGAAGCGGAAGCTTTCCGTGTCGTTGCGGGTACGGAAACGGGGATGCATTATCCCGCCCAATCCTACGAGCAGGCTTGGCGAAACGTACTGTTCAACCAATTTCATGATATATTGCCCGGCTCGGGTATTGTGGAAACGCGCGAGCATGCGCTGGGACTGTTTCAGGAAACGATGGCCATCGCGGTTGCCGGCAAGAAAAAAGCACTGGAGCGTCTAGCGGAAACTATCGACACCTCGGCGCTTGCGCAAAGCGACCATACCGAAATTGCAGAAGGCGCGGGAGTTGGCTTTGGCATGAAACGTTTCTCTATTTCTCAGGTCGAGCGGGGAAGCGGCAAAGTTCGGATCGCGCATGTGTTTAATCCGTCCTGGCAAGCGCGCGAGGAAGTTGTGGAGTGGATATTATGGGACTGGAAAAGCCCGGGCCGCTCCTTTGTAGTAAGGGATGCCGACGGGGTCGAAACGCCTCATCAAGTGATGGATCAGGGCTACCACCATTATTGGGGACACGATTATATGCGGGTGCTGTTCAAGGCGCAGGCTCCTGCATTCGGTTACAACACCTACACGCTATCGGAAGCGGAGCATGTGTATGCCCCCGCTTTCCCCAGCGATTCGCGTCTGGAAAAGCCGAAGTCCTACAGGCTCGAAAACGATGTCCTATGCGCAGAGTTTGATCCGCTGACGGCCGCGGTCGTCTCCTTATATCACAAGCCGTCCGGCAGCGAGTTGATCGATCCTAATCGGCCTGCGGGCATGTTCCGCCTCATTAAGGAAAATGCGGACCAGGACATGACCGCTTGGATTATAGCGGAATATATGAGCATGGAAAATCTCCATAGTGGAGTGAAATGGACGAAAGCTGATACCGGGGGGCTAAGACAATCTTTAGGCTATGAACTGAACTTCGGACGTTCGTTGCTTAAGGTGGTTGTCAAATTGGACGCGGGCAGCAATGCGCTGATCTATCACGTCGAGTGCGATTGGCAGGAGGTTGGCAAGAGGGGGGACAACGTACCTCAGCTTAATTTTAATTGGCCTGTGTCCTATTCTTGCTCCGAATACCAGTACGATGTTCCATTTGGTACGATTGTTCGGCAACCGATTCAGCAAGATATGCCCGCTTGCAGTTGGATACGCGGGGCTAGAGATGGGGATGACCTTCCGTCCATACAAGTCGTTACGGACAGCAAGTACGGTTTTCGGGGTGTCGACGATGCCATGGCTGTTTCGTTGATTCGGAGCTCTTTTGATCCGGATCCCTACCCCGAGCAGGGCAATCATCACCAGTTCACATTAGGAATTATCGTGCAACAGCCGATGACCAATGAACAGCGAATAACCGACGCGGATCATTTTATGCATCCGCTCACTGTACTTTCCGGTACAGCGCATGGGGGCTCGAGACCGCTTAAGGACTCTTTCCTTGAACTTATAGAGGGAACTGTAGCTTACTCGGCGCTTAAGCAGCCGGAGGAACGGGGGCAAGCGGCGTGGATCATCCGATTGTACGAGACGGATGGTTTGGCAACGAAGGTGAAGCTAAAGGTGAAACGAGAAGTCAGTCGCGTTTGTTTGGTGGATGGGATCGAGAATGAGCGGGAAGAGAAAGGGAGCATTGCGTTAGACAATCCTTTTATCGAGTTGGAAGTGAAGCCTTATCAAACAGCGGCCATCAAAATTGTTTTTGCTTAACTCAAACTGATCATCAACGGATGGAAGGCGATTTCATGACGGCTATTAATGGAAAATGGAGACGTCACCTTGCATCTGGAATACGAGCTGCCAGGGATGAGCAGTGTTACGGTTCAGTGGAAAGTGATGCGTAATGCTTCAAAAGCAACCGTTGTATTCCGAATGAACAAAGAAAATCGCTGGGAGCCCGAAAATGTGTATCTATCCCTTCCGTTTCTCCGGCAAGATGGAGAGCTATGGGTGGATAAAGCCGGAGCCGCCCTTCGTCCGTGGAGGGACCAAATTCCAGGCACATGCATGGATTACAGCAGCGTTCAAGCCGGAGTAGCCGTCATTCGCGACAATGGAGGCCTCGTTATCGGAATGCCGGATTCGCCGCTCGTCTATTTAGGGGATTTGGAGCATCGGCCAAGGCGTCTGTTCGACCCGCATGAGAATGTGAAGCCCGATGAACTCTATTCCTGGATCATGAACAACTTCTGGGAAACGAATTTCAATGCAGGCTTGGGGGGAATTTACGAATTCCGATACGTGTTGGAGTGGGGGAAGCATTTGGAGTTGCCGCAGCAAGCTTTCGAAAGATGTCAAAGCAACGTGCAAGGCTTGACGGTGGTGCGCATTTAACAGGGTTTGAGGGTTTGAGGCTATAAAGCAAGACATAGGAAGTCCATTTGATGATGGGGGGTTAAGGTATGGTTAACAAGCTCTGCCGAATCGGCCTTATGCTAATGATTGGCTCTATGTTCTTTGTATTACTCTCAGCGGGCGGCTTCAAGACGGAGTCCGTCCTTGCGGCTCCTTCCAACGAAGTTCTTATTTTAGCCCTTAAGAACCAAGTGACGGACGGGGGCAAAAAAAGCCGCGTTCAATTCTCTAGCGCGGGCTATACGATAACGAGCGGAGATTATCTCCAGTACGATGTCATGCTTGGCAATCTATTGGCCGGTGCCGGCTCCGTGGATTTGTACTTTAGCGACGGGACGTATTTAAGCGCGCAGCTTGGCCTAAGGGATCAGAATGGCGTGTCTCTGATTCCTGATTGGTTCCCATCCACGCAGCCCAATCTGTATAAGGTGGCCGCCAATCAATGGTATGAAAGAAAGATTAAGCTGCCTAGCTCCGTTGCGGGCAAAACCATCACCAAGTGGCTTCTGCATAACGCCAACAACGACAACGGCAAGGACTATGTCGTTTATTACGACAATATCAAAATAACCAACGGCTCAAATACCGTGAAAGCCGTTGGTTATGAGAATGGCAATCTTTCCGTTAACAGCATCGAAACGAATACGTTAATCGACCGCGCCAAGCTGCAGGTGGCCCATGTCCCTGCTGCCAGTACGATTCCTGCCGACCAAGCTTTGAAGTTCTGGCAGTTCAACGGAACGAATACCGGCGTCAGCAATAAATTCGTCTATTTGAAATTCTCTAACGCAGGGGCAGACAGCTACGTATTTCAGGCAGGCGATCATATTGAATATGACGTACAGCTCCATTCGCCTTGGGCAGTCGGACTGGGAGGCATAGATGTTGCAACAAGCGGAGGCTACTTGCGCGATTGGGCCTATTCCGATCAAAACGGAGTTGGCGGTCCTTGGAGCGATATGACGGCGTTCGCCTTCAACAGATGGTACCATCGCGTGATTCCGGTGCCGAGCGGGGCCATCGGAAAGACGGTAAGATGGTGGGACTTCGTAGGCGAGAATGACGAGCAAGGCGGAGTTTATTCGGCCAATTATGCCAATGTAAAGGTAACGAACGGCGCCGGCACGACCCGTCTGAATGTATATACGGGCGGACATCCATCGCTCAATGCAGTCGACATTAGCTCCGACGCAACCAATGATTTGCGTTTTGCGGTAACGTCGACTAACGAAGGACAGCCCTCTGGCGACGTGCTGCGCTTGACGACTACAAATGATGTTGATCTTGGCGCCGTCGGTCAATCCAATCTATCCAATAAATACGCATATGTGAAATTTTCCGAACAGGCTTATACGATCCAGGCCGGAGATCGACTTGAATATGATATGAAGCTGGATAACAGCAATGCCGGCTTCAAGCAATCGGCCGGAGTCGATCTAAGGTTTACGGATAACAGCTGGCTTAGGGATACGCAAAGCAGTACAGTTGTCAATCGGGTAGTAGACCAAAATGGCTACAGCGCGCACCCGGGTGTTGCAAATGATTTGTTAAGCGGCGGCAAGTGGTATCATCGGGTCATGGATTTGTCCTCGTTAGCGGGCAAAACCATTAATTTATGGGCGCTTGCGGACGAGACGGATGAAAATCACTTTACGTTTACCAGCTACTTCGACAACATTAAAATTACTCGCGGCGGAGTAACGCGGACGACGGCTTTTGCGGAAGGCAATCCTGCGAAAAACGAACTCATTTTGACTAACAAAAAGGTTTCCTATACGTTGTCGTCTGTTCCATCCGGCGGCTTCCCGAGTCCGAACAATCGGGTCGTTACTCCGTTGTTTGCGCCCGAGGACGTCCCGATCGTAAGCTTCGTCGTTACGGATACGGCTTTCGGAGCCATGGCCGACGGAACCGCGGACGATACGTACGCCATTCAGAAAGCGCTTTATGCGGCGGAAGCCGCCGGCGGCGGCGTTGTCTATATGCCAGGCGGTCAATATGCCGTAAGAGGTCACTTGTATATTCCGCCAGGGGTCGCGCTTAGAGGGGATTGGAAGAATCCCGATGACGGAGGGCTTGGAGCCGGAACGATCCTAAAAGCGTATGAAAACAAAGGAAACGCTGCGGGCAACCCGTTCATAACGATGGGTCAAGGCAGCACCGTGCAATACTTGAGCGTATGGTATCCGGAGCAGAGCATCGGATCGGTTTCGGCATACCCGCCAACCATTCAGCTTGTCACATACGGCAGTCAAATGATTCGTAATGTGACGCTGATCAATTCGTATACGGGTATTGCATCCGGGGATATATCGGCAGCGGGCTCGCAATTTACGAACCTATATGGCACTGTGCTCAGCAAAGGGATTCATCTGGGCAATTCGTGGGATATCGAACGACTGGAGAATATCAAGTTCGCACCCAACTACTGGAGCAACAGCGGACTTCCCGGCGCTCCCTCGGGCACGGGCCTGCAGACGCTCAAGAACTATATGACGGCCAATGCCGAAGGCATCGTTGCGGAGCATATCGATGGCATTTACGGCTACGATATCCATCTGCGCTCCTTTAAAACAGGCATCGTGTTCAAGCAGCTTGCCAACGCATACGGTCTGCCGACCGGCCACTTGTCCCATGTAGATATCGCGGAGGGCAATAAGGGAATAAAGGTGGACGGCATTGCCGGTTGGGGAATGACGGTTATGAACTCCAGCATCAAAGCATCTGTCGGCGCTTCACCGATTGCGATCGATATTACTTCCGGATTCAGCGGAACGACGGAGTCGTATATCGGCTTTAACACCTGTGTACTTGGCGGCGCATCCCATACGGCTGTCAAAATGAACGGCGGCGGCAATGCGGTCGCAAGCTTTCAAAATTGTACGGTGGAGAATTGGGGGAATTCCGGCGGAACCTATGCCTTTGATGTACAATCCGGAAACATCATGATAAACGACTCGACATTCCAGAAGAGCGCGAATGCGATTCATTTGGCTTCTGGAGTAAACAGTGCCTCCATTATGGGCAATAGCTTCGCTGGAGGTACTGCCGTTACGAATCTTTCCGGAAAAGGGACGGATCGCGTTTTTATTGATAATACGACCAGCTACAGCTTTAATAAAATGTCGGCAGGGGAACATGCGTATCGGAGTTCAGCTCCTAAGCCTGCTGCCACTAACTTTTACAACGTAAAAAATGCTCCTTACCTTGCAGCCGGCAATGGAACAGCCGACGATACGGCTGCCATCCAAAGCGCGCTGAACGTCGCGGGTGGTGCGGGAGGCGGCACCGTGTTCCTGCCTGCCGGACGTTACAGGATCGCGGGCACATTATCGATTCCAACAGGAGTGGAGCTGCGCGGCGTTAATGAAACGTTAAATGTATATACCATGAACAGCCGATTGGAAGTGTATTCCGGCAAAGGCAACGGCGAAGGCACCCCTGCCATAACGCTGGGTCAGGATGCGGGCGTTCGCGCCGTATCCGTCTATTATCCGGAGCAGGATGCCGAACAAATGCATCCGTACCCTTGGACCATTAGAAGCAATGGATCCGGCGCCTATGTTGTGGACACGATGCTGATCAACAGCTACAGAGGCATCGATTTCGGTCTCACGAACCAAAGCGACGGTTATTACGTCCGCAATGTGAGAGGAGCGCCGCTCAAGGACGGGATGTATTTCGGGAAGAGCGGCACGGACAGCTGGGTCGAAAACGTGCATTATAACTCCGGCTTCTGGTGGTATTCGAACGTAGCCAATAATCCCAATGTATCCGGTCCCGATCTAAGGGCGTACCGCAGTTGGGCGTATGACAATTCGGTCTTCATGAAATTCGGGGCCAACGCGAACGTGAATGCTTTGAACTTGTTCATCTACAATGCCCAAACGTCCTATCAATTCCTGGAGCAGGCAAGTGGCCGTACAAAAGGAACCTTCATTAATACCGGCTCGGATGCGGCTCGAACGGCTCTGGATATACAGCATGCTGAGAGTGTAAATGGGCTTGAGTTTATTAATCTATTCGCCTATGAACACGATTATGGTCCGAACAACATATTGATTAAAATCCCGGCGACCAATACGGGCAAAGTCCGAATTTACGGTCTGTTGCTTGCAAGCTACGGCATGGATCAGGCTTCGGTAGGCATTCGTACGTATGGTTCGAATGTAGGCGTGCAGCAAGCGCATTTCGCGGATATGAATGCTTCTAACAATTATCCGTTATTGCAAGTCATGGGCGGCAATGCCAGGTTCGAAAACATCAATCGCACGCGCAACAGCACAACGGACGCTTACGTTGCTGCAGGAGCGAATGCGAAGTTCTACGGAGGCATTTGGCGAGGCGCGTTTGATCTGGAGAATCATGCGGGAACAGGAAGCGCATCCGTAGGCAACGTGGTTAGTCATTAAGAGGAGGTTTGAACACCATCCCCGAGAGGATGGTGTTTTTGCTTTATATTTATAGATGAATTTGATAAAATGTATATACGTTATAAAAGTTATTACAGTTATAAGGTATAACTTATGGAATGCAGATCATACTTATAGAGAGGAGAATAACAATGAATGGTGTGGTCAAGATGACAAAGGATAAATCTAATGTGATGCGATATACTCGTAAAATAGGTCGAATGGGTAACAGTCTTGGAGTAAGCTTGCCAAAAGGTTTGGCTGAAAAGTTGAATGTTTCTCAAGGCGATGAGATCGAGTTTGTGGAAAATGATCATGGTGAAATTGTCTTGAAAAAGGTTCGACATGCTCAACTACCTGATAATGTAAGACCAGAAGTTCTTGAAGCGTTTTTTGACGTATTTGAAGAAGATGAAGGTATTCTTGAAGATTTAAGGGACCGATGAAATGATTATATTTCTAACTAAAGAAGAGGTTATTTCAGCCCACTATTTCATGATGCGAAAAATGAACGACGCAGATCAGTCAGGAGTGAAGGATCACGGCTTGCTAGAATCTGCGGTACATAGACCACAACAAAGTATATTTGGAGATGATGCTTATCCCTATTTATTTGACAAAGCTGCGGCTCTACTAGAGTCTCTGGTGAAGAATCATTGCTTCCACAATGGCAATAAACGAACAGCCTATTTGGTTACTAAATCATTCCTTATGATTAACGGTAAACATTTAAGGATGGATCGCGAATACGCTGTGGAGTTTATTGTGGATATCGCAAAAGGAATTCATTCGTTGGAGAGTACTGCACAGATTTTGGAAGAGTTCTCGGTTGACAAATAATTTAGGGCGTCTACTCAGGTGACATCAAAACTGCAGTTACACCCATAGATTTAAATGAGAGTATGATTTAAAGCATTTGTTTGGCATATAATACCTGAATTTGGCGGGTGAATCTGAATGAGTAATAAATTTTGGTTAGTGGTACAGTACCCTATGAAAAGTATAAAAGGCAGCCAACGTGACCACTGGTTAAGAGATAAAGTTATGGAGTACTTGGAGGTATCTCTAGCAGATGCTAACTTTGGCTATGTTAATGGCTTCGATATGGGGAAATGCATTTCCGACCCGAATAAATATGCTCTTAATATATTTTGTGTCATTACGGAAGAAGAACGGAGTATAGCCTTGGTAAAAAGAGTTTTAAGAGATAGCAGGCTTGATTATACTCGTGTAAAAATTGCTACAATGCCTTATGGAGAAGAAGGAACTTATACTTTAAAATATGCCTTTAAAAAGGGTGTTACCGATTTTTCGCTATAGCATGGTTTTGTGTTACATGTTGGCGTTACGTTGTCGCCGTATCACACCAAAGTAAGAATAAAAAGGAGCAGAAGTGATGTTTGAAATAAAATCAGATCGTTTGCGTGTTGAGATGGCTCACCCGAACGAAGTTCCCAATATAACTACGCGTTTCGACCGTGCGGGATTTATAACCGAAATCGTGCTTGATGGGGTACATCGTTTCTGCGCCACGGAGCCTAATAATCTCTCCCATCCGTCTTCCGGCGGGCGCGGGCTTTGCAGCGAATATGTATTCGATGTCAGCGCAGAGGCAAAGATAGGCGAGCCTTTTCCAAAATTCGGCGTCGGTCTTTTGAAGAAGTTCGAAGACGCGCCGTATAAGTTCTGGGAAAGACACGATGCCGAGCCGTACAACATTCGTGTCGAGGATAGCAAGGACGGCGCCAGATTCATAACGGAACCGCGATTTTGTATGGGTTATGCAATAAGCCAAAAGAAAGACGTATGGGTTAAGGATAACAGGCTCATTATGCAAATCACGGTTAAGAACGAGGGAGAAAAGCCGGTAAGCATCCGCGAATATTGCCATAATTTTCTTACCATAAATTCTATGGCCCTTGGGCCGGATTACAAGATACGAATGGATTCGATCAAAGACATGGGGAAAGACGTGCTAAACGGGCAAATAAAAGGTGATGGACATGGATTTACCTTTGCGCAATATTCACCTTCGCCTGCCTCTGTAAAGGTGCCGCTGGAAGAGATACAAATAGGCAACCCAAAAATATTTGAATGGTCGATGATAAATGAAGCCTCCGGCGCCCGTATAGACGTAAAGGACGAGATTGATATCTGCGGCATGACGATGTGGTGCGCAGATCATATCGTTAGCGTAGAAGCCTTTCATAAGCTGGAGCTTGCGCCGGGTCAAAGTAATACATGGCAGCGCACCTGGATTTTTGACAACATATGAAGCACTGTAAAGAAAGCATAAACGGCCTTATTGCACCCTTTTAATGAAGCCACCAGACTATCGGGATGAATAGGATGGAAATGACGATCCCGGTTATTCCCATCGCAAGGCCTGCGTAACTGCCAGCTTGCTCGTTATCGCGCATCAGGCGTGAGGTCCCGATGCCATGTGAAGCGGTGCCAATGGCAAGTCCAAGAGGTATGGCGCCATCCAATCGCAGCAATCGCAATAATAGCGGTCCTAGCATACTGCCGGTCAGTCCGGTCAGCACGGTCAAGACGGCTGCTAGCTCAGGCGGTTTGCCGAGGCTGCGCGAAAGCTCGACGGAAATGGCAGAGGTGGCCGATTTTGAGAGAGAAGCGATTAACAGGTCCCAGCTCCCGCCAAAAGTGAACACTAGAAACCAAGATGAAGCGATGCCGACGGCACTGCCAACCGTAATGGAGCCGACGATAAGAATAAATTGTTCGCGTATCTCGTAACGTCGTTTATAGAGGGGGACCGCAAGCGCTACTGTCGCAGGCCCGAGAAAGAACGTGATGATATCGCCGCCTTTGGTGTAAGACTCATAAGGGATATCAGCGAGGATCAGCAGCAGGATGGTTCCGCCTGAAGTAAGGAATAAGGGATGAAGCCACAACCATCGGCGTTGCAAGTGCAAGGACAACACATAGAATCCTACCGTCACAGTAACGCCAAAAATCGGGGAAGACAACAATGAATCGAGCGCATTCATTCCTTTTTCCTTCTTTCAGGCCAAAATTTTGCCGTGAGCGCAGTAGCGAGCACGACTGATAATGTTCCAAACAACAAGGACATGACTAGAGCAGACCATTCCTTCTGGAATAATGGGAAGAAAACCATTGCGCCGACAATGAGGGGGGCGAAGAAAAGCATCATATTTTTAAGCAGCCACAGGGATACGTTTTCCACCGATTCTAGCTTTACCCATCCAAGCGCAAGAGAGAGAAACAGAAGAAGAAGCCCGATCACGTTTCCTGGAAGCGGGATGCCGGCAAGCCGTTCCAAAATTGTACCTAATAATAAGAAAAAAAATAAAATGGCTATTCCACGCATAGGACCATCATCTCCAAATGAAATTGTTCCGTACTTGCCCGGCTCGAAAACGTTCAATCAACTTTAGCGCCGTAAGAAAGCGAGAACAAAACAGTTTGTTCCCTATCCATTCGAACACCCTTTAGAGCAAATGCTTTGAAATCGACACCATCCATTTTGGCGCCACGGATGTCAGCCCCCTGTAATTTCGCATTTGATAAAATCGCTCTAGTAAAATCACATTCCCTCAGATCCGCTTTTTCTAGATTGGCTTCAGAGAGATCCGCCTCGTAAAAACGAATCCCGCGTAAATCCTGTCTTGGTAATCTGGCATGTCTCAGGTTCGTGTAAGACCAGTCTCCTTTAAGAATCGTGATCCCATCCATATTTGAGCTGGAAAAGTCCGACCCCGTCATTTTGCAATTTTCAAATTTTGAAACAAAGAGATTTGCTTGGCTAAAGTTACAGTTTTCAAAAGCGGATTCCGTATGAATGGAGCCATTTAGTGATGCCCCTTGAAACTTGCACTCAATGAAGCGACAGTTTTTCGTCATTATTTCCTCTAATGCTCCGTTAGAAAAATGACAACGATTGAAGGTGCAACTAACCAATTCTCCATACCTTAGATCTTGGCTGCTAAAATTAACTCCATCATAATTTTCATTACTATATTGAAACATAATAACGCCTCCCGAGTATCGATTATCGAATAATCATTCCCATAAGCCCCACAAAAGTCGATGCCTGATGACTAGAAATCATACATCCATCTAAATCTTGAAGCTCTACGCTTAATTCGTCAAAGGTACAATCGCTAAGATCGACGCCCATTAACTTTGATCCGATCATATAAGCCTGATCAATATTGCAACGAGTAAAACATATTTTTTGAAAAGTAGAATGATAATAGTCAGCGCTTATTAATGAACAATCTTCAAAACCCGCCTGTTTAAATGTAGCGAAGCGAAAATTCGCAAAGTCCCCCAAACAGTCCAGAAAACGGACATTTTGAAATCTGCTTTGAGAGAAGCTTGTACCAATGAGCTTACAATTTCTAAATTCAATACGATGCATAAAGGAACTTGAAAAATTAACATTCGAAAAATCGCAGTTCTCGAAAACAATATCTGTGAGCTCGATTTGCTCCAACGATGACTCCGTAATGGTTACGTTTCTAAAAATCATTTTATCCATGGAAACCCTGATTGCATCCTGAGATTCAATTGTTGTATTTTCAATAACTCCATTGCTGATCTCATCTTTTGATTCTAATGAGCGAATGGATTTTGTTTCGAGTAACTCAACTAGGATTTTAGGTTGCTCAATTTTAAATTTCACATTATCCCCATCTTTCATCGGCTGATAGAACATTAGTCGGATAGTTGTACAAAGAAGAACATATGTACTATAGTACACATGTAAATAGGAAGAATCAATTAGCTGTTGGATTTAAAAAGGTTCATGAAGAGATATCGAAAATACCGCTTGTAGATCGATTAAGTAAGCCGTTTCAAATAATGGAACAATACGTGAATGACGAGGAGATAGGTGAAGTTTCACCTGAAAAAAATATAGGCATTTTAATCAGTAACAAGTGCGGAGATCCATTCATATGTTGTCATTAAAATTGGCGGAACTCATTGGGGAGGTTGGTCCTGATCTTATTCCAGTGCGAGGTTATGCTGCCAGCAATATAAAAAATGGAGGCAAGAATATGACTAATTTCCAAAATGATTTATCGAATTTAAGTGTTTCCCCAATTACGGCCAGTGAGGCGACTCCTTGGAACGTGCAAAACGAGCAACCAGCTCGTTTATGTTTCTTCAGTTGTTTTTTTAATTGCTTCTTCAGTTGTTTTAATTGCTTCAATTGTCATAACTGCCATAACTGCCACAACTGTCAAAACTGTCACAACTGCCAAAACTGCCACAACTGTCACAACTGCCATAACTGTCACCATGGAGGAAGATAAGGCGGAGAATGGCCACTGAATCAATCTGATGTACGCCCCTAAAATAGATCTTAGAGACCTCCTCCCCGGGTCAATCTAATCTAATTTTGGGGGTGTTTTGCGTTGGCAGTGAAAGGACGGAAGTTACAACGTTACTGACATGACGGACAAATAGCTAGACATAGAATTAGTTGTAAAGTATTGGGGCAGATCGAGAACAGCTAATGAGGAGGAATAGAATGAGGAAGTTAAATCCTTCCATGCGTCTAAAGGTGAAACGAGATACGTTTTTTCTCCCTGATTCGAGCGGTGTGTATTTCCGAAACAATGTAAGCTCGTTCCGCATGGAAGGTGAGGCGATCGATAAGTGGATCGAAAAGCTGATACCGATATTCAACGGGGAGCACAGACTGGGGGATTTAACAAACGGATTGCCGGATCAACACCGAAACCAGGTATATGACATTGCAGAAGTCTTGTATCGCAATGGCTATGTTCGGGATGTAGGCCAAGATGCACCGCATCAATTGCCGGAAGAGGTTCTCGAAAAGTATGCTTCCCAAATTGAGTTTTTGGATCATTTTGGCGATTCGGGTGCGTATCGGTTTCAATCCTATCGTCAGGCGAACGTATTGGTTGTCGGTTCCGGTCCATTTTTGATATCGGCGGTTTCTGCGCTGCTGGAATCCGGGATGCCGAGGTTTTATGTTCTGGTCTCGGGTTCGGATTCAACGGACCTGCAACGAATGGCGGAAATAGCGGTACATGCCCGTAAGTCCGATTCCGAGGTGGCTGTTGCGGAGGTTACCTTACCCAAGGAGGAGGAGAGTGGCTGGCGGGAGATTGTAAGGCCGTTTGATTCGATATTGTACGTATCGCGAGAGGAAGATATCGAGGGCCTTCATGCTCTTCATGCCGCTTGCAGGGAGGAGAAAAAGGTATTTCTTTCTGCTGTATTCGTGCAACAAGTCGGTATGGCGGGACCGCTTGTGTGTCCGGATGCCGAGGGATGCTGGGAGTCGGCATGGCGTCGCATACACCAGTCCGCGATTTCTAAAGATCCGCAATTGCATGCCTTTTCTTCTACGGCAGGAGCGATGTTGGCCAATGTGATCGTGTTTGAATTATTTAAAAAGTTGACGGGAACGGACGATTCGGAACAAAATAATCGGTTTTACCTATTGGATCTGGAGACTTTGGAAGGAAGGTGGCATTCTTTCATCCCTCATCCGCTTGTGACCGGACTTCGCACGCCTGAATGGATTCATGATTTGGACCAACGGCTTGAACGGAGCTCGAGCAAAAGTGAGAACGGATTAATTCCTTACTTCATCCGACTGACATCGGCGGAATCAGGGATTCTTTATGCTTGGGAAGAGGGGGATTTAAAGCAGCTGCCGCTATCTCAGTGCCGCGTTCAGGCAATGGATCCAATAACGGAAGGACCGGCCGGTCTGCTACCGGACATCATCTGTGCCGATCTGACGCATGAGGAGGCAAGGCGGGAAGCGGGGTTAGCCGGGATTGAAGCCTATGTATCGAGAATGGCCGGTTTGCCCGTTGTTCTGAAAACGCAGGAGTTTATTGGCGTAGGAGCAGGAGAAACGGTTGCGGAAGGGATTTGCCGAGGGTTGCAAAGATGCTTGGACGAAGTATTGGTCACGCGGCGGGAGCACCCGTTATCCATTGTCTCCCGGGTACAGTTAGGTACGGTAGATGATCGACACTGCTCTTATTATCTGCAGGCCTTGACGAGCATGAAGGGAGAGCCGTCCATCGCCATGGGGGAGGAAGTGTGCGGATTTCCTGTGATGTGGGTCGGTATGAGGGATGGCTGGTATGGACATGCAGGCTTAAATGTGACATTAGCTTTGCGGAAGGCATTGCAACAGGCTCTGCTAGCAGCACAAAACCAATCGGATGGCCTCCATTCGCAAGCATTGGCGTTTTCGTCCGTGCATCTGGAAGAGCGGTTGCCATTCAGGTTCGTCGAGATCCCTGCCTGCGAAGCGACGTCGCAACATGAGGTGCTTCAGTCCGCCTTGCAGGTTTTGAATTCGAACAGTACGAGGCTCCTCGCTCTCGATCTGGCAGTAGAACCGTTTTTGAAGGAGGAAATAGCAGGAGTATTTGGCGTGGTGCTGCGAGAGGAGGAATCCCGGTGAGCGCTAGGATTGCGATTGTGGGAGAAGGGGTATTGGCAGACTGCGTGTACGGGGAACTGTCAGCGAAATTTGAGGTTGTTCGTCAGATTGATTTCGAGGCAGGAGTACCTGAAAAGGCGGATTTGGTGCTGGTGTTGCACGATGCCTGGCATCCTTATGTTCATCATAAGGCGGAAGAGGCGCTGCAACCGGCTGGCATCCCTTGGCTGCGAGGTTTCGTTTCATTTGGTGAAGGCGTGGTCGGACCGTTGGTTCGTCCGGGTACACAAGGTTGCTCCCAGTGTGCAGACACGCGGCGCCTCATGGCGGGACGTGAACGCAAAGAGATGCGGGGGCTAAAGCAGAGGTTGGGTACGCATGGGGGGATTTCGCGTGATGCATGGGCGTCACGTACGGGGCTTTTCCAGGTTGCTCACTTGCTGGCAGATGAGACTGGAAGGTTATTGCAAGGCAAAACGGTCCAATCGGCAGGGAAGATGTTTTTGATCAACTTAAAAACGCTGGAGAGCTCCCTTCACCGCATTCTTCCTGATCCGCTGTGTCCGTTTTGCAGTCGATTACAGGATGATTCCTCGACAGCAGCCCGTATTTCGCTGCAACCAAGCCCTAAGATTAGCGCAGACAGTTATCGCTGCCGCTCCATGGATGAGTTGGGTAAAGTATTGACCAACGACTACCTGGATTACCGAACCGGCTTTTTGAATTTGAAATTGGCTAACCTTAAGTCGCTATTTGCCGATGTGAGTGTTAATCTGCCGTTGCCCGGAGAGGATGTGGGAACGGCGGGCCGATCTCATTCCTATGCGGCGAGCGAGTTGACCGCTATATTGGAGGGGCTCGAGCGGTACTGCGGTTTGGCGCCACGAAGCAAACGGACGGTCGTCCGTGGCAGCTTCCGCAGCCTGAAAGATCAAGCGCTCGACCCTGTTACGGTAGGGGTGCATACAGAGGAGCAATATGCTCGGCCAACGGCTTCTTTTACAACGTTTAATCCCGATCAACCGATCGACTGGGTATGGGGCTATTCGTTTTTGCAAGAGCGTCCAATCTTGGTTCCAGAGCAGCTCGCCTACTACGGCACGGGCTGCGGGCACCACTTTGTGTTTGAAACGTCCAACGGGTGCGCGTTAGGCGGGAGCTTGGAGGAGGCAGTTTTTTACGGCATATTGGAAGTGGTGGAGCGGGATTCGTTTCTGATGACCTGGTACGCTCGGCTGCCTCTCCCGCGCCTTGACATAAATTCAACTAATGACCCGGAATTGCGATTGATGATCGATCGTTTGCAGGCAGTGGCGGGGTTTGATGTACATTTCTTTAACTCGACGATGGAGAATGGCATTCCAAGTGTATGGGGAATCGCGAAAAACAGAAAGCAAACAGGAGTGAATCTCATCTGTGCGGCCGGAGCTCATCCGGATCCGGTAAGCGCCGTGAAGGGTGCGGTTCTCGAGTTGGCTGGCATGATGCAGTCGCTTGACGAGAAATTGGATGCGAACCGCGAGACCTATGTTCGAATGTTCCAGGATTCATCCCTGGTGCAGCAGATGGAGGATCATTCCCTGCTTTACGGATTGCCGCAAGCGCAGGAGCGTCTGAACTTTCTGCTGGATGAAAATCGCCCATTGCGAACGTTTGAAGAGGAATTCGAGCGGGGAGCAAGGCATACTGATTTAACGGATGATCTGAAGGATATTCTTCATACATTCCGCCGGCTCCATCTCGATGTCATTGTGGTAGATGTAACGGCGCCGGAAATTAAACGAAATGGTCTGCATTGCGTAAAAGTGCTGATCCCCGGGATGCTGCCGATGACATTCGGGCACCAGTTTACCCGTCTGGCAGGGCTGGAGCGGGTGCTCCGCGTACCTGCGGAGCTCGGGTACGTAAAGGAGCCGCTTGAGCTAGAGGATCTCAATCCCTATCCGCATCCGTTTCCATAAGTATAAAAAATGCGGCGTGGTTGACCACCCTCGTTATATAAGGAGGGACAAGGATGAGTTTGGAAGCATTTTTGCACGATCTGCATTTTGACATCGATAAGACCAAACCGCGCGACTTAGCGGTGGATTGGGAAGACGGACCGCTTGCCTATAAGCTTTATCGCGGTTTGCCTGTGGTTCCGCTATCTCCGGAAGTACCGCTGACGCTTGAGGGCAGTGAAGCGAAGCTGTTGCCCGACCTCCGCCAGATGGGTCATTTTCTCTGGTACGTATTTGGGCTCACTCAAATGTCCCAAGCAGTCCTCGCCTCGAATTCCATGATGCCAACCATGGGCCTGCTTCAGCTGTATCGGCGTTTTGCTCCTTCCGGGGGAGCGTTATATCCGAATGAATTATATGTGTATCTAAAAGTAGAGGATTTGCCTGCGGGGGTCTATCATTATGATGTAGCGCATCATCGTTTGGTGTTGCTGCGAGAAGGCGACTTCGATTCCTATTTGGCAAGGGCTCTTGGTAATCGCTATGACTTGTCGGCTTGCTTTGGCGCTGTATTTGTATCGAGCATGTTTTGGAAAAACTTTTTTAAATACAATAACTTTTCCTATCGCTTGCAAGGTCTTGATGCGGGTACGCTGATGGGGCAGCTCTTGGAAGTGGCCAAACGGTTTGGATTTGCATCGGGGGTGCATTTCCAGTTTCTTGATCGAGCCGTAAATCATCTTCTTGGGGTATCCGAACAAGAGGAAAGCGTGTATGCGGTAATTCCGCTGTCGATAGAGCCCGGAATTTATTGGGCTGCGAATTCGAATGAGAGTGAGGACATTGTCTCCGCTGCCGAATTATGCCGGGAGCTGCCAACGGTTCGGCATGACCATTATATCCGGTCCCGGAGGGTCAGGGAATTTCCGATGCTAATCAGAATGAACGAGGCTTCCCTATTCGAATCACTTCCGTCGATACCGCGAATTAGGGAAAAGAAGATCGTTGACGGCGAGGATTCGGCGGTAGCGCTGCCCCGCATGAAGCGGTTGTTGTATGATTTGGCGTCTGTGAGCCGGAAGCGGTATTCGCCGGACAGTGATTTTATGATGAGCAAGGTAAGCCAAGAGCAGCTGGCGATGCTGTTGCAGGAGACGACGGCTTCCTTCAGGTATTGGAATGATCTAGATGGAGGCTATGAGAACTCCGTTTCCCGCGTCTCACTGTACGTATGTCTGTATAATGTGGAGGGTATTCCAGCAGGTGCGTATCATTATGACAGCGATGCTCATGCATTACGATTGATACATCCTGGGGATTATCGGCTTCAACTGCAGCGGGGAATGCCTTCCGATAATGTGAACCTGTTTCAAGTACCGTTATGCTTTCATATAGCTGGGGCCAAGGATCATCTTACAACAACGATGGGGTACAGGGGATACCGCATCCAGCAGATGGAAGCAGGGATGCTTGTACAGCGATTGCTGTTAACAGCATCAGCTATCGGGTTAGGGGGACATCCGCTTCTCGGCTTTGACGCCCGATTATGCGACGAGATCTACAAGATGTCTCCGCAAGGATTAACCAGCCTAATCCAAGTCCCGGTAGGCCCTTATCGTCAGAGCCCTCGTATAACGGGAGGGTTGCATGGCTAAATAACCCCATCCGCGCGAGGATGGGGTTATTCCCTGCTTTATACACATAGTCCAAAAAATATGCAAAGAAATGCATTCCAATATTTGATAGATTTCAATATCGTTTAATCAGTCGGAATACACTGTGCTTCATTTAGAGATTCATGTTTTTGTCATCATAAAAGAATATAACGGAGGTTGATTGATTTATGATAACCGAAGTTTCTATCTTACCCATTCAATCTGTCTATTCTATTGACAATCACATCATTACGGCCACAGTTTTAAATGAAGAACCTTTATTAATGAAGTTTGATCGTGTACTAAGCGATGAAGAATGCCAAGCACTTATTGATTCTGCAGCATCCCGTCTTGAAAAATCGAAGTTGGCTAATAAAGAAGTGAGCCAAATTCGTACTAGCAGCGGTATGTTTTTTGATGAAAATGAAAGCCCTTTAATTACTATTATTGAGAACCGCATTTCAAGCTTAATGCATGTGCCAATTGTACATGCCGAAGGGTTGCAAGTTTTAAAGTATGAACCTGGACAAGAATTTAAAGAGCATTATGATTTTTTTGGGTCCAATAATCCCTCTAGTGATAATAATCGAATGAGTACATTAATCATATACTTAAATGATGTAGAAGAAGGAGGAGAAACTACATTTCCGAGTTTAGAGATTACTGTTAAACCAGTTAAAGGTTCTGCTGTTTACTTCGAATATTTTTATAGTAATCAAGCATTAAATGAACTTACGCTACATAGCGGCAAGCCTGTAATCCGCGGCGAAAAATGGGTGACTACGCAATGGATGCGTAAGCAACGAATTCGGGAATGTTAAGTTGATTGCGATTAGGCTGTATATGGGACTGGGGGATATCAAGTCTGTGACTCCACCCGTAGAAGCCTGTATGGCGTGATCTTCGGACAGGGGTTCGCCCCCCCTCGCCTTTTAAAAAAGCCCGACCTCACGCGGTCGGGCTTATGCTTAGCTTAGAACCTGCTTTCAGCAAGAATGTGATGTCGCCGTTAAGCACAACGCACGCCTCCCGTTCCGGGAGGCGTGCGTTCTTTAATATCGTTAATTGTTAAAAAACCGTATAGCTTTATCCAAATAGATCTGGCGCTCCGGCGTGAGGTCTTCCTCGTAGTAAATGGCGCCGACAGGGCATGCGGCTTCGCAACCTCCGCAGTCGATGCAAATATCGCCGTCAATAAAATATTGGTCTTCGCCAAGCTCGATACAGTCGACAGGGCAGACATCCACGCAATCGGCAGCTTTTTCGGTGATGCACGCTTCTGTTATGACAAAGGCCATTTGTTTTACCCCTCTTGAATTGCGGCTTCGTAGCGTCTGCCGACTTCCGCCCAATTAACGATGTTCCAAAATGCCGCAATGTAGTCCGGGCGTTTGTTTTGGTATTTGAGGTAGTAGGCATGCTCCCACACGTCCAGGCCGAGAAGCGGAGTTTCTCCTTCCATAATCGGGCTGTCTTGGTTAGGCAAGCTGGATACTTTCAATTTACCGCCGGCAACGGAGAGGAAAGCCCAGCCGCTGCCGAACCTGGTTGTTGCCGCTTTGGCAAAGCTGGTTTTAAATTCCTCGAAGCCGCCCAGCTCGCTGTCGATGGCTGCCGCTAATGCGCCCGTTGGCGCGCCACCAGCATCAGGGCCAATCGTTTCCCAGAACAAGCTGTGGTTCGCGTGGCCGCCGCCATTGTTGCGCACAGCCGTACGGATTTCCTCCGGAACGCCGGCAAGATCTGCGATTAATTGCTCCACGGATTTATTTTTCAATTCCGGAGCAGACTCGAGTGCTGCATTTAGATTCGTTACGTATGTGTTGTGGTGGCGATCATGATGAATCATCATCGTTTGTTCGTCAATATGGGGTTCAAGCGCGTTGTTCGCATAAGGCAAAGCAGGTAATTGATGAGACATTTTCATTCCTCCCAAAATTTAAATGGATTTGTTATACGGCTATAATACCGCATTCCAAAAACTTATTCAACATAAATGTATAATTAATATAAAATGTGGGGAGCTCTTAACCTCATTTAATCGCATTTTTTCCGGGTCCCTTTAAAATTTGCCGTTCTAAAGCTGGCTCCGCAGCCGCACGTAGCTTTAGCATTCGGGTTGTCGATGGTAAACCCGCCTGTCATGCCTTGGTGCAGGTAGTCGATTTTCATGCCTTCCAAATATTCCTCGGTCCGTTGGTCCCAAACGACTTTAAAGCCCTCGTTTTGCAAAGAGCGGTCATGCTCCGTCAAGGAATCGTCCAATTTAATGTTATAAGATAAGCCGCTGCAGCCTCCATCGTCGATCCCAACCCGAAGGAATAAGCTTTCAATGCCGTTTTCCAAAATCATTTCGCTAATCATCGATTTGGCTTTATCGCTAATTTCGATCATGGCGCAATCACCTCGTTAATAAAGTTTGGCTACACTGTATGAATTGAATTGATTTGAATTATTAAACTTATTATATATAATAGTATATAAAAGGTCAAATATATCGTTGTCTGACACATATCGACTAAGTAAATGGTATGATGGTAGTATCTTATTAGAAGATACGGTATACGATAAGAACAGAATAGGTAGTGGACGGTGATAACGAATGACGAATATAGAGCAAGGCCAGCTTTCGACAAGAGAATATATCCTTCAGCTCCTGAAGACGCGAGGCGCGCTCAGCACGAAGGATTTGACGGAGGAGCTCGGCATCACGGTCATGGCTGTAAGGCGCCATATTCAATCGTTGGAGCGGGACAATCTTATCGCTTCCAAAACGATTAGGCAGTCTATGGGCAGACCGACGGCGGTGTATACGTTAACCGGGCAAGCGGAGGGATTTTTTCCCCGAAAATACCATACATTAACGTTGGAGCTGCTCAATGAACTGGAGGACCATTTTGGCGAAAAGGCGGTTGATCAGCTCTTTGATGGCCGCAAAGACAAAATGTTGAAAAAATACGATCAGAGCATGCAAGGCAAGGATATATCCGATCGTGTCTCCAAGCTTGCGGAAATTCAGAATGAGAACGGCTATATGGTCGAGTGGGAAAAGGTTAACGACGACGAATATTTGCTGAAGGAGCACAACTGTCCGATCGAGCAGGTGGCTTCCAAATATCAGCATGCATGCCAATGCGAGCTTCAGCTCTTTAAATCTCTGCTGGGGGATGCGGATGTGTCGCGGACGGAGTGTCTGGCCAAGGGCGGTCAGCGATGCACCTATTCCATCAAAAAGAAAAAAGAAAAAAAACAGTGAGACCGTCAGCGACGTCTCACTGTTTTTTTAATTCATAGCTTCATATTGCTGCTATGGCCTGGCGATAGCTTTGCCGTAGGATCGATATACACCTTTGCATTGTTAATGGCTGTGGGCGCTTCGCCGAAGCCGACCGCGATCAGCTTTAATTTTCCCGGATAGGTCGTAATGTCGCCAGCCGCGAATATACCCGGAATGTTCGTCTGCATGCGGGTATCAACCGCAATGGAACCGTTCTGGACATCCAGGCCCCAGTCGGAGATCGGGCCAAGCGAGGATACAAATCCAAAGCTGACAATAAGCGCATCGCATGGGAGCTCTTTGGTCTCGCCGGATTTAGGGAAAGCAACCGTAATGCGCTCGATTTGTCCATCCCCATGGAGCCCCGTTACTTCCGCAGGCGTGATGACGTTAACCTTCGATTTCATTAGATTGTCTACGCTATGCTCATGCGCGCGGAACTTGTCCCGCCGATGGATGAGCGTTACATCTTTTGCAATCGGCTCCAGCATCAGCGCCCAGTCGACGGCCGAATCGCCTCCTCCGTTGATGACGACGCTTTTGCCGGCATACAGGCTAAGATCTTTTACAAAATAATGGAGGTTTGCGTCTTCGTAACGTCCAGCTTCCGCGAGCTCTAGCCTTCGAGGCTCAAAAGCTCCGATGCCTCCGGTAATGATGACTGCTTTGCTGTAATGGATCGCTTTATCGGTGACAATTTCAAAATGGCGCTCGTCCCTCTTTATAACCTGCTGAACCTTTTCTTCCAAGCACACCTCGACGGGGAACAGGCTCATTTGCTCCTCCAGATTTTTGACAAGCTGCGCGCCGGTCACCTTAGGAAATCCGGCGATATCATAAATATTCTTCTCCGGGTACAGGGCGATTGGCTGTCCGCCCAGTTGGGGCATACTATCGATAATTTTAACGCTTGCTTGGCGCATTCCGGCATAAAACGCTGCAAACATGCCAGCAGGACCGCCTCCAATAATCGTGATGTCTGTAAATGCATCTGTATGTTCAAGTTCCAAAACCGTTCGCTCCTTCATATTTTGAAATATATTATAGTTTAATGTATATTAAATATATTAACGCATCGATTTTATTATTTCAACAACAGAGAGGGATCGTATGGAGTACATCGATATTGAAGCTGCCGAGAAGTTATTGGGGCGCCATTACGTTGTTGCTGGAGTGGTTATTCATGGGAATGCCCTGGGCAGAGAGCTTGGATTTCCGACCATTAATCTAGGCCATGGCGCCGAGCAATATGTTCCTCCTAAAGCCGGTGTATACGCAGGCAGCGCGGAGATTTGCCATAGTCCTAATGAAAGCGAGCATCGTCATGCGCTTATTAGCGCTGGCTATCGTCCTACTGTCGATGGGGGCGATTATTTGATCGAGGCCCATTTGCTTGATTTTTCGGGCGATGTATATGGCAAGAAGGTAAACTTGTCCTTCTATAGTTATCTCCGCGAAGAACTTAAATTTAACAATCTGGAAGAGCTCGTCAAACAGATGAAGCTTGACGAGCTTCAGGCTAGAGCGTATTTCCAGATGCATCATGCGGAGCAAGCAATAATAGCAAGTTCAAAATTTATCGGCTAAGAAGGATGGTGCGAATTAATGGATACGAGCAACATGAAACCGCGCGGCATCAAAAAAGTATGGACAATCACGGAGAAGCAAGTAAGCCCTATTCATAGCGCTGCCCCTGTTCTTGAGCCCGGGCGCTGGGCGGACTTCGATCCGTTTCTTGTGATGATGGAAGACAAGTTTGAGAAAGGGGCGTTCGATGTCCATCCGCATCGCGGAATCGAGACGATCTCCTTTATCATCGATGGCAATATCAATCATTACGACAGCGCAACAGGCGATGGCGGGAGGCTTCAGAGGGGGGATTTGCAGTTTATGACCGCCGGCCGAGGGGTCGTCCATAACGAGACTCCGGCTGACGGGGAAAGGGTGCATATGCTCCAGCTTTGGGTCAACCTGCCGCGCAAATACAAGATGACGGAGCCTCGCTACCAGAACATGCAGGCAAATGATATGCCCGTCCGCGAGGAGAACGGTGCTGTAATCCGGGTTTATTCGGGCTCGTCGGGCGACGTTGTTTCCAGCACGCTGAATTATACCCCTGTCACTTTCGTGGAGATGGTCGTAGACGGCGGAGCTTCCGTCTTGCAAGACCTCCCGGGCAGCTACAACGGTTTTATTTATATTTTGGAAGGAAGCGGCACGTTCGGAGCGAACAGGGCCGAAGCGGGGAAAGGGCAAGCGCTGTGGCTGGATTCTGCCGATGAGGCGGGCATGAGCAGTATACAGGTCACGGCAAACGAAGAGCTGCGGCTTGTTCTATTTGCAGGGGAGCCGATTAGAGAGCCAGTTGTTGCTCGCGGTCCGTTTGTCATGAACACGGAAGAGGAGATTGCTGAGGCGTATAGAGATTACCGTAACGGAACGTTTTATTAAACAGAATTTGAAACTGCAGGCAAATGTAGCGTGCAGCTCCCAGCGCGAAAAAGATGAACGAAACTGTTCATCTTTTTTTGGTGCGCTTGACAGCGCAAGAGACTGAGGTGTGATAGTCCCAAGCATACCGCAGGTGGCAGAAGTGCATAGCCAACAAGAAGACCACAAACGGTAGAAGCATTGGCGAAATCGACATCCGAGGATCAGGGAATCTATGGGGCCAATTGAACTTTCGGATGAATGTAGCGCTCGGATAAGAAAGACAGCTGGACCAATCTATCAAATTTGATACAAAATACAAATCCTGTTATCGGAATTGGTACGTTGACTTCGTTTTGGGATTGATGATGCGGATGAAAGTTTGTCAAAATAAATATTGCAAGCAGACATAAAATCGCAGGAAGGCGTGATGTGATGAACAGGCGGTAGTGGTAATGATTCTGAGGGAGGGGACATTTAAGTACGGGTATGATCGACCAAAGTGGAAGAGTTAAGAATTATCGTTGTAAGCGTTTTATTACTTGTTAACTTTGTAGTTATTCAAATAAGAAGAGGTGAGCGATCATGATGAACAATGCAAAGGGAAAATTTATGGTTGTTTTCATGGCATTTGTGTTATTAGGAAGTTTGTTTCCTAGATTCAGCTTATCTACAGAAGTATCCGCAGAGAACCTGGGCCATACCCTTTTTGTAGCGCCAAATGGCGATAATGAAAGTGGGTTAGGAACGATAAACGCCCCTTTTGCCACCTTAGAGAAAGCGCGTGATGCCATAAGAGAATTGAAAGCGGATTCAGGTCTTCCTGATGGCGGAATTACTGTCTATTTGCGAGGAGGAGAATATCGTCTTGGAAAATCTTTTGAGCTAACGGAGGAGGATTCAGGAACAGAAGATAATCCGATTATCTATAAAGCCTATAATAATGAAGAAGTTAAAATTATGGGCGGGGCTACCATAGATGCTTCAGAATTTAAAACGGTAACAGATGAAAATATTTTAAACAGATTAGTTGAAAGTGCGCGTGGTAAAGTAGTTAAAGTTGATTTGGCACAGCAAGGAATTACGGAATACGGAGAATTAGTGAGATACGGGCATAGTATGAACTACTTTCCAGAGGGAATTTCACAATATTCAGCCCCAGAATTATTTATTAATGGGGAAAGTCAAACTTTGGCACGGTGGCCAAACAACGACTTTGCTACGGTGAAGAAGGTCATCGATGGAGGAACGACACACGAAATTTATCCGCCGCCTGCAGATGATTCCGGTCCTTGGGAAGGATTTGTTATTGAGTACGATGGAGATCGACCTAGTCGATGGACAGAAGCCAATGACATATGGATGTATGGTTATTGGAGATGGGATTGGTCCGATCAATCTCTGCAAGTGGATTGGATTGATACCGATAAGAAGCAAATAAAGTCAGTACAACCAAGCGCCTTCGGAATCTTGGAAGGTCAACGTTATTACGTATATAATCTCTTTGAGGAAATTGATATGCCCGGCGAGTATTACTTGGATCGAGAAAGCGGCAGCTTATATTTATATCCAAAGGGGCAATTAGAAGAAGCCAGTGTTCAGCTCTCCGTCTTAGAAGAAGATTTAATCCATATTTCGAATGCATCCCATCTTTCTTTTGAAGGCATGTATATGGGGACGAGTCGAAAGAATGCTTTTTATATTGAAGATTCATCTCATATCATAATTAATGACATGACTTTAGCACAACTAGGCAATAGAGCGATCATAACCGAAAATAGTAAAAAGTTGCAAATTATAAACAATGATATATTTGACACAGGTGCTGGGGGAATTACCCTTAGCGGCGGTGACCGAATGACATTAACACCTGGTGAGAATGTGGCAGATAACAATCACATCTATAACTTTTCACGAATTGTAAGAACATACACTCCAGCCATTCTAATTGAGGGTGTAGGAAATTCGGCATCCCATAACCTTATTCATGGTGGACCTCATACTGCTCTGGTGTTATACGGAAACGATCATCTTATAGAATATAACGAGTTTTTTAATGTCGTAACAGAGTCAGATGATGCGGGGGCCGTTTATGCAGGAAGGAATTGGACGGAAAGAGGGAATGTTATTCGATATAACTTTTTCCATGATATTGGAGGTCTCGGCGGAAGAGTCGGTGTCAACGCTATCTATTTAGATGATGCCATGAGCAGTGCCGCCACATATGGGAACGTATTTTATGATTTGTATCGCGCTGTTGTTATAGGCGGGGGACGTGATCATTCTATAGAGAATAACCTCATCATAGATGGCGTACAGTCCATTTTCATAGATGATCGCGCATATAGTTTGCCGGATTGGTTCAAACACAGTATGGATCCGGACGGACCCCTGTACACGAGTTTATATGCAGTACCTTTCCAAGAGGAGCCCTGGAGTTCACGCTATCCGGAATTAGCGAGTATTCTTGATGATAACCCGGGCATTCCAGCAGGTAACTCCGTACGGAAAAATGTAATGGTTAACTCTGGAGAAATGCAGATTGCCGATATTGTCAAGGAGTATGGCGTTGTTGAAAATAATTTAACTTTAGATGCAGGTCAGGATCCAGGGTTTGTCGATGCCGATAACATGAATTTTAGCCTTAAACCAGAATCTATCGTATTCGACCAAGTAGAGGGTTTTGAAGATATCCCATTTGATAATATCGGTTTATATCAAAACGACAAACGTATCCGTATGCCATCAACAGGATCCTTTAACCTCAACTCACCAGTACTCGGATCGGAAGATGTAGAACCAGCGAAAGTAGAATTTACTTGGGAGCATTCCCAATCTGCCTCCGCTTATCGTTTTGTACTTGCTCTAGATCATGGTTTTGAGCAAGTTGTTCATCATGAAACGGTTAATAACACGAGTATTATCCTGGAAGATCTATCTGAAAAGACAACCTACTATTGGAAGGTAGAAGCTCAAGGAAGTTCGCGATTTATCGATAATACATGGAATTCAGAAGGAGTCTTTTCCTTTAAGACGAAAGAGATCTCGCTCGTCAAAGAACCGGTAACGGGAATTGAGTTGGATCAGAGCAAGGTGTCGCTCGAGATGGGCGAGAGAAGGCAGCTAAACGCAAATGTATTGCCGCAGGAAGCGTCTAATCGGAAGGTTGACTGGGTATCCAGTAACCCTGCGGTCGCAAGCGTAGACAATACGGGTTTAGTCATAGCACATAAGTCCGGATCAGCAGTCATTGCGGCCGTATCTGACGAAAATGAACAAGTGAAGGCTGAAGCAACCGTAACCGTTAAGTCCTGGCCCAAATACTCTACTCAATCGTTGAATAAAGCGTTGAAAGACAAAAAACGCTGGACGGATTCCGATGCGGTCGAGTTCCATAAAGGAAATGTCCGGATCGACGGGGAAGGCGTATTCGGCTACGAAGGACAGAAGTTCGGCAGCAAGTTGCTTCGGTTCAAGACGAAGTTCGGAGCGTTCGACGGAGGTTGGTACGGCTTTGCCCTGCGCTCCGACCGAACCGGTGATCCGACCTGGGTGGGAGGAAACAAAGGTTACCTGCTTGTCATCAAGGAAGACCAAATCGAGTTCCAGACATGGAAGCCGGGGCATAAAATGGTCAGGATCATCCCGAATGACGAGTTCAAAGCCGGAGGCGAGTATGAGATTGAGATTGGCGTGATCCGCTCCGCAGGCGGAGAACGCTACATTTTGAAATCGGGCTCTCGTGTCATCCTGAACGAATGGGATTCCGACCCGAGCAACCCGATCGCTGCCGAAGGTTACTTCAACGTTTACAACTATGCCGGAGACGGCAACGCGATTGAGCTGAAGCAGGTGAAAGGCAAATAACACCGTTTTGCAGAGCCGCCCGGATGCAAGTCCCAGGCGGCTTTTTTCATATATCAGGGGGAGAGACTCCGTAATGGAGTACTCGACCGTTGGCGGAACCTGAGGATACACTTTACGCGCGATAATGTCCTCCTCCTCCAGCTCGCGGAGTTGCTGCGTCAACATTTTTTGCGTAGTGCCGGCATATTCCGCTACTCGGAATCTCCGCATGTTTCAGAAACTTCCTTATTACTGATTAGTTGCGATAAAAGGTCAAAAAACTGCTTCTGCTGCTCTGACGAAAGATTTTCCAGCACGTTGTCCGCAATTATATCCTGGACAGCAAGAACTTTTTCAATATTGGACTGCGCGAGTTCCGTAAGCTGGATCAGCGTGGCACGTCGGTCGGTTGGATCGGGAATGCGAACGAGAAGCTTATCCTGTTCGAGCGCATCAACAAAATCGGTTACGGTGCGTGCTTTAATGCCTAATTTTACAGCTAACTCATTCATGCGAATCTTTCCGGTTTCGGCAACGACGGAGAGCAGACGCAACCTGGGACCTGTCAGTTGATAATTCGTGTTTATCGCTAATAACTGGGATTGGAACTCTCTCTGAATGTAGTTTGCTGATCTCATTAAGATATGGATGACGTCAATCGACTTTGGCTGATCTGAGTTCAATGCACGAACTACCTCCTTGACAGAATCACTATTTTTTTATATTCTCAATTTCGTGAGTATAGTAAATATGTGATTACTCTTAGTGAGTAACCTCTCTATATTATACGCTCATAATGAGTATTAAGCTATAGATCCAGCCATGAGAGTATTTTAATACTGCTGATACTCCCATTCGTAGTCGATCTTTATGATGAAACGAGGTGTTTGCGCGTAAAAATGATATTTATTTTAGTTGTTGGTTAGCGGCAAGGTTTAAATCACATATTAAAAACGGAGGGTTTCACATGGGTATTATAGCGATAGTCTTGCAATCCTTAATGATCTTTGCTTTTTTCTTCTCGGGGGTAGGCAAAATAACGGGAGCCAAAATGCAGGTAGACACCTTCAGGCACTTGGGATTGCCCCAATGGTTTAGAGTTGCAACGGGTTTTATCGCCTTGGCGGGAGTCGTCGGCCTGATTATTGGTTTTTGGAATGAGGGAGTACTCGCGTTAGCGGCACTATGGCTTGCTTGTATTATGCTAGGAGCGGTATTGTTCCATATTCGTTCGAGAGATCCTATTGGTAAAATGATTCCGGCGGCAATGCTCATGATTTTAACTCTGGTTCTCGCAAGTCTCCATTTTTCCGCAATGACAGACCTTTTTTAAACGTTTTGTATTCTTAGTACGTTCGAAGTAAATTGGAATATAACTTGACACGCAAGATGATAATGAGTATCCTCAGTATTATATAATGCAGAGGATACTCATTATGAGAACACTTAGTTTAAGTTATGTGAATAATTTACTAGGAATAGAAAAGAGGTTCCGATTATGACGGACGCATCATCGCAAAACGCGGACAAGCTGCTTAAGATTCTTGTTGTCACGTTGATATTTTCGGTTATGAACGGTACGATGTTCAATGTCGCTCTACCTGAGATAGGCAAGGAGTTCAGTCTCGTTCCTTCGCAAGTCAGTTGGATAATGACAAGTTATATGGTCGTATACGCGGTAGGGTCCATCGTGATGGGGAAATTGGCGGATAAATATCGGCTGAAGGATTTGTTGACGTACGGACTGTTAATTTTCGCTATCGGTTCTTTGATCGGTCTGCTTGCCAATGAGTTTTGGCTTATCATATTGGGGCGCGTGATTCAGGCAGCGGGTGCTTCTGTTCTTCCTGCAACGGCGATGATCATTCCCATCCGATATTTTGCTCCCGAGAAAAGGGGGCGGGCGCTCGGCACTTCCGCGGTTGGGCTGGCGCTAGGCAATGCTTTGGGCCCGGTCGCTGCGGGATTGATCACCAGCTTTGGAAGCTGGAGACTCATGTTCGTCCTTTCCTTGCTTCCGCTGCTGACGCTTCCTTTCTTTCGGAAGTATTTGGATAATGCGAAAGGGAAAGCGGGAAGTATCGATGTCCTTGGCGGCGGTTTGCTTGCTGTTGCGGTCGCAGTCTTCTTGCTTGCGATTACGCAGATGCAAGTTTGGTTGTTCCTCGGAGGGCTTGTCATGCTGGCCTTATTTATCATCCGGATTCGGAAAGCCGGAGAACCCTTTATTAAACCGGGGCTGTTCCGCAACAAAACCTATTCGATCGGGTTGCTCCTTGCTTTTTTGACGACGGCAATGAGCTTTAGCATGACATTTATGACCCCTCAATTTTTAGCGGCGGTAAACGGTTTGTCCCCTGCTAATATTGGTTTCGTGTTAGTTCCAGCGGCAATTGCTTCGGCCATCATGGGACGCAAGGGCGGCAGGTTGGCCGACGACCGAGGCAATTTCGCGCTTGTATTCGTCGCTTCGGTGTTGTTATTTTTAGCCTTCTTCTTATTATCTACCTTTATCGGCTTATCCGCATATGTCATCGCGATTATTCTGATACTAGGAAACGTGGGTCAGACTTTCATGCAGATCGCGATGTCCAATACGATTTCGCGGACGTTGTCCAAAGAGGAAACAGGCGTAGGCATGGGACTGCTCTCCATGATTAATTTCATCTCTGGCGCGATGGCCATGAGCGTAGTCGGGAAAATGCTCGACAAGGGCACCGCTTCCATGCAGTTCAATCCCTTGATTACAAATGAAGGGGCTTATGTGTACAGCAACATATTTATTGTCATGTCCCTGGTGATCATTGCCGTAGTCGTGCTGTATCGTTATCTGTTTCCGGCGGGTGTTCCCGGGTTGAGCAAAAATATGAAACAAATGAAGAGGGGTTAATGATGAACACTCCAACTTCGACCGCTGCTCCGAGTTCTCTGAAGCTTGGGAATGTAAAGAGACTCCCGATCTTAATCTCCTTAATCATTGGGGCGTTCTTTTCTTTATTGAACGAAACGCTGTTGAGCGTTGCTTTTCCTCAATTAATGATTGAATTGAATGTGTCTGCTTCGACGCTGCAATGGCTTACGACCGGGTATATGCTGGTTGTTGCCGTTCTGATTCCGGCTTCCGCGTTACTGGTGCAGTGGTTTACGACAAGACAAGTCTTTCTGGGCGCCATGATCGTGTTTACCTTAGGCACTCTCATTAGCGGCATGGCCCCCGGATTTTCGGTTCTTTTGATCGGTCGTTTGTTGCAGGCCGGAGGTACGGGATTAATGATGCCTGTCCTGATGAACACGATCCTTTTATTATACCCTCCGGAAAAACGGGGAGCGGCAATGGGGAGTATCGGACTCGTCATCATGTTCGCGCCTGCTATCGGGCCAACGCTTTCGGGTGTCATTCTGGAATCATTGGAGTGGAGATGGTTATTTTATGTCGTTATACCGTTCGCGCTCTTTTCTATCATTTTTGCATTCATATATTTAAAAAATGTCTCTCAGCCTACGAAACCGAAAGTGGATGTTGTATCTATCATTTTATCTACGATAGGATTCGGCGGGATCGTGTATGGATTTAGCAGCTCCGGCGAGGGATGGGACAGCCCGCAGGTTTACGGAGTCATCTTGGTGGGTTTTGCAGCGCTTCTTTTGTTCGTGCTGCGTCAATTGAAATTGAAGGATCCGCTATTGGATCTGCGTGCGTTCAAATACCCCTTGTTTACTTTTACAACGATTCTGTTGTGCATTATGATGATGACGATGTTCTCGACGATGTCTCTGCTTCCCTTTTTGTTTCAGGGGGCTCTTGGTCTGACCGTCTATGCTTCGGGACTGATTATGCTGCCGGGCAGTATCTTGAACGGGTTTCTTTCCCCGTTAACCGGAAAGGCGTTTGACCGTTTTGGTCCCCGAGCGTTGATTATTCCCGGGGCTGTGCTATTAGCGGTCGTGATGTGGTTCTTTACGCAGGTAACGGCGGAAACGTCCAAGATGACGTTTATCATCTTGCATGTCTGTATGATGGTGTCTATCTCCATGATCATGATGCCGGCGCAAACCAATGGTTTGAACCAGCTTCCGCGGCGTTATTATCCTCACGGAACGGCTATTCTCAATACCTTGTCCCAGGTAGCGGGTGCGATCGGAGTCGCGTTCTTTATCAGCATCATGACTGCAGGGCAACGCAGTTATCTGGAGAAATCGTCCGATCCGACCGCTCCGGTCGAACTAACGGAGGCAATGGTTTCGGGCGTGCAAAATGCATTTCTGTTCGGCTTTATTTTCGCCCTACTTGCGCTTGCCGTGGCGCTCTTTACGAAACGATCGCAACCTCCAACGGAATAGGGATTAAGAACAGAATATCAGGGAGACACCTTATCAGGTGTCTTTTTTGCGTTGTCGGGATACGCAGAGCAAGCAATTTGCAAGCGATCATTTCTTTACCTCAGCCCCTCTTCGTATGTAAAAAAATGATCGTAAAGATGCCCAAGGCCTGATGTGTCAATGACTTTTCGCACATGCAGCCTGTGTCGAATATTCAATCTTTTAGTTGGATTTTGTTCTGATATATTTAGCCTTAGCGTTGCGGACAGCTTAGAAGGGGGGGGAGTCAAATCGCAAGTTTAGAAACGTTTGATCAGCATGTACCAACAAGTCAGACATCAAAACGTTCATCTGTTCTTTGGAAACGGATCATTCGTTACCGATGGATGTACCTCATGGCTTTGCCCGGTTTTCTGTTTTTCCTGATTATGAAGTATTTGCCGATGTGGGGAATTTTGTTGGCTTTTCAAGACTACAATCCGTTCAAAGGCTTTTGGGAAAGCGAATGGGTAGGCTTTGAAAATTTCAAAACATTTTTTACCTATGGGGATTTTTGGCCTTTGCTTCGAAATACGTTGACCATCAGTATTTTGAATCTGATTTTCTTTTTTCCAGCTCCTATCGTTTTGGCCTTAATGTTAAATGAGGTGCGGGCGGAAGCTTTCAAGAGAATCACGCAGACCATTATTTATTTGCCGCATTTCTTATCTTGGGTTATCGTAGTGAGCTTTACCTTCTTGTTCTTTTCCTTCGATATCGGGTTTCTGAATAAGGCATTAAATTTTATGGGGTTTGCGGAAATATCTATTTTGTCGGAGCCGCGATACTTTTACGGTCTGCTGGTCGGGCAAAATGTTTGGAAGGAAGTGGGTTGGGGAACGATTATTTTTCTTGCGGCGATCGCGGGAGTGGACCAACAATTGTACGAGGCGGCAACCGTTGACGGGGCCGGAAGATTACGCAAAATATGGCATGTGACATTGCCGGCCATCCGATCTACGATCGTAATTCTGATGATCTTGAAATTGGGGGACATGCTCGACGTCGGGTTTGAACAAATTCTGTTAATGTTGAACCCTATGGTGCAGAATGTCGGGGAAGTATTCGACACCTATGTATACCAGCAGGGCATTCTTAGCGGAAACTTTAGTTATAGTATAGCGGTCGGACTGTTCAAGTCGGTGGCCGGACTTATTCTTGTGGTAGGAGGCAACTATCTTGCCAAAAAAGCCGGCGAAGATGGATTGTATTAATAATCGAAGGAGGAAGGAGCGATGACAAAGGGAAAACTCCAATTCGGAGATGTCGTAAACTATATCGTTTTGACTCTAATTTCATTAACGATGTTATTTCCGTTTTTTTATGTATTCTCGGTGTCATTAACGGATCCGGATACCTATGTTCAGGGAGAATTTCTATTAATACCTAAAGACTTTTCCCTGGATGCTTATAAATTTGTTCTAGGGACGGGCCAACTGTGGAACTCGCTCCAGTCCACGGTGTTTATTACCGTGGTTGGTACGGTATTAAATCTGTTTTTTACGATGACCTTCGCCTACGTGCTGACCAAAAACGGCATGCCGGGGTGGAAGTTCTTCACTTACATGGTGCTGCTGATTCTGTTTTTTAACGCAGGATTAGTTCCAAGCTATCTGTTAATCAAAGAGCTTGGCCTGATGAATTCTTTGTGGGCCTTGATCTTGCCGGGATTAACGAATCCATGGGCTTTGTTTGTAGTCAGGTCGTTCTATAAAAGCATTCCCGGAAGTCTGGAAGAAGCGGCCTATATCGATGGCGCTAACGATCTGCAAATCTTCCAAAAAGTCATATTGCCATTGTCAAAGCCAATAATGGCAGCATTTTCATTGTTTTTTGCAGTCGGCCTATGGAATACTTATCTTTCGGGTATTTTCTACATCCAGGATCCGCAAAAATGGCCTCTGCAGGTATTTCTATCACAGATGATCATTGAGTCGAATACGAGTATGGGTTCATCGATTAATTTCGATGAGTTTAACCGGGTTCCGCCTCCTTCCGAGACGATCAAGATGGCCTCTCTTGTGTTAGTTATGCTTCCTATATTGGTTGTGTACCCATTTTTACAGAAACATTTTGCAAAGGGCGTATTGCTCGGTTCGGTTAAGGGATAAATAATTATATAATAGGGGAGTTATGACCATGAACGTTAGAAAAAAAACGGCGATAATCATATCGGCAATGCTTGTATTTTTAACAGCTTGCGCAGGCAACAATTCAAATAACGGAGCGCCTGCGGGCAGTCCTGCCGCCAATGGCACTGAAACGAATACGCCTGCGAATGAGGAAGCGACATCCATCAGCATGCTGACAGGAGTCTGGGGCCAGCCTCCGGCTGATATCAAGAACAGCTCCATATTCAAAAAGCTGCAAGAAGAAACAAACACGGTACTGGATATTCAGGTTGTTCCGGTATCCAACTACGATCAGAATCTCAATCTGGTTATGGCTGCGAACGGCCTCCCGGATCTTGTGCATGCATTCAACAGCAAGGCGCCTACTTTGGTAAAAGCGATAAATCAAGGGGCTTTCCACGATTTGAGCGAGTTCGACTTGAGCGCCTACCCTAATATGACGGAAATTCCGGAGTTGATCTGGAACAATTCGAAGATTAACGGCAAAATTTATGGCATTCCAAGTCCCGTTGGGTTAAATGCCGACGGTTTCATGGTGAGAAAAGACTGGCTGGACAAGCTTAATCTGAAAGCTCCGACAACATTAGAGGAGTTAAGAGAAGTGTTGATCGCCTTCCGCGAGAAGGATCCAGACGGCAATGGCAAAAAAGACACTTACGGATTAGTCGGGAGAGGCCTGTCCCTGCTTGGGGCATTTGGCGTCCATGAGCCGCAATTTGAAGATGATATGATGTTGTTGAACTGGATGACGGATAACTATAAGGAATACTTGGCGTATATGAATGATCTGTATGCCAACGAAGTAATGCCGAAAGAGTACTTCCTGATGAAAAACAGCGACATGAAAAATATGCTTGTCCAAGGACTTGGCGGCATGTACAGCACTCCTCTGCATGCAGCAGGCGAATATACGGTAGACATTCAGAAAAAACTTCCTGAAGCCAGCTTCACGAACCTGAGTCCGATCCAGGGACCGGGAGGTTATACGGGCCAACAAAAGCTGGGCTACTATGGCATGTGGTTAATCCCGTCCAGCGTGGATAAGAAGAAGGTTCCGCAAATTCTGGCTTACTTGGACAAAACCGCTTCGGAGGAAATCAACAATCTGATCAATTATGGAATCGAAGGCGTTCATTACGACAGCATAGAGGGCCAGAAAGTAAACGATACGGAAGCCCAGGTCAAGCTGCGCGACGAAGAGGCGGGACAAGGCACGATCGTGTTCCTTAACAAATACAGACCGTACAATGACGTTACCAAAAACGGTTTCACGATTGACGGCCTTGAAGAAGAGTTAATTAAAAGTATCGATGAGCACATTGAGCTTACTTCCGCTAGCCTGTTCGACACGCTGATCTCCGAAACGTATTCGGACCGTTATGCGGACGTATTTAAGGATTTGGATGCTACAATCGTTAAAGTTACGACCGGCGAAGCCAGCATGGAAGATTGGGATAAATACGTGGCGCAATTGAAGGCAAATCCAACGGTTCAGCAAATGATGAAAGAATTTAAAGCGCAATATGATCTTATGAACGGCTAGATGACATCATAATGGAGGCCTGGGGGATTCTCCCGGGCTTCCTGTCTATGCAAAAAAACGACTTTACTGGCTTGCTATATGAGGCGGTTTTTAACCCGCACCTCGTCCTGCAAGACTTAAACGTCTGCCGGATGAAGGGAAGGTGGGGGAAAGATGATTCGCTTATTAAAGCAACTGCTGAAAAAACGGCGTTCCAAACAATATTTTTACAGGCTGATTGGTTATGGACTTGTATCTGTCGTGGTGCCTATTATTCTTATTTCCTCCATTAGCTATAACATAACGATAAACAATATGGAGAAACAAAATTATCAGGCCCGGATGAATATGCTGGGGCAGCTGCAATCACGGGTAGACGAACGATTGGAAGCGGCAAGGAAAGCGTTGTATTCTCTGGTGTTTGATGCGGATCTTGTCAGGGCAGCCCAAACGAACAGCAGCTCGTTAAGCTCCCAGCAAATGATGGACGCGCAAGAAAAGCTGGCTCTGCTCAATCAATCCATTGAAGGCAGTTATGGCGTGTCGTTTTATTTCGTCGACAGCAAAGCGGTGTTGTTTAACGACAGGTATATAACGATGCTGGATCAGGAGTGGATCTCCGATTATCCAAAGCACGGACCGATTGGCGAGTGGCATTACCAGACAAACGCTAATTTTCGCGTCGTTTCCTATACCATCGCGCTGCCTGCTTTCTCCAAGACGCCCCGGGCTTATTTGACTGTGCATATGAATCACAATGCATTTGCCGATATTTTAAGGGATATTGATTTTATTGAAATGGGCGACTTGTACTTTTTGGATACCGAGCTTCAGCCTATTTTAAGCAGAAAACAGGGGAACATCGATGGGAGTCAAGCAGCGAAGGGACTCGAATGGATCAAAGGGAATGAGCGGCAATTCGACATTTGGAAGGACAAGCCGTCCAATCTAACCGCGCTTTATATTCAATCGGAGAAGACCGGCTATTATACGGCTCTATTGATTCCCCTAAATGCTCAGGCTGGATTTGTAGCCGAGATTATTTGGGTAACCATCTTGATCAGCCTTTTGGCCATTGTGACGGGCGGAGTCATCATCTACATCAATTCGAGAAGGCTGTATGCCCCTATTTATCAATGGTTGAAAGCCGAAAATTACGCTCTGGAGGGCCAGATCGACAACAAGGACGAATGGTCTTGGCTGCGTGCCAGATGGCAATTACTCAAAGAGGATTTGCAGATAAACGAACCGGTACTGAGAAGATCGTTTTTGTCTGCTTTATTGGCCGGCTATTACTCCGAATCGGAAAAAGATTTGCCTGATTTGTTAAAACGGCACAAAATTCCCCACGATCAAAAATGTGTTGCCTTTATTATCGATGCCGGGGATTATCTGTTATACAAAAGCTTTAAAGTGGAAGATGAAGCTTTGGTTCACGCGGCGATGTCTAATATTTTCGAGGACTTGATCCGCCATTATCATCTGGAGGGCGATTCGTTTAGAAGATCCGAGGTCAATCAAACGATCTTCATCTTGTATTATCCGCGAGATCTAAGCGATGCGCAGGCGGAGCAGGTAAGCAAGCAGATTACGCAGGCGCTGATTATGTCGATCAAGACGTATCTGAAATTCCGGGCTACCTTAGGTTTAGGAAGACTCAGGCATTCCGTGTTCGAGCTAAGGGACTCCTATTTAGAAGCGATAGAAGCCTTGCAGTATCGCATCATCCGAGAGGATGAACAAATTTTGGATATAAATGATGTGATAAAAGTGAAGGATCGGTTCGAATATCCCTTTGATACAAGCAAAAAAATCGTGAAGGAGCTCCGGAGCGCGAATCAGTCGGAGGTGGAAAGCAGCTTCAACGAGTTCGTGGAAATCATCCGACTAAAAACGTATTCGGATCAAACCTACCGGCAAATCTTCCTGATGCTCTATGACGCCATGATTCAAGGGTTGAACTACTTCTCTTACGAAGCGGTTAACGAGCTGCTCAACAAAAACGGCTATGAAAAAATACTCAAAGCACAGTCCTTTACAGAGATCGAACAATGGTTTAAGCAAGAATGGATTATCTCCTGCTTCCTGCTGATCGAACGGGAGAATGAAAGTAAAGGAACGCAAATCATCGAATCGGCCAAACAATATATCGCGATGACTCTTGACCAAGATCATTCTTTAAATCTCGTAGCGGAGCAAGTGAACTTGAATCCTTCTTACTTCAGCAGGTTATTCCGCAAAGAAACGGGCCAAAATTTCTTGCAATATGTGGCTTCTATCAAGATAGATGAAGCGAAGAAGCAACTCGAACAGACGGATGATCCGATCTACAATATTGCGGAGAAGGTGGGGTATACGGAACAGACCTTCCGAAGAGTGTTCAAGAGTCAGACGGGAATGTCGCCGAATGAATATCGAAAGAGCTTGCGGTCGTAGAACCTTAGTCAGGTATACAAACAGAAGAGGTGTGGAGCGTTATGGAAATTTCCTTATCGGCCATGGAGTGGCAGGTAAAAGGGTTTTGGCCTTGGGTGCCGATGCTGCGAAACAGTGCGGAAACCGGCATGGAGCTCATGGGAGTAACGGATTGGATGCCGGCAACCGTTCCGGGAGGCGTGCATTACGACCTGTTCCGGGCGGGGCTGATCGACAATCCGTACCAAGACAATAACAGTCTTCTGTGCGAATGGGTGGAGCATCGTTGGTGGGTATATAAGACGGAGTTTCCCCGGCCGGATGTTGAAGGCGAGAAAATAGAGCTTATATGCAAAGGCTTGGATTATGAAGCTATCATTTATATGAACGGCCAGTGGCTAGGGGAGCATAAAGGCATGTTCCACCCGGCCGTTCTGGATGTAACGGAGGTACTTAAGCAAAAAGATACGGTCCAGCTTATGATGATTCTCAAGCATGTACCGGATGAGATGGGGCAAATCGGAAAAACGTCGCAGACCTTTACCCAAAAGAGCCGTTTCAACTATAAATGGGATTTCTCGACGCGGCTGGTCAATATAGGGTTATGGGAAGACGTAGTCTTCAAGGTTCATCAATCCCATTCCATGGACAATGTCTATGTAAGATCGGATGTGGATTCCGAAGGGGAAGGCATTATAACCGTATCGACGGATATTCGTTCCTATAGAAGTATCGCGGGACAATTGACAATCAGCGTGATCCTGTCGGATCCGCAAGGAAATCAGGCAGGCGAGCAGGCGGCGGTCATTCCTGCCGACGACAGCTCATACTCCACCGAGTTTCGGATCCAAGCTCCCGAATTGTGGTATCCCAACGGATACGGTGCACAGCCTTTGTATGAGATGCGTATTCTCCTACATCATGGAGAATCGTTGCTCGACGAAAAAATATACAAGGTAGGAATTCGGAGCCTGAATTACGTCAGCAACGTGGACAGTCCCGAGGAGGCGCTCCCTTATACCGTTGTCATCAACGGCAAGAAAGTCTATATCAAAGGCGTCAATATGACGCCGCTTGATCATTTGTACGGTAATGTCAGCTTATCCAGATACGAATGGATCGTTCGTTTGGCAAAACATGCCAACATCAATATGATTCGAGTATGGGGAGGGGGAATTGTCGAGAAGAAGGAATTTTTCGACTTATGCGACAGGCATGGCATTATGGTCTGGCAGGAATTTATTCAATCCAGCTCCGGTATCGATAATGTCCCTTCCAAGCGGCCGGAATTTCTTGCGTTGCTGGAGCAATCCGCTATTGCGGCGCTTAAGGACCGTCGGAACCATACAAGCTTGAGCGTCTGGAGCGGCGGCAACGAGCTGATGAGCGAATCCCGAGTGCCGTCGACCTATGAGGATGAGAATCTGTCCATGTTGAAGGCTCTGGTCGAAGCCTATGATCCGCAGCGGTTGTTCCTGCCTACCTCGGCTTCCGGTCCCGTCGAACATATTACCCGGGAGAAGGGCGTAAGCCATGATATACACGGATGGTGGAAGTATGAAGGAAATCCGAATCATTATGAGCTGTATGGAGAGTCGGATAACTTATTCCATAGCGAGTTCGGAGTCGATGGCTTAAACTCGGCAAAGAGCATTCGGAAATGCTTGAGCGAGACGCATCTTGCTCCTGCGTCCATGGAGAACAGCAGCGTGTGGCGCCATCATGGAGAATGGTGGGATACCTACAGCCGCGAGCTTAACATGTTTGGGGCCGTGCCTGACCTGGAGACGTTCGTCGCTTGCAGTCAATGGATCCAGTCGGAAGGATTGCGTTTCATACTGGAAGCGAACCGCAGACGGAAGTTCCGGAATAGCGGCAGCATTATTTGGCAATTAAACGAGCCTTGGCCGAACGTATCCTGTACGAACCTGGTCGATTATTACGGCGAAGGCAAAATGGCGTATTACTCGGCAAGGAAAGCATTCTCGCCAAACCATGTGTCGCTTGATTACCGTCGCTTAAACTATAAGCCTGGCGAGAGCTTTAAAGCAGGGATCTTTGTTCATCGCGCAGGTGGTTCGGAGCAATCCGCAGTGACTGCCCAGGTTCTTAACGCACACGGGCAACTGCTTCATGAACAGCAATTCCTGGGAGTTTCCGAAGCGGACAAAGCGCTTGAGATCGGCGAGCTTGTTTTCGAAGTGCCGCGAACGGGGGAGGAGCTGTTCTTTGTACGATTGACGCTGGAAGGCGCTGCATCGGGCGAAAACCGCAATCTGTATACTTTCTCCGTCAGGGATGAGGCCGTTTATGCGCCTGCGTTGGAACTGGAGGACTCCAGGCTTGATATAGAATTGGTTGAACAATGGACAAACGAGAGCTTGAGTGGTCCGGAGCACAACTATCGTTACCGGATTACAAATTCGGGCGCTGTCGTTGCTTTGCATCTCTATCCGGAAGAAACGAGCGACCGATTCTGGCTCCTTGCGGATGGGGCGTTCGAAAGTTTATTCCCAGGGGAGACGATCACGATGACGGTCACCTGCGTGGAGAAAAAAGGACTGCTTTTTGAAGCCCAACCAGATGAGACGGACTTATCGGTCCGCCCTGTCATCGAGATTAAAGGCTTTCAAAAGCGCTCGACCGTGGAATGATCTTTTGCCATCTCAGCTTGGAGGCGTTGCATGATGATTCAACCGAATATACTGCTTATTGTGGCCGACCAACTGCGTAAAACAGCGGTTGGCGCCTACGGAAACCGGGATGTAGAAACACCGGTTATCGACAAATTGTCGCGGGAGGGCGTAACCTTTTCGAACAGCGTATCTGCGTCGCCCGTGTGCGCGCCTTACAGAACCTCTTTGCAAAGCGGTTTATATCCGCACCAGCATGGAGTAAGGAGCAATGCGGATTTATTTACGCCTAGTTTTAAAGGCGTGGCGGAGTATTTCAGCGAGGCAGGTTATGAAACCTGTTTTGTCGGCAAATCCCATTTCGGCCTGGACGAGATCGAGGAAAAGGACGGATGGGTCAGACCGGAGCATCGACTCGGCTGGAAACACTGGTACGGAACGGGCGGCGACCACCACTGGGATACGCCGATATACGACGAACGAGGCATGCTGGACACGAAGTATTACGGCCGATATGGAGCCGAAGTGCGCAGCGAAATCGCGATGGACTTTATCGAGCGGCACCAAAGCAAGCCGTGGCTTTTGCAATTGAATTACAGCGAACCGCATATTGCCACGATGCCGGCCTTGTACGGTATGCCGGCAACGCGAGAATATATACGCGAGTTGAACCAAAGCCTGGAGCTTGGATTGACGGAAGAGATGCTGAATGTCGCCAATCCGTTGGCATTTTGCGGCACATTTCCTCAGTCGCTGCTGACCCAATTGCTTCCGCAGCGGTATTTGGATAGGTATGACGAAACGGAGTTGACGCTGGATCCCAATGTTCCTGAGCGTTTCCGCAAGCTCACCAGCATTTTTCTGAAGGAATGCTACGCGATGATCACTTGCCTTGACGAGCAGATCGGGCGTGTGATGGATTGTCTAGAGCGGACGGGAGAGTCCCGAAATACGATTGTCATTTTTACATCGGACCATGGCGATATGTTGAGTGACAATTTTCTGCGCGAAAAGAGCTTGCCGTACCAGAATGCTTACCGGACTCCATTTATCGCATGGGGGCCGGAGGCAGGGGTTCCTTCGGGAAAAGGGACGGACGCGCTTATCAATTCGGTGGACGTTATGCCCACGCTGCTTGAGCTGGCCGGCATAAAACCTTCAACGAATTTGCCCGGCGTATCGCAGGCGGCCTGGATTACCAGCGGGGAAGGCGTTTGCCAGCAGGATGTTTTGCTTGGCGTCGGAAACTGGCGAGCTTTGTTTGACGGGACGTATTTCTACGCTGTCGAGAAAAGGGATTCTACCGTAAAGGCCATCCGCCTGATTCATGCCCAAAACGACCCGTATGAAACGGAAAACCTCCTCGATGACGCTTTTGAGGGCGTCTATGTCGAACTTCAAAAACGAATGCATGAGCGTTTATTCGTTCGCTTGGCCGAGGTTCAAGATAGGGAGTTTGCAGACATGGATCGTTGATATCGACCATGGAATGATCTTTTGCTTTAGAGGAATGATAGTATTAACCAAAACACACGGCCTCGAATTTGCGGTTTGGTAAAATCGCAATTCGATGCCGTGTATTGGTTTAGGTGTATAGAACGATGGAACAGCTCATGTTGACAATTAAACAAAACATAGGATAATGAAAACATGCGAAAACATACATCATGGACATTACCGCTTGCTTCTGTACAATGGTTGTTTTTTATTTTTGCCAATACGGTCGTTGTTCCTCTATCTGTGGGCTCAGCCTTCGATCTGCCGACACATGATATAGCCGGAATTTTGCGAAGCTCTTTGATCTTTACGGGAATTGCTTGCATGCTGCAGGGGTTTATCGGCCACCGATATCCGCTTCTGGAAGGACATTCCGGAGTCATGTGGGGGTTAACGTTAACTTTAAGCGCATCTGCCTCTTCCATGGGCATGAGCTTGACATCGATTGGCGGAGGCATTGCCACCGGGATGTTGCTTGCCGGATTCGTTGTTGCGACGCTAGGGGCATTGAATCTCCTTGGCTTTATTCAAAAAATCTTTACGCCGATGGTCATGAATGTTTTTTTGTTTTTATTAACGTTTCAATTGATTTTAATCTTTTTCAAGGGCATGCTGAAGACCTCGTCAGATGGGGTATTGGACATGCCCGTAAGTTTGTTTTCCATAGGCATTGCCATATTCGTCATTTTGCTCAAAATAAAAGGGAAACCGGCGATCGGGAACTTTTCCATCCTTATCGGAATGGTCGTAGGCTGGATCTTGTATGTGCTTGTGTTTCCGTCAGGACAATCCGTTGACGTTGAGTCTTCACTAAGCTTCCCGATATTCCCGTTTGGAAAGCCAAATTTAAATGTCAGCATTATCGCGGTTACATTTTTGGCCAGCTTCGTGAATTTAAGCAATACGATCGCATCCGTCCGAGCCGTTTCTAATTTATTGCAGCAAAAAGCAACGGAAAGCCAATTGAGACGTTCGTATGTGCTAACAGGCTTGTTTTCTATTCCGGCGTCCGTTCTGGGACTGGTTTCATATGCGACATTTGCCTCTAGCATCGGTTTTTTGGAAAGCACAAGAAACTTCGATCGCAAACCCTTTTTAATTGGCGGAGGGTTGATGTCGTTGCTGGGGATAATCCCATTTCTCGGGGGAATTCTGGCAACCTTGCCTATAACAGTGGGGAATGCGGTATTGTTTGCCGCGTATTTGCAATTATTGGGGACATCCTTAAAAGGCATTAAAGGTTATGATTTCAATTCCGTTACGATTCATCGTTTGGCGCTCCCTCTTCTGGTAGGGGTCTGCATTATGAATGTAGACGCGACTCTGTTTAGCGGAATGCCCGCGCTCTTGCAACCTTTGCTTACGAATGGATTTATTATGGGTGTTCTATTATCGATATTGCTTGAAAAGCTCATCAATTGGGATAAAGTCGGCCCATAAGTACTCACTGTCTATCGGACCCGTTATGATTTTAAACCTGCCGATTCCTGTATTCGACAGGTTTTAAACCGGTGGTCCTCTCGAATATTTTACTGAAATATTTGGTATCTTTGTATCCAATCTGATTGCTGATTTCGTACACTTTAAGGTCTGTCTCCTTTAACAGGTGTTGGGCTTTGCTTATTCGTACGGAGGTTAAATAATTAAGAAAAGTAGTATTCGTTTTTTTCATGAACAGCTGGCTTAAGTAACTGGGATTAATGAAAAAAAGATCAGCTAAAGCGACAAGCGATAGATTTTCTGCATAATGTTCATTTATATAACTTTTAATGTCCTGGATCATTCCCTTTTGCCGGTGTCCTTCTGGCACTTCGGCATCAAGCGGAGCTTGCCCTGGATTAAATTTGCCGTACTGAGCTTGCAAGCTTGCAATTTGATCGTTTTTAAGGCGTTCATCTTCAATTTCAGTAATGGCTTGCCTAATACTTCTCTCTAATTCATGTTCGTCCACTGGTTTAAGCACGTAATTTAAAACGCCGAACTGAATTCCTTTTTGGGCATATTGAAAATCGGAATATCCGCTTAGAATAATGAATTTAATCGAATGTTTATTTTGCTTAAGCGCGGCAATCATCTCCAGACCGTTCATGTAAGGCATATTGATATCCGTAATGATGATATCGGGCTTCGTTTCCTCGGCTAACTTCAAGCCTGCTTCTCCATTGTATGCGGTACCTGCTACGATACAACGTAATTGCTCCCAAGGAATGATCTGTTGCAAGCCGCGCGTGATTCTGTTTTCGTCATCGACCAATAATACCTTGTACATGACAGGGCTCCTTTTACATTCAGATAGGGTTGACAGGAAAGGAGATCATTATATTTGTGCCTACGCCTGGAGATGAATCGATATGAAAGGCCAATGCTTCGCCGTAATGCAATTGCAGGCGTTCGACAACATTTTTTAGGCCCAGAGAATGGGTAGATTCCTCTTCGGCGCTTCGATCGTGCACACTAGTTCGAATGAACGCCAGTTCCTCTTCCGTCATCCCCTCGCCATCGTCTCTGATAGAGATCGTACAGCTATCAACGCCGATACTCCCATTAATATAAATATGATAATGACGGTCATGCCTCAGAAATCCATGAATAATACTGTTTTCTATCAAAGGCTGAAAGATAATTCTGGGAATCTGTATATCGAGCAATTGTTCATCAAGCTCTACATGCAGATGAAAACGGTTGTCAAATCGAATGTTTTGCAGGGCAATATAGGTATCTATATACTCCATTTCATGGCGAATTTGATTTTTGCGGTTCGATTTGTTTAAAGCAATCTGGAAAAGCTTGCCGAGTGTCTGGATCATCTTGGCTACGGTAGGGGCCTTGTTCAACTGCGCCTCCATTCGAATGGACTCTAACGTGTTGTTAAGCCAATGCGGATTGATCTGATTTTGCAAAGCAAGGAAACGGGCTTCGTTATGTTTGATTTTGGAGGCTAACACATCTTCAATGAGATGTTTGATCTGCACAATCATCTGATTATAGTGCTTCGTTAATGTACCAAGCTCGTCTGAATGCTGGGACCCCAGGATCGGACGATAGTATCCCTGCTCTACGTGTTTCATACTATAGATGAGTCTTTGAATGGGCCTTGTAATTTGATAGCTGATCCAAATCGAAGCGGGAATGATAATAACCAATATTAATAATGTAATCAAAATGGATAGGCGTTTATAATGTTCCAGTTGTTTATATAAATTTTTAACGGGGACGAATACGGCCACATTAATGCCCGTTGCCGAGGAACGATCCGTAATGCTTAGTATCGAGTTATCCAGCTCAGCGGGCCGGTTGATTATGGATTGATCTGATGCGCCATATTCGGGGCTTATATCGAATAGGAGCTCGTCATATTTATTGTAAACCAAAATTTGGGATTGATATTGATCGCGGATATCGAATAAACGGTTATCCATCGTAATCAGACTGGCGGAGGAGAGCTCAAACAAGATAACGCCGGCCATCTTTCCTTGTTGATCCTTGATTAGCCGCCCTGCAGTAAACACATCGAACTCCTTCTCCTTAAGCGTTGTCTTGCCATAATAGGGCGTGATAACGAGCTCGCCATTTGCCCTCAGAATCTCCTGAAACCATTTTTGTTCCAACAGCAATTTATAATCTGTAGGCGCATTAATATTGCCAGTAGAGTATGGTTTGCCCTCTTTACTTATGATTTGAACCGATTCCACGTAGGGAAGCTGGTCATAAAATCTGAGGAGCTGACGGGAAATCAACAGATTATTTTCAATACGTTCTCCGGTCGAATAAACCGACTCTCCTTGCAAATACGCGATCATATTGTAATCGCTGAATATGCTTCTCGAGGTGTAATCGATTTGAAGAATATAGTTGTTTAAGGTTGTATTCAGTTGTGAGACATACAACTGAATGAAATCCGTAGTGGAGGTTTGAATGGTCGTTTTCCCTTGCGAATATAAGGTTTGAGTAATAATCAGAATTGGAATGATACACAATACGAGAAAGTATAAGAATAACTTTTTGAAGAAGCTGATAGATTGAAATTTCTCCCAAACATATAGCAGCATGTATACTCTCTCCATTCGGACTGAAGCGTAGCATCAGTATAGAAGATTTAGTAGGGAGTGACAAGGCTGTACGGGCTGTTTGAAAGCGCTATCTAAAGGATGACGTACTAAATCATAAAGAATGTCGTATTTCATTCGATTTTCACGAGGCCTACAATTAAACAGAGAAAGACAATCCAAATTATTTAGACGGGGATAAGGTTGATGAGTGAGATGATTAAACAACAACGTGCCGAGTCTTTTGTATTTGTGGGCGAAGAAGCATTAAATCTGCGATATATGCCTTTGCGTCAAGGAGTTGTGGTCAGAAGCCATGCTGTAAAGGAGAATACGAATGATGAACATGTGATGTTCAAGGAGCATGTGGATTATGTAGTCGATTACGAACGCGGGGTCATAAGTCGTACGCCAAACAGTCGTATTCCGGATTGGTCCTTGCACCCCATGTATGGTATCAAACGTTTTGACCATACCTTGTACACTGATTATAGTAATCAAGCTTACACGGTGTATGCGCAATATGACTACATCGCAGAACATTATGAGGGTGAAATAGACCCTGCAATAGCCTCCTCTATTCTGCCCCAGACGTTGGCCAAGCTTCAGGCAGGCGAGCAAGCGACCTACACGGTATTGGGTGATAGCATCAGTACAGGGGGGGAAGCAAGCGCTGAGCAATGGACATTTTTCAGCAGGTTGTCGCGTTATTTATGTGAGCAATATGGTTCTGCATTGGGAGCAGACGTCGCCTTGGTTAATAGAGCAATCGGCGGTGAGACAAGCAGGGGTGGTTTGGCCAGGATAGAGCGCGACGTCATTCCAACACGACCTGATTTAGTAACGATAGGGTACGGTATGAATGATCAGAATGTATCTGCTAGAGGGCAAGATAGTGCTATACCATTATCTCAATTTGTAGAAAATATTGAAACGATGATCAAATGGCTGCGTGATCAAACTTCCTGTGACATAATTTTGGTTACTCCCTGCTCCCCAAATCCAGACTGGAAACGTACGAGCGGGAGAACCGTTGATTACGCTGCCGCACTATGCGAGTTGGGGGTAAGGTACAACGTGGGCGTAGCCGACACCTATGCTGTGTGGGAAGCAGAACTTGCTGCCGGCAAAACTCCGGAAAGCTTACTGCTTAACAATATTAATCATCCAAATGACTATGGGCATGAGCTTTATTTGCGGGCATTTTTGAAACTGTTGCATGGCAGATAGAAGTGATTGATTTTGGCTGTATTAGCTAATAGTTGTCTTACCAAACGATAAAGATTGTCGTATTTCTATTGCGAATGTCAGAAGCTACAATTGAAATCAATCAATTAATTGTGTTCACCGTTGAGAAGTCTGAGTTGGAAATGAGTGAGATATGATGCAAATGGCAAACAGATTGCACGAAACTAAGAAAGCGATTTCAAATGAAAGGATAAAGAAAAGAGGGGGCGCGAGAAATATTCGAAAATATTGGCCACTTTATGTGATGGTTCTGCCGGGCGTCGTGTTCTTAATTATGTTTCGGTACATTCCGCTCGCCGGTATTGTCATCGCCTTCCAGGATTATCTGATTTTTAAAGGAATTATGGATAGTCCGTTTGTCGGATTTAAGCATTTCCAGGCTCTCTTTGATTACCCTCAGTTCTGGAGAGTGTTAAAGAACACAGCCATTATAGGCTTATATAACATCGTGTTCGTCTTTCCCGTTCCGGTCGTTCTGGCGCTGATGTTTAATGAGATTCGAAATATCGTATTCAAAAGATCGCTGCAAACGATTTATTATATCCCTCATTTTTTCTCTTGGGTCATTATTGCAGGGCTCACGTTTGATTTTCTGTCTTCATCGGGAGTTGTCAATTCCGTTCGTGGGTGGTTCGGCCTGGATACAATCCTGTTCATGCAAGATGAATCATACTTTCGGATAATAACGGTGTTAACCAGTATATGGAGAGACGCTGGCTGGGGAACCATAGTATTGCTTGCCGCCATAAGCAGCATCAACCCCGAAATGTATGAAGCCGCCATGGTGGACGGAGCGAATCGAATCAGACAAGTGTTAAATATTACATTACCGTTAATTATGCCAACCGTAGTCATTCTTTTTCTATTAAATATTGGGAATTTCCTGGATTTGAGTTTTGAGCAAATTTATAACTTGCTGACACCAATGACCTATCCGGTCGGAGATGTGATTGATACTTATGTGTATCGGGTTGGAATTGTTCAGGGACAATACAGCTCTACGACTGCCATTGGCGTCTTCCAATCGGTAATCGGACTCGTACTGGTTGTCGTATTCAATCGATTGGCCAAAAGATATCAAGAGGATGGAGGGCTGTGGTAATGATCTCGTCGCGAGAATCCAGAGGTGATTTGATATTTCGATATACGAACGCTACCATTCTGGGATTGATATCTATCGTCATGCTTATACCTTTTGTTAAAGTTTTGGCCACGAGCTTCAGCGGACCTCATGCAGTGGGGGCAGGCCAAGTCTACCTTTGGCCGGTGCAATTTACATGGGCTTCCTGGAAGTACATTCTCGGTCTGGAGCCGCTATGGAGTTCTTTTTTCATTACCTTATTCGCAACGGTTGCAGGAACGTTCCTTAGTCTGCTGATTACAGCATTATTCGCCTATCCGCTCTCTAAGAATGAGTTCAAATTAGCGAAAATCTTAATGTTTATGATCGTGATTACGATGATCTTCCGCTATCCGATCATTCCGTACTTCCTTTCGCTGCGTTCGTATGGCTTGTACAACTCGATATGGGTATTAATTATTCCCTATACGGTTACTGCTTTTAATTTGATTATTATGCGGACCTTCTTCAAAGGGCTCCCGAAAGAGCTGGAAGAAGCTGCGCAGATGGAAGGCTGCGGATATTTCCAGCTGCTGTTCCGAATCGTCCTGCCATCCTCGCAAGCTGTAATTGCTACATTAGGGATTTTCTATGCGGTTGGGATATGGAATCAATTTATGATTCCGTTATTGTTTATCGAGGACCAATCCTTGTATCCGCTGCAGTTGAAACTAAGAGAATACATCGTGAATGTCGATATGGAGGCAGGCGGATTTGGAGAGATTCTGCCATACAGCAATGAGACGCTGCGATCTGCAACGATTATTTTTGCAACCATTCCTATTTTGCTCGTGTACCCGTTCCTACAGAAGTATTTCGTGAAAGGCGCCATGTTAGGTTCTGTCAAGTAATTCGAACCGGGTTGTTCAGTTGATTATTAACTGTTTACCATAATCGAGATTTAGGGGAGGAGTTTACGTTTTATGCAAAATGAAAAGAGAAACAAAATCAACCGTATGGCGATGTTCATGATGGTACTGGTTCTATTTATTGCAGGGTGCTCTAACGGGCCGAATGGCAATGAAACAAACAACACGGCCACACCGGCAGGCACGGCAAACTCTTCGCAAGGGGAGACGCAGAAAGAAACCCCGTACATCGAAGTATGGGGGAACCATGGGAATTTCAAAAATGCGATCGAAAAGGATTCTCCTTATTCGAAGTGGATGGTGGAGAAGACTGGAGTAGGCTATACTTCGCCTTTGGTTCCTTGGGAAGGTGGCGCTTCATACATTCAACGTTTGAATACGCGGATTGCAAGCAATGATCTTCCTGATGTGTTCCTGCCTTGGGGCGGAATTGAAGGTACGTTGATTAATCAAGGCGCTTTGGCGGATCTGACTGAATACTTGCCTGAGTACGCACCTAACATATGGAGTCAAATTCCAGAGGATATCTGGAACGTTGTGCGCACCTCAGATCCGACGGGTGAAGGGAAAATCTATTATATCCCAAGAGTAGAGCTTTATGAGGGATACGGAGCCTTCATTCGCCAGGACTGGCTGGATCGCGTTGACATGAAAGTGCCTCAAACAAAGGAAGAACTTGAGACTGTATTCCAGGCGTTCCTTGACCAGGATGCCAATGGCAACGGAGATCCCAACGATGAAATTCCAATCTCGGGGAGAGAGTTCGGACGGTGGATGGACGTTCTGTTCGGCATGTACGGAGTAGCCATGTGGGAAGGGTTTCCAATGTGGGACCTTTATGAAGGAGAAATTACTTATTCAGGAGTCAGTTCGAATATGAGGGCGGCCATTGTCAATTTGAGAGAGATGTACGAGAAGGGTTTCCTGGACAATGAAACCTTCTTGAACAAGGCAGCGGACTGGACGGGCAAGATTAATGCCGACCGGGTAGGTTCCTGGTTCCATATTAATAAGAACACCCACGCGAATATAGAAAGTATTTACCAGGTTAATCCGGACGTTCAGTTAACGGCGTTGCCGGTTCCGAAAGTGGAGGGCTACGAAGGCTTTACGACACAAACGCGTATTAACCGCCCAGAATTTGTTATCGCGAATAAAGGGGAAGAAACCATTATTAATGCATTGAAAATATTGGATTGGTTCCACGATCCTGCGAATAGGGAAGATGTCATATTCGGGATTGAAGGAATTGATCATAAGGTGGAAAACGGGCAAAAAATCATTCTTCCACAAGACTTCGAGAAAAATTCGGCAAAGGTTATAAATAATTTCATCTTTCGTCTGGAAGACCTGCTCTATCAGCTTGAGCTTGAGCGGGGGGCTGTCGATGAACAGCGCGCGAGCCTGTTCCAGCAGAGAGAGCAAATTCTGATCGACAACCAGCCATATGCCAAGATAATAGCGGGTGAAGGCGTGCCGTCCAGTGTATACGAAGGATACGCCGATATTCAGAACCATACGTTATATCAGGAAGTCATGACCAAAATTATTATTGGCGATGAACCTATCGAAAGATTCGACAAGTTTGTGGAAGAATGGCATCAAAGCGGCGGACAAGTCGTGACAGATCGTGTACGTCAATGGTACGCAAAAGTTAAATAAGGTTGGAAAAGGGGAACTCCGCAACAATGGAACCTTTCAAACACGCGGTATGGATCTGGAATGAAGGCGGCCCGGATGAGGTCAATCAGTATGTTGAATTTCGTCATGAGTTTGTGCTTGACCAAGCAATGACAGATGCCGGATTCTATATTTCCGTCGATTCAGATTACGTCCTTTGGATCAATGGGACGTTCGCAGATGCCGGGCAATACGACGATTATCCGGACCATAAGGCCTATGATTGTTTGGCGATCGGCCATTTGCTGCGGCGTGGGAATAACGTCATCTCGATACTCGCCCACTATCAGGGAGAAGACAGCTTTCAATATATAAAGGGAAATCCAGGGTTAATCTACGCGCTGGAAACAGAGGGTGCGACGGTTGTCAGCGGGAAGGACACGTATTATCGAGTGTCTCCGACGTATGTGAGCGGGCCGGTTCCCAAGATTACGAATCAGTTGGGATTTACGTTTGAATATGATGCGGCCAATCACTCCTTATGGCGGGACGTTGAATATGAGCGGGAAGCGGATTGGAAGCGATATGATCCAGAGCATCGGACGACCGAGATGAGTCCCGCGTTATACCCCAGACCCATCCGCAAGCTTGAGCTGAACAATCGATGCACCGCGCATATCGTGTCCCAAGGCTTGTATGTGCGTCAAGAGGTTCAAGGCGCAACGGTTGCTGAGCTGATGCAGCAAGATTATTTGTCCTATCGATTGCCGGAGGTCATTGTTGGACAGAAGGAGCCGTCTCCGCTGCCGCGGCCCGAAGGTTGCGCCATAAGCCCTGAATTATTCCGTGCGGATGGCGGACTGTACCTGCTGCTGGATCTGGGGAGGGAAGAGTGCGGTTATCTGGAGCTGGAGTTGGAGGCGGAGGTTGGGACAACGATTGATATCGCATATGGCGAACATCTGGACGATCTTCGGGTCCGATCCCATGCGCGCGGCAAAAACTTTGCTGTTCGATATCGGTGTGGGGATGGCCGGCAAATGTTCACCTACTATTTTAAGAGAATGGCTGGCCGGTATTTGCAGCTTCATATCAGCGGCGTGAAGGAGAAGCTGGTGCTCTATTACGCCGGATTGAGGCCGGCTGAATATCCGGTTGAAGCGAAAGGGAAATTCGATTGTCCGGACAGCCTGCACCGGCAGATCGAGAAGATTGCCGTCCGCACTCTCCATCTATGCATGCACGAGCATTACGAGGATACGCCTTGGCGCGAGCAAGCGTTGTATGCGATGGACTCCCGGAATCAAGCTTTATGCGGGTATTACAGCTTCGGCGAATACGAGTTCCCGGCTGCTTCCTTCCGGCTATTGGCAGAAGGGTTGAAGGAGGATGGTTTCCTGACGTTAACGGCCCCCTCGGTCGTGCCGATTGCCATTCCGTCGTTCAGCTTTCTCTGGGTCGTTGCATTGGAGGAGCATCTGTTGTACAGCGGAAATACGGATCAGGCAAAGCAAATGCTGGGCTATGTTCATCAAATGCTGAAGCTGCATATCTATCGCATGCGGGAGCAATTGCTTGTTACGCCGGAGGATCCTGCGTACTGGAACTTCTATGATTGGGCCCCGGGCATGCACAATTGGAAGCAGTCCGCTGTCGACAGCAAAGGGAATATTCGGTGCGACGCACCTCTTAATTTATTTTTTGCAATGGCGTTGGATGCGGCAGGGATCATGGAGAGGCACTGTGGAAGCGCAGAGCGGTCGCAGTATTATCTGCATATCGCCAAGCAGGTGAAGAAAGCGTTCCACGAACGGTTCTGGGATGCCGAGAGGCTTGCATATCGTACCTATCTGGGCGGAGACAGCGAGGATCATTATGCGGAATTGACGCAAGCCTTGGCATTATGCGCCGGGGCTTGCCCCGAAGGGACGGCAGAGCGGTTGAGGGCAAAGCTGGCGGCTCCCGACAACGGGTTCATACCGGTTACGCTCAGCTATTCTTACTTTAAGTACAAGGCTTTGCTGGATGAGCCGGACCAATACGGGACTGTTGTGTTTGGCAGCATTGCCGAGGATTGGGGCGGCATGCTGTATCGAGGCGCAACTAGTTTCTGGGAAACGAAAGGCGGTGCGGCCGATTTCGGATTGGCGGGCAGCTTGTGTCATGGTTGGTCGGCCATCCCGATTTACTTCTATTATGCGTATATACTGGGGATTCGACCGCTGGAACCGGGTTTTAAGCGGTTTAGAGTAGAGCCAATTCAGGGGATATTCCATCAAGCCTCCGGCACCATACCAACACCCTATGGGGACATCCATGTGAAGTGGTCGCAGTCATCCGAAGGTTTAATGTGCAATGTGATTCACCCGCAAGAAACATACTATTCTTAAGTGGGAGTGATTCATTGTGACTGGCACTACGGTGAAGAGAAAAACGATTGTCGGCAGCTTCCGGGATATCGCGATCCTTACGGGATTCTTGGTAGTGCTCGTTATAGGGAATCTGATCGGAGCATCTCGCGCACAGGCGCAAAATATCGGAGACAATGTAATGAGCAATGGGGGGTTCGAGCAGCTTGGCTTGGGTAATCCCCTTAATTGGGATGCGATGGCCGGCTGGGGAAATCCGGAGATTGCATTGTCCACCAGCGAGGTCTATGCCGGATTGAACAGCGTGGCCATTCAAACACAGCAGAATACGAAACCTTGGATTGTTCAAACGATCCCCTACGAAGCCGGTGCGACGTATGAAATTTCGGCTTGGCTGAAAGGGGTCTCGGTGCAAGGGGCAGGGGTAGGCTTCAAGCTGGAATATTACAAGGGTAATGAGATTATTAGCGAAAATCATCTGCTCGAATACGATACGATCCACTCGATACTGAGCGATTCCGTTACCGGCGATTGGCAGCGGATCAGCATTCAGGACGTGGCGCCGCTGGAAGCGGGGCTCGTCAAAGTCTATTTGCGGCTATACGGCACTGGCACCGTCTACTTTGACAACGCGGCCTTCGAACTGCTGAAGCACAGACCGATGATCGAGCTGGCGACCGATCAATATTTCTACTATTCCCAAGTGACAGAAGGTCAGGTCAGGGCATCGTTCTTCTCGGCAGAAGAGCCTTTGGAGGACCTGCATGCGGAAGCCCGCATCTATCGGCAATCGACTGGCGTCACTATCGCTACGTATTCCCAGGCGAGCGCCGGGCAGCCGTTGAATTTCGGCTTCGATCCTTCGCAGATGGCCAAGGACGAGCCCTACCGGGTAGAAGTCAAGCTGCTGGACAGCTTGAATACGGTGCTTGAAACGGCCCAATCGACCATCTACCGTCATGATCCGCCAGAGATGCTGCGCGAGGATGGAACGCTTCTCGTGGATGAAGAGCCGTTCTTTCCGATTGCCGCCTATCATGTGTTTCAGACGGATTATCCCTATGTGGCCGAGGTAGGGGTAAACACCGTTCAGGGCAGAGTGACGAATAATGCCGATGTGCTGGAAGATGTGCTCGATGACGCCGATCTTAACGGCTTGAAGGTCATGGTCCCGTTATATTACAACATGCAGGTCGGTGAAAACGAGGCCATGACCACCGAGTTTGTAACGAGATTCAAAGACCATCCGGCCGTTCTGGCATGGATGATTATGGATGAGCCCATTTATAATGGCAAAACCTCGGAAGAGCTTATTAATGCCTATCTAACGATAAGATCGATTGACAAAAAACATCCCGTATATATGGTCGAGGCCCCTTATGCGACCTATGATATTACTGCGAAATCAACGGATATATTCGCAACGGATTACTATCCGCTTCCGGATCAACCTATCTCGCTGGTAGGAGAGCATACCGCGTTAGCCAAGCAGATGGTCGGGGAGAATAAACCGGTGTGGACGGTACTGCAAGCGATGTATAATCCGCCGACACGGCCTTATTTACCAACCATTGAGGAAGTTAGAAACATGGCCTATCAGTCCTTTATCAACGGGTCGCAAGGAATCGCTTATTATTCCATTAATGAGGCAGGATGGCAGTTGCGATACTCGCCATTGTGGCTTGGCCTAATGGATTTCAAGGAAGAGCTGGATGTCATAGGCCGTCTTGTCGTCGATGCGGACAGGATTAGTGAGGGGCAGAGCGGGGACGTTCAGTGGTCGATGTGGGAAGATGGCGACGAACGATATGTGATGGCTGTCAATGTCAGCGATGAAACGCAGCAAGCAACCGTTCCGCTTGGCGTGACCGGCTATCATGCGGAGCTGTTGTTCGGAGATTCCCGCCCGTCGATCGATGAATTTGACGACGAATTAATCTTGACGATGGAGCCGGAGCAGGCGCTTCTCTATCGGATCGTTCCTTTCCAGACATCCGTCGATCAAGCGATCGTTGCGGGGAATGCAGCATCCGCGTTATCTTCGCATTCCCATTGGATTGCCAAGATGAGTGCATTGGATTCCCGATTGACCTCGATTGAACATGAACTGGAAGAAGTGAGTCCAAGCTTGACGGATGCAGCGAAGGACACGCTCAAGGCTTTGCGAATTCTGGGTGATCTGAATGATTGGGTTCATGCATCTGCAGTGAATCCGGAGAAACAGGAAATGCTGGATGCGCTTGACCAAATGAAGAAGCTGCTGGGACCTATAGCCGGCGCTTATGCACTCGCCGATCTTGAACTGGGCGAGAATCATATATTCGGTCAAGGTGAGTTGAATGAACTGCAGGTAAGCTTGACGAATCAAGCACCAAGCTCCGCGGAAAATATAAATGTCAACTTGCTGCTGCCGGAAGCTTTTAATGTGGCTCCGATAAGCCAGTCGCTGCAGCAGATCGGCAGCGGATTGTCCGATTCTATGGCATTCAGCTTTCAGATCGCCTCATCGATCGAACGCGGCCGTTACCCGATTCGGTTGGAGATCGAGTTTGAATATAAGGGAGCCCCAGTCACTATAATGAAGTCGATTGCCTATTCGTATACGGACTTGCTGCGAGCAGCGGCAGAACCGGCGGTCATATCCACCAATAAGGGCGGCGCTTATTCGTTTGCATTGGATATGACTAGCAACGCTTCAAGGAATTTACCAATCACGTTGAATAACGGTCCACTACCTTCGGGAATAACGATGCAACTGCCGCAACCTTTTACCTTGCCTGCACAAGAGCAAGCGACAGTCACCGGTTCGGTGTACTTGCCAATGGAGATAACCGAAGGGGTATACGAAACATCCATAGGGATCCAGACAGGTGGGTATACCGTTCAAGCGGTGCCGCTTACGATCGTTGTCGATTACAATATGCTGCATAATCCGGGCTTTGAGCAAGCGACTGAAGTAGGCTCGTCGCCGGAAGGGTGGATTATGCGTCAGGGAAGCTGGGTCCAGGATGCGGTACACAGCGGACAGTATGCCGTTGCTTTGAATCCCGACCCTAACAGTAATTACAATGTCATTAATTCTTCGGGGTTGATGCCTGTAACGCCGGGAGCCCGGTATAAGCTGAGCGGCTGGGTGAAGAACGATTCCACAACTGGAGAGGTCAGAATCGGCCTCAGGCAGATTAGAGAAAACCAAACGTCTACAATCGGCTATACGTGGAAAACTGTCGATGACGATTCCGACTGGACGTACTATGAGCTGGAGCTTAGAGCTGCTTCCCAGGCAAGTTATGTGCAGGTTTACCTGGAATCGGGCAACGCTGCGAACGGGACCGCATGGTTTGATGATTTCTATGTAGAGGAATTTATAGACCGGGTTCAAGTGGAAGCTGTTCCCGCGTCGATTACAACAAACAAGGGCGGCAACTATTCGTTTGCAATCAGCGTGACGAATACCGATTCGGAGGATAAGCAGATTGCGTTAAGTCCGGGGCTGCTGCCTGCGGGGATGACGCTGCAGTTGCCTGGCGTATTCACTTTGGCCGGCAATGGACAGATGACCGTTACCGGGTCAGTATACCTGCCGGCCGAAGTGCCGGAGGGCCAATACTTGGCGACGATCCTTGTATCGGATGGAAACACCGTACAGACTGTGCCGCTGCAGATTAATGTTAATTATAATATGCTGTACAACCCGGGTTTTGAACAAGGCACAGGTGCAGGCACGACTCCTGATGGCTGGCTTATGCGTCAGGGAAGCTGGGTCCAGAATACCGTGCATAGTGGACAATATGCGATTGCATTGCTGCCGGACAGTCAAAACGTGTATAACGTCGTTAATTCATTAGGTTTTATTCCCGTTCAGGCAGGAGCGAAATACGTACTTAGCGGCTGGGTGAAAAACGATTCCACAACGGGGGAGGTCAAGTTTGGGTTCAGACAGATCAGGGAGAACCAGACATCCACTCTGACCTACAACTGGCAAGAGGTAAGCTCCGATACCGATTGGACGTACTATGAGCTGGAGATCACGCCTGGAGCGAACGCTCATTATTTGCAGGTGTATTTCCAAGCGAATCAGCTCACGGACGGTACGGCATGGTTTGACGACTGGTATGTGGAAGAAATCATACTTCCTTGAGAGGAGGAGCCGTCATAAGCGGCAAGGATCATGAAACCAAACAAAATTGGAATAGGCATATTAGGCACGGGAAAGCGCGGCGTGTACTTCGGAGGTAAATATTTCGGCAATCATCCCGATTGCGAGCTGGTGGGACTTTGCGATATAAGAATGGAAAATCTGCTGGAGGCGAGGGAACTGCTAGGGGACATACCGATGACGACCTCGCTTGAGGAATTCCTGCAATTTCCCGGGCTGGACGCTGTCATTATTTGCAGTAACGATCATGCGCACACCGAGCATACCCTTGCTTCCATTGCGGCGGGCAAGCATGTTTACTTGGAGAAGCCAATGGCGCAAACGATTGAAGACTGTGATCGGATGATCGAAGCGGCTGCGGGGCTGGGGCGCGTATTCATGATTGGCCTTGAACTGCGCTACTGTTCGTTGATGGAGGACATGAAGCGCATCATCTCTTCCGGTGAGATTGGAGAGATCAAGATCGGCACCGTCACGGACAATGTATCGGTTGGCGGCGATTATTATTACCATGGTCCGCGGAGACGCAAGGAATATGTGAAAAGCCTGATTTTGGAGAAAGGGACGCACTCGCTGGACTTGGCCAATTGGCTGATCAATGCCTCGCCGGTAAGAGTGTATGGCTCCGGGGGGCTCGATGTGTTCGGGGGAACGGCGCCAAAGGAGAAACGCTGCCGGAACTGCGGGGAGGCGGCTGACTGCAATTACTATGTCGACAACCAGCTGGGACTGGAAATGGACTACGGGAATGTTCGAATGAAGGATGATTTATGCGTTTATTCGGAAGAATGCGATACGCATGATAATTCTCTTGTTCTGATCGACTATGATAATGGCGCGCGAATCTCCTATCTGGAATGTCATTTCACCCCCGAGTATACGCGTGAATTTATGTTTATCGGAACCAAGGGGAAGATCACGGGCTTCTATAATAATGAGCAGGATTTCAAAATTACGGTTACGAAGCGGCATAATGGCGGCGAACACATTTATTATCCGGAGCGCAGGGCCGGATCGCATGGCGGGGGAGATACGAAAATCGTCAACTCCTTCGTAGAATTGATCCATCAAGGGTTGCCAGCTATGCCGGGCATTCAAGGAGCGCGGGACAGCGCCGCCATTGCGATTGCAGCTGCGGAATCGGAAGAGACGGGGCTTCCCGTCTTGATCCCCTCCAATAAATGGCTAAGCGAACAAACAGTCAGGTAGAAGGAACGCATATCGCGAATATGGAGGTAAACGGTAGTATGAAACCAAAAGTAGCAGAGACAGCCGGAAAGCTTGGAGTTGCTGCGGCAGAGCAAGCTGCGGCGATCATTAACGATTGTATTGCACGGCGCGGATTGGCGAGAATCGTGTTGTCGACCGGCGCATCGCAATTTACGTTCTTAGAAGCGCTTGCCTTATGCAAAGTCGATTGGAGCAAAGTCGAAATGTTTCACCTCGATGAGTACGTGGGACTGCCGGTGACACATCCGGCCAGCTTCCGTAAATATTTGCAGGAGCGATTTCTGTCCTATGCTGCCCGCGCCAAAGCCTATCTCGTGAATGGGGAGGCGGAGGATATTGACGCGCATATCGCGGAGCTGACCCGGGAGATTCGCCGAGCGCCGATCGACTTGTCGTTGATCGGAATAGGGGAGAATGCTCATATCGCTTTCAATGATCCGCCTGCCGATTTTGACACGACGGCTGCGTATAAAGTCGTTGAATTGGATGAAGCGTGCAAGAGCCAGCAGGTGCGCGAGGGCTGGTTTGCTTCAATTGACGAGGTGCCAAAGCAAGCTATTACGATGACGGTACGGCAAATTCTCGACAGTGAAACGATTATTTCTTGCGTACCTTATCAAGTAAAAGCGAACGCGATTATGCTGGCTCTGAGAGAGGATATAACCGAGCAGGTACCGGCATCCATTTTGAAGACCCATAAGGATTGGCGTTTATTTCTGGATCAGGAATCGGCCTCGGAGCTGAGTGCATGAAAAAGTTTGCAATCGTCGGCGCAGGCGGCAGAGCGATGCAAATGTTCGCCGTCCCGCTGACCGCCGAGCTAAAGACGGAAGTGGAGCTTGTCGGCGTGTATGATGTCAATCCGGTCCGTGCCCAATTGTTAAGCTCCGCCGCCAACGGCATCGCCGTGTTTGACGATTTCGACCAAATGATTCGGGAGGCCAAGCCGGATGCGGTTATTGTGACGACTCCGGACAGCTTGCATGATTATTACATTATCCGCGCTCTCGAAGCGGGGTGCGATGTCATTTCCGAGAAACCGATGACCACGACGGCGGATAAATGCAGGGCGATATTGGAGGCGGAGCGAAGGACGGGCAAGAAGGTAACGGTGACCTTCAATTGCCGCTTTATGCCTTATGTGGTTAGAGTAAAAGAACTGCTGAAAGAAGGGGCGATAGGCCAAATTCACAGCGTTGTCCTCGAGTGGTCGCTGGACAAAAGCCATGGAGCGGACTACTTTAGGCGTTGGCATCGGCAAATGGACAACAGCGGCGGATTATTGATTCATAAATCGACGCATCATTTCGATATGATCAACTGGTGGCTGGAGGACGAGCCGGAGAGCGTGTTCGCGAATGGCGATCTGCTGTTCTATGGACCGACGAGAGCCGAGCGCGGCGAGAGATGCTGGACATGCCGTCATCAATCGACTTGCGAATTTCATTATGATATTTCGCAAAGCGACTTTACAAGATCGATGTATCAGCAAGCAGAGCAGGCGGACGGGTATTACCGAGACCAATGTGTATTCGGGGACGATATTGACATTTACGATACGATGTCGGTCAACGTCAAATATTCAAAAGGGACATTGTTGACATATTCACTGCAAGCGTATAGCCCTTACGAGGGCTGGAAGGCGACATTCGTCGGTACGAAAGGCCGGCTCGAAGCAGAGGATTATCAAAGCGGCTTCGAAAAGGGAGAGATGAACGAAATTCGCCTTTATAACAGCGCGGGGGAACGTATGACCTTGCACAGTCGGAAAGCATCGGGCGTCCATGGCGGCGGAGACCCTATTTTGCGCAAAATGATATTTACCGACAATGTGGCGGATCCGCTTGGGCAGCGGGCAGGTTCCAGAGCAGGCGCGATGTCGCTGATTATAGGCGCGGCCGCCAACCTGTCTATTGAAGAGAAACGGTTGGTTGCGATCAGAGAGTTGCTGTTAGAGGACTCCTATGGGGGAATGTCTGCAGCTTTTGAATCAAACTAGGGGGGCTCTTCGACGCTTACTTGGATATGATCGATCATAAATAGAGGGCGGCAAATTCCTTGTCTCCACTCCAAATAACAGCGGGGCTGTCCCATTAGGTTCATAAATTGACCTAATGGGACAGCCCCGTTCGATTTTAGTTCAAGAGCAACGTCCTTACATGATCCAGCGACTGTTTGATACTGACATATCCGTCGATTGTCATTCGATCCTGCTCTACAACGACCCATTTATAGTTCGATGCTTGAGCTTTTGCAAGAATGCCGCTCAGATCCAGAATGCCTGTTCCGAGCTCGGTCATTTCTTTGCCTTCCCTGCTTACCATATCCTTTAGATGGACGGTCTTGCAGCGCGAACCGAATTGTTCCATCACTTCAACCGGCTTGCGGCCAGCATGTGTAGTCCAAAACATGTCAATCTCGAAGTTCAACTCATCTTCGGTCGTTGCTTCCTTTAAAGTCTCCAGGATAGGCTTGTCGCCGAAGTCGTTAATGAACTCATGATAATGGTTGTGGTATAGCAAATCCATGCCCGCAGCTTTAATCTTGGGAGCTATTTCCTTGACAATACCGATCAAAGTCTGAACATGCTCCTCGGATGTCATCTCATAATAAGGAATGACAATGTAGGAGGAACCGATCGTCTGGTTGTAAGCAATGACTTCATCGAGATTGTTTAGCAATTCTTCGATTCGTATATGGCTTCCCATGGAAGTAAGCTGCAGACGATCCAATATCGCCTTCATCTCTTCCGCAGGAATATCGTCGTAACCTGCGAACTCTACGCCGTCATAGCCGGCCTCGCGGACTTTTTTTAATTTTTCTGCAAAATCCCCCTTATCGTAATCGCGCAGCGTGAACAGTTGTAAGGCTACCTTTAAATGGGTCATAGCTAATTACCCCTCGCTTTTATTAGTTGATGAACCGTATATGTTTCAATGAAACTTATCCCATTATAGCGACTACTAGGTTGTTTTAGCGGTCTCATTGACTAACAAGTCATTATTTTGATTATATAGGACATAATTTTGACAGAGATAAAACACTTTAATCTGCTAAACTAATTTCATTCTATAACTATGAGGGGTGTCTTTTTAATGAAACGTTTACTTTCAAATGTTCTTCTCCTTGTTTTGACCATGAGTTTGATTGCAGCTTGCGGAAATTCGAATAACAACAATAGCACGAACGGAGAACAAGGACAAAATGCAACGAACGGCGCTGCACAAGAAGGAAATGATTTGCGAGAAAAAGAGCTTGTTAAGCTTAATGTCGTCATGATGTCGAACGACAAGGAAGACAAAGATTTAGTTGTGGAGGAAGTCAACAAAATAACTAGAGAGAAATTAAATGTTGAAGTTGAACTAACCTTTATCTCTTACGGCAACTATGTGCAGCAAACGACGATGATGCTGTCCTCCGGCAAAGGTGTTGACCTGTTGCCGATCTACATGACTCCGCTGGCAACGATGGCGAACAACGGACAAATCATCCCGCTGACCAAGCTGATCGACAAGTACGGTCAAGAGATGGTGGAAGCGATTGGCGAGGAGTATATTGAAGCGGGTCGCATCGGCGAAGACATCTACGGCATTACAACGGGTCGTGATTTGGCCAAAGCCTATGGCTTTGAAATGAGAAAAGACTTGGCGGACAAGTACAACATCGATTATGCCAATATCAAGACGCTGGATCAATTGGAAGAAGCGTTAATGATCATCCGCGCTAATGAGCCGGACGTCATCCCTGTTGTTCCTTCCAACGGCGAGCTCGTACGTAACTGGGGCTGGGATACGCTAGGGGATGACATGACGAACCTTGGCGTATTGATGGATTACGGCAAGGAATTAAATGTGGTCAATCTGTACGAAACCGAATTTTATAAAGAATTTATTACTCGCATGCACAAGTGGTACAACAACGGTCTCATCATGAAAGATGCGATCAACAATACGGAAAATGTAGGCACGATGATGAAAGCAGGCAGCGCATTCGGAGGATTCATGAACTTGAAGCCTGGATTTGATGTACAGGAAACAAGAAACTATGGAACTGAAATTGTTGTGTCGGAAATTATACCAGCATACAAAACAACATCGGATGTGCAAATGGCTACTTGGGCAATCAGCAACGGATCTAAACATCCGGAAGCAGCCATGAAGCTGTTGAACTTGATGTACTCGGATCCAGAATTGTCGAATCTGCTGATCAATGGTATTAAGGACAAGCACTACGTTGCGATTGGCGAGGCATCAAACGGTCAATCGATCATTGATTATCCAGAAGGTTTGGATGCTACGACTACAGGTTACAGACCGAGCGGCGGCTGGTTGTGGCCGAACCAAACGATTGGTCATGTATGGGCAGGCAATGCGGCTAACTATTGGGAAGAACAAACGAATTTCAACAACACAGCCGCTGTATCCGCAGCATATGGCTTTACATTCGACTCAAGCAAAGTACGTAATCAAATGACGGCAAGTTCTAATGTTGTGGCGAAATACCACGATGCATTAATGACAGGCATGCTAGACCCTGAGAAAGCATTGCCAGTGTTCTTGAAGGAATTAGAATCTGCGGGGATCAAGGATATTGTTGCAGAGAAGCAAGCTCAACTGGATAAGTGGGCTGCAGCTCAGAACAAGTAATTCGGTCGTCTTGCGGTAATGAGGAAGGTGAACATCAATGAACGCTGCGCTTGGGACGAACAAACGGAAGCACAAATATAAACGGTTTATACCCCTGTATGTAATGATGGTTCCGGGTTTGCTTTACTTGCTGATCAACAACTACGTGCCTATGGCCGGAATCATCATTGCATTCAAGCACATCAACTGGAACTCGGGCATTCTGGGCAGTCCGTTCGCAGGACTAAGCAATTTCGAATACCTGTTTAAAACGAAAGAAGCCTGGGTGATTACTCGCAATACGCTTGGTTATAATGTACTGTTTATTGTTTTGGGGACGGTCATTTCCATTGGAGTTGCCATCCTGCTGAATGAAATTCGGTCGAAGTTTTGGAAAAAGAGTTACCAGACGGTCATTCTGCTGCCGTATTTGATCTCTATGGTTATTGTCAGCTACTTGGTGTTCGCTATGCTCAGTTCAGAATCCGGATTTGTGAACAACAGCATTTTGGAGCCGTTAGGTTTGGACGGTTTGACCTGGTACACCGAACCTAAATATTGGCCTTTTATTTTGACTATTGTGCATATCTGGAAAGTGTTTGGTTATAGCTGTATTATCTATTATGCAACGTTGGTTGGTATTGACAGGGGCTACTATGAAGCGGCGGTTATTGACGGAGCGAACCGGTGGCAACAGATTGTGAACATTACGTTACCCGCGCTTAAGCCGACAGTCATTACGCTCGTCCTGTTGCAGGTCGGTACCATTTTCTACTCCGACTTCGGTTTGTTCTATCAAGTGCCAATGGATTCGGGCCCGCTATATGATGTAACGAATACCATTGACACATATGTATACCGCGGTCTGATTAAGCTCAACGATGTGGGAATGTCCTCTGCGGCAGGCGTATATCAGTCCCTCGTAGGTTTTACGCTTGTTTATATTGCGAACCGGCTCGTAACCAGGTTTAGCAAAGAGAATGCTCTATTCTAAGTAAAGGAGAATCGACATGGTTGAGAATGGAAAAGGATTTCAGGTTTTTGCAAACATCATTATGCTAGCATTGACCGTCTTTTGTTTATTTCCGTTTGTACTGCTTGTTGTTTCCTCATTTACAGATGAGAGCACGCTCATTCGTAACGGATATTCTTTATTCCCGGCTAAACTAGGCTTGGATAGTTATGCCTATATGTTTAAGAAGATAGAAACCATTGCGCGAGCTTACCTCATCACGATCGTCGTCACGGTATCAGGTACGTTGATTAGCATGATGCTTACGGTGCTGCTCTCCTATCCGTTGTCGAGAAGAGATTTGCCGCATCGCAACACCTTTGCGTTTCTAGTCTTTTTTACCATGCTGTTTAACGGCGGGCTTGTACCAACGTACATTATGTGGACCCGGTATTTGAATATCGATAATACGATTTGGGCGCTCATCGTCCCTGCATTGCTACTGAATGCCTTTTATGTCATAATGATGCGTACGTATTTTATGACCAGCATCCCGGAAGAAGTTATTGAGGCAGGGCGAATCGACGGTGCGGGAGAGTTGCGAATTTTGGCTCGCGTGGTACTGCCGATGTCGGTGCCAATGGTCGCTACATTATCCCTGTTAATAGGGCTCGGCTATTGGAATGATTGGCGGAACGGTTTTTATTATCTGACGGATTCGAGTCTGTTCAGTATTCAAAATATGCTTAATACGATGCTTCAGGATGTTCAATTCCTTGCCAGCGGCGGAGCCGGCGGGAACGCCGGAGAAATTGCGGCGGCCATGCCAAGCGTCGGGATCAAGATGGCGATTGCGGTAGTAGGCGCTGTTCCTATTTTGATTGTATATCCATTTTTTCAGAAATATTTTGTCAAAGGAATTACAGTCGGAGCAGTCAAAGGTTGACGTTAGACTAGGGCGTGTCTGAATACTCCGAGGGTAGCGGGTTTTCAGACACGCCCTAAAAGGCCGCCGTGGAGAATCTTCCCCATGGTGGCCTCTTGCTATAATTTGAGCAGCTAGGAGATCACTTCATGAAAAAAAGGGTCCGTGCATCAATCCAAATGAATGTGTTGCGCAACTTATTGTTGATTACGCTTCCATTGATTGGCTTACTGTCGGTCTATAATTTCTACTCTTACTACACGTTTAACGCCAAATTCGTAGAATCCAATCAACAGTCGCTCGCGTTATACGCGCGGAATATGCAGATTGATCTGAATGCGCTGGACACGCTATTAACTCATGTGACGGTGATGGACCATACCTTTCGCTTATTTAGTCATCCTACCGATAAAATTCAAGCCCATGTGGCGGCACATGAATTGATGATTCAGTTTAAATCGGCGCTCAGTACCTACAAGATGGCGGACGCATTTTTTGCATACAGCGATGTCAGTCAAACCTATCGCGATATTTTTGCATCCGATTATCCTTATTCATTAAAAGAAGCGATCCGGGAGAAGATGCATGCGTTGACCCAAACCAGTGATAACTTTTATTATAAAGGCTGGTTAGCCTATGAAGTTCAAGGTAAAAACTATTTGTTCAGACTGCTCGGCAAGGAAGGAACTTATGCAGCCGTAATGGTGGATCTTGGGCGCATCTATTCAACGGATCTGGTGCATGACGGCGTCGAGGTCATCCACGCGACAAAGGATCAAGTTGCTCTGACAAATCGGCAGTTTGTGGAAAAAGAAGATCCCTGGAACAATGACGATTATGTGATCGTCGGCTCCCCGATCGAGAACAGTGAAATTCAATTGATGTTTGCCGTTCCCAAACCTAATGCATTTAAGGGCGGATTCGCCATTCTATTCTCCTTGTCGCTGGTTGTGGTTGTACTCGTCTTTATTCGCCTTGTCATGTTGAACCGATCTTTATTGCTGCCGTGGCTGCGGCTGGTTAATCGTATTGGAAAGGGTTCTGATCCCGAGCGGCGCGAGGAATATCGGATTGAAGAATTCAAGCAGGTAGATGCTGCCTTTACGCATATGTCGAATGAAATTCAGCAATTAAAAATTTCGGCGTATGAGGAGGAAATAAGGCGGCAGAAGGCAGAAATGCAGCATTTGCAGCTTCAGATTCGCCCTCATTTCTATCTCAACTGCTTAAAAAGCTTATACGGTATGGCGCAGCAGCAAAGCTTTGGGCGGATGCAGCAAATGATTTTAGCCATATCCAATCACTTGCGCTACAACTTTAAAGATAATTTGCAGCTGGTATCTCTTGCTCAAGAGAAGGAGCATGTACAAAACTATATCCGTATTCAGCATATCGCTCATCACATTCCGCCTGTGTGCGAATGGCAGGTCGATACGGCTTTGATGGATTTTTCCTTGCCTCCGCTGTCTATTCAAACTTTCGTAGAGAATAGCGTGAAATACGCAACGAGGCCGGAAGAGCAACTGCGTATTCATGTGAAAGCCGTTATACTGGAAACGGATGAAGGCAACTATGTAGACATTACAATTCAAGACAACGGAGATGGATTTAACGATTCGATTCTGGAAGAGCTGAATGAAGGCGATTCCACGATCTATACCGATGTTCATGTTGGAATCAGTAATCTGCGTCATCGTATATCTTTGCTGTATGGTGACAAGGCATGGCTGGTTTTCTTTAATACGGAAAACGGAGCAGCAGCCGAAATGATTTTGCCGCTTAGGTCCAGACTGCAACGGGAGGACGGGACAGAATGAATGTACTAGTCGTAGATGACCAATATGACGTTGTGCAAGGCGTCTTGACAGGCGTGGATTGGCAGAAGCTTGGCATTACTTATGTCTATCACGCCTATAGCGCGGATGAAGCGAGGAGGCTGCTCCAGGAAAAGGAGATACAAGTACTGCTCTGCGACATCGAGATGCCCAGGGAGAATGGGTTGGAATTGTTCAAGCGGGTGAAAGAAGATTATCCGGACTTGCAGTGTATTTTTCTTTCTGCCCATTCCGAATTCGAGTACGCCAAAGAAGCCATTCAGCTTGGCAGCTTTGACTACATTGTTCAGCCGGCCAGCTACGAAGACGTGCAAGCGTCGATCGAACGCGCAATTCTGCAAATCGAGGCGAACTCAGAGCGGCGGGAGCTTTATGAATATGGAGCATATTGGCGGGAAAACGAGCCTTTTTTACTGGAGAATTATCTTCGCAGCTTTCTGCTTAACTCAGGCCACTCCTATCAGCAGCTCCAGCGCGACTTAAACAATCTGAACATACGCCTTACTGCCCAAACCTCTTTTCGGTCGGTGCTCATTCAATATGCAAAACCGAGCGAGCAGGCAGGCAAAGACGAGTTGAAGCGCGAAGTGGTTCAGTTGATGGAGCCGTATAACTTAAAGGTATTGTTCGCTCAGTTGGATGATGCGAATTACATGGCCATTCTATATACGGAAGGTTCGTTCGACGCTCCAGTTGAAAGCTTGCTTAAACATTTGATCGTGAATGTTCAAAAGAAACATTCCTGCTCGATCATTTGCTATTTCTCGGATATTGGGCTGGCCGACATGCTTAAGCAGCATTATCAGACGCTCTGTCAGATGCGTCAGCACAATGTTGCTTTGTACAGTAAAGTATTTACGAGACAAAATATGAACTACCTTAAGGAAGGCTCATACGGAGTGCCGGATATGCAGGAATGGGTGATGCTCATAGCCAATGGCGGCAGCCGGAAGGTGCGCAGCGAAATTCATAATTACATGGAGCAGCAGAAAGGGAAAGGCAGGATTCACGCCGAATTTCTTGCGCGCTTCCATCAGGATTTCATTCAGCTTTTTTTTGCCGTCGCCAAACAGATGAAGCTGGATGCGAGCGAAGTTTTCTTTAATCGTTACCCTTACTCCGAGTACATTCAGGCCTACACGTCGCTTAGTAAAATGCTGGATCTGGTCAATTTTGTATTGGACTATGTGGAAGAGCATACCACGGATGCGAACCTTGTCCCGGATCCAATTGAGCGAGTTATAGCCTACATTGATCAAAATATTGAGAAGAGCTGCAGCCGTGCGGAAATTGCCGAAGCGATTTACATGAATCCAGAGTACTTGTCGCGGTTGTTTAAGAAAGTAAAGGGGATAGCGCTTAATGATTATATTACGATGAAGAAGACGGAAATCGCCAAGTCGCTATTGACGAATACGAACATTCCGGTCAATCTCATCGCATCCAAAGTGGGCTACTCCAACTTCTCCTACTTCTCGCAAGTATTTAAAAAATATTGCGGCCTAGCGCCGTTGGAATATCGGCAACGGAAGGAACAGGAGTAACGGATTTACATCCAATCCGTTACTCTCTACGGGCAGCGGGATTTATCCTCCGAACACGGAGCGAATAGCTTCGAGATAACCTAGGCCGTGTACGGTGTCCGGCTCAATGTAACTACCCTCGGTCCATTCGTTCCAAGAGTTGATCGTAACGATTGGGGGGAGGGTTCCGCTGCGGTCCAGGAACTCCTTTACTGCGGCGAGCGACTTGCGAAATTGCTCGGGTGTATTGTCGGCCAGAATTGGTGTAAATGGGTAGCCAAGATTGGCGTGGATATCCGATTGAACGGTACGGGGACTGCTATCCCAGCCCATCGATACGTTAGGGAAATAAGGTATTCCGTACTTGTTGAAATCCTGGCGATAGCTCTCCCAACCGGCCTCGGCTAGTTTGGCGTAAGCCTGATAATCTACCGTTGGATAAGTGTCCATAGGTACATTATGAACCCATACATAGGAAGTGACGCTATCGAAGCCCAGGTCTCGCACGCGTTCACCGGGATTCTCCAGCGTTCGTTCGCCAGGCAGGTTCTGAATGCCCCAGACGACCGCGTTAAGATGCAACTCTCCAAGACCGGCCGCCCGCACTTTGTCTCGAAAGGCAGCCAGCGCCTCCTTTGTCTGCGAGAGACCGCCGAGGCTTTGGATCAGGCTCATTAACTCGTATACGGAGAAATACAAGCCTCCATTTACTCGCCAGTAAGAGGGATGGCAGAAGTAACGTTCGATCATATAGTCGCAGGCTGCTTCGAACGCTGACAGCGACACCTGGCCACTGTGCAGCAGGGTATGGTCCATTCCCCGTTTGTATGGAAAGATGTTAATCCAATCGTGGTTAGCCCACATGAGGGAGAATTTGAGCCGATCGTTGTTGCTCGCTTTAAGGAATCCTTCCTCCAGTGCCCGATTTAGAAATGGACCGTCCTCGTACCAATACCAATCGTAAATAAAGGTGTCGATCCCATAATCTGCTGCATGGGCGATCTGCTTCTCTGCAGTCTCGGGCTTGGACTCATCCAGATATCCCCACAGCGGCACCTTGGGTTGCTCATGACCTGGGAAGCGAGGTGTCGCCCGGCGGACAAGATCCCATTCCGTCCAGCCTTCGCCATGAACGGCTTCGTTGCGCGGATCGACATGATAATTCGGAAAGTAATAGACGGCGACTTCGTATTTGCTGCTCATGCATCCACCTTCGTCCTTTGAATTCTAGTTCTAGTACGCACTTTAAGTGTAACGAAAGGGGGAGTGAGCGTATTTGGACAAATCGACGGCTTTGTTGCAATATTCACCGGAATTTGGAACGGAGGGATTGGGCGTAATGGAGTGGCGACAAGCCTTCAACGCGCTTGAACAATCGGCTGAAATAATGAATGTCGGGGTAACCGACCTCTTCGGCAATTTGCCCTACCGACAGCGAAGAATGAAGAAGCAGATCTTTTGCCCGTTTCATCCGGATAGCAACAAGCATCTCGATAGGCGACTTGCCCGTCTCTTCCTTAAACAGCTCACGAAAGCGGCTCGGGGACAGATGAACGGATGATGCGATGTCATGAAGTTGTATCGGTGACCGATAATGGGTCTCCATCCACCGGATGGCTTGTCCGACCCGTTCGCTGCGGGGATGATATAGGCTTTTGCCACCCGTCGTAGTCAGTTCACGGACGATCAGCGCGAGCAAGTTAAGCAATTCGCCTCTAAGCAGAAGTTCTGCTCCGAATTCTCTTTCCGCAAAAGCAGCATACATCGAGCGCAGCAACGATTCGCAACCATGACGATCGGAGATTGAAAAAACGTACGGCAGCTCGATATCGGATAGACGGACGATTGGGCGATCCGTTAGCTCGGGCTCAACGGGTATAAAAGCTTCTTGCAGGTAATTCCAGTTGAGATAGACATCCTCGACAGAAAAATCGAATGCTTCTCCCATATAGAGAAGATCGAAATGGACTGCGTAGTAGTGAAACCTATTGTCCTTGGGAACGATGCATGAATGCCTGACCATGGGAGAGAGGAATATCATATCTCCCGGTCCAGCTTTATAAAGCTTTTGGTCGATCGTGTACTCGCAGCTGCCTGCTACGACAAACTTCAACTCGTAATCGTAGATGATGCGCGGAGGAAGGCGGTAGCTGTCGTTGCTTTGGATGTGCTGCACCAAGCGAACATAGGGCGCCAGCTCCAGCAGGCTGATCGTTCGCACCGACGTTGCATTTCGCTCCATATGAATCCTCCTCGCCCCCATTGTTGGCTAAATAGTATCATAGGAGCAGAGAGTCCGTCCATCCTCTAAAATATAGAATAGGTAAGGCAAAATACAAACATGTGAATGATAGAACAGTTCCCTTACTCTATATATGAAATCGCTTACCAGGGAGGGTAAAAGATCAATGAAAAGACGAGTATCGTTAGTAATTGCATTTCTTGTCATGTTTACTTCACTTGCTGTAGGCCAGTTTTCATTTTCGGTTCAGAACGTTCATGCGGCGTATTCCACGGAAATATGGAAAGCAGTAGACATCGCTTTGCATAGTTCGAAGAGCTATTCGAATCCTTTTATGGATGTAGAAATCAGTGCCACATTTACCGGACCCGGAGGTACAACCTTAACAATACCGGGGTTTTGGGATGGCGGGAATACATGGAAGTTTCGGTTTGCTCCTACCGCTACAGGCACCTGGTCGTATACAACGGCTGCTTCGGATCCGACGGATACGGGGTTGCATGGACAAACCGGAACCGTAATGAGTCAACCTTATTCGGGATCCCTGAATATTTATAAACATGGATTCGTAAAAGCGGATCCTTCGAACCGCTACTTAACCTACAACGATGGAACGCCTTTCTATTGGTTGGCGGATACTCATTGGATGGGACTTTCTTATCGGGAAAGATGGGGGTCATCTAACGATTCGAGATGGTCGTCACAGTATAAAGGTATGGTGGATAAGCGTGTCAAACAAGGATTTTCGGTTTATCAGATGAACTTTTTCGCTTTCGAGCAAGGTGATGTGGATGCAACCGGAACCTACAATGAGGGCGGTCATGTTTGGAATTACGATCGGTATGATGCTGATGCTTCGAGTTTTATTACCTCTAGCACCATTTACGATAGTTATGTGGCCCACCCAACCAAAGCTCTGGACAATCGAGAAGGGACAATGTGGAAGGCTGCTTCGAATGTTTATCCTCAATGGTTTTCTATGGATCTAAAAACAAATACGACACTTAGTAGAGTCGAAACCTTATTTGGAGAGAATGACACTTGGAGATACAAAATTGAAGGTTCGACCGATAATGTATCTTATACAACTTTGGTAGACCGCACATCGGGAGTTTCGGGCGATACCTTCTCCGATCCTGTATCGGCTGCGGTTAGGTACGTCAGGATTACGATAACGGGAGCAACAGGAGGCAGCACTCCTTCCATTCGGGAATTCAAGGTATTTAATGCTGCGAATTCTCTAATGAATTGGAGTGGATTCGCATCTGACCTAAATCCCGGGTTCTGGCAAAACAGCGATCTTCGCATTCAATATGCGGTCGAAAAAGGGCTCGTCGTTGCATTGGGCATCGACTGGGGAAGGTTGTTGGAGAGCGGTAACGAAGCGGATTACAAAAGAATGGCCAGGTATATTGTAGCCAGGTATGGCGCTTATCCAACGGTGTGGACAGGCGGCGGGGAATATGGTCAGGGGAGTGCGGCCAGCTGGAAGAATGTACTCGATTATACCTACGCTATCGATGCATACAAACGGGCCAATACTCTTCACAATGATTACACGAATACGATAGCGTTTCGAAATGACGATGCTTATCATTTCGATTTTCTGCAGGGAGGTCATGGCGCATTACTGGACAAAAGCTACTGGTTGAATCATTACAATGAAACTCCGACCAAGGTTGTCATTGAAGGCGAAGCCAATTATGAGAATATCAACGGCATACCTTCTTATTATACGAGGGAAACAGCATGGAATGCGAATATGGCTGGCAGTGCCGGGTTCTCATATGGCGCTGAAGGCTTATGGCAAGCCACTTGGGATAGTCATGACACTTGGCAAGTTTGGGGAGGCATTCCGACCCCTTGGTACAATGCCATAGATAAGCCTGCCGGAGAACAAATGCGCTATATGAAAGACTTCTTTGAAGCCGCGAATTGGTGGACGGTGGAGCCCAATCATTCTGTTATCTCCTGGAGTGGAGCTCCTTCGGGAACACAAAGCCCGGCAGTGAAAACAAACCCGGATCGATCATCGATTGTTGCTTATTATCCGTCAACGACAACGACATATAGCGGAATTTTGAATGGACTGAATGTTTCGGATACCTACATGGCAAGATGGTTAAATCCACGTACCGGAAAATATACGACGATAACCCCTAATTTTTCGCCGAATACATCGGGGCAGTGGAGTATTCCCTCCCAGCCTTCCACGGAGGATTGGACATTATGGGTTACCAAAATAACCAATAGGGTGAGTTCTCCAATTATGAGCACCGGGGGAGGAACGTATGACTCCATGTTGGGCGTGGCGATGACTACGACGACTAGTGGCGCAACCATTCATTACACTACCGATGGGACGACTCCGACGACGGCAAGTCCTGTTTACACAGCTCCTTTGCTAATTACGTCTCCTTCACCCGAAACGATCGTTATAAAAGCTATAGCTGTTAAATCGGGAATGACAACTAGTCCTCAATCGATTGAATATTATAAGCTGTTGACGCAAAATGTTGCTTTTAACCGGACTTACAGCAGTTCCTCCCAATACGACGCGAGTCAAACTGCCGCAAAGGCTTTCGATGGTACTGCTTCCAACTGGCAGGCGGCATCGGGCAATTATGCAAATGAATGGCTGCAAGTCGACTTTGGCAGCAATGCAACATTTAACTCCGCCGTAATTAGCGAATATGGAAATCGTACAACGGGATTCCGCGTCGAATACTGGAACGGTTCCGGGTGGTCTACGGCTTATACGGGAACAACCATTGGCGATTATGGTTCTCCTTTGACTGTAACTTTTCCAAGCGTAACCGCAAGTAAAGCACGACTGTTTTTTATTAGCGGTACTGGTTTTCAACCCATCATTTACGAGTTTGAACTCTTAAATCGAAATCATGCATTAAATAAACCAGTGTCCAATTACGCCAGCTCTTCGCGGTACGACGATGATCAATCCGCCGATAAGGCGTTTGACGGTTCATCTTTAACAAACTGGCAGGCTGCCAACAATCTTTTTTCGGGGCAATGGCTTTCGGTTGACTTCGGTCAATCGGTTACCTTCAGCAAGGCGGTAATAACCGAGTACGGAAACCGCACGACAGGCTACAGAGTTGAATATTGGAACGGTTCTGCATGGGCAACGGCATACACGGGAACGACGATTGGTGATGTAAACACGCCAAGGACCGTAACTTTCCCCGCAGTAACCGGAAGCCAAGCGCGACTCTACTTTACGTCCGGAACCATGCAACCTATTGTATACGAAATTGCAATCTACTGAGGGTTGCGCTTGAACGAAGACATGAGGATCGGGCTCCTTCCGGATATAACGGAAAGGAGCTCTTGCCGTTATCCAATACAATCCGAACAAGTTCAACGCATCATTGACTGACAACAGTGCCTTCCGTGAGAATAGAGATTGGATATGGACACTAATTCGATGCCAATCAATGACAAGGAGAGGTTCGCAAGTGAAAATCATTCGTTTCATCCGATCGAAATTACATTACAAAATGATTTTAATCTACTCTCTATTAACGCTAGTTCCTCTGATCATTGTGAGTGCAACCTTCTATGTAACGTCGAAAGGAATTCTTGAACATAATGTCGATCAATCATTTAAACAAACCATGTCCGAAACATCGGATAAAATCGATGGCGTTTTTAAGGCGTTTGCTAACGAAGCTTCTGACATCGGTGACAATTTGTTCGTGTACACGCTGCTACGCAACGCTTGGAATCCTGATCAATATCCACTATCGCCAGCCGAACGAGCGGCCTTGACGGAACGAGTGGAAGCAATGCTGTGGATTGAGTTGGGCAATATGAGCAAAAACATTGGCGATTTCGCCGATTCCATTCACATTTTTGACGTTCAAGGCAAACAATATTTTGCGGGTGCCGAATCTGGAATTCAGTATTACGATGCGATTGTCATTATGCCGTTCGAAAAACAAGGCATTCCGGAGTGGGCGTTTTTTATCGATAATCGTCGGCTCATCTGCAACTTGCAGCTTGTTGATTCAGCAACTGGTACCGTACTGGGTAGTTTGGTTGTCTTGTTAGACCCAATCAAAGTTACTGCTTTATACGACTCTTATGAAAGCGGTTCGTTTTTTATTACGAACGCCAGCAATATTGTGATGTCCACCGACAATCCAAATAGAATCGGCCAACTCATTTCCACGCAAGCTATGGGGGATACGATCGCGACGGAACTAAACTCCAAATCGACGGGATTTAAGTACGTAAGCCGCATTCCTGTATCCGAAGCAAGTGCTGGCATCCGAAAGTTGGCAGTTTTCTCGGTCGTGGTAGCGCTCGCATCTTGGGTGGCGGTAATCGTCATTACCTATTACGTACTGAGAAAAATAACAAGTCCTTTGGCTACTTTAAGCAATCTCATGCGCAAAGCACAGAAGGAAAACTACCAGCTCATCGAAAATTTCGGTTCCCATGATGAGATTGCCCAACTTTGTCATAGTTTTAACCGAATGATAATGGAAACAAAAGAATTAATCCAAAAAGTATATAAAGCGGAACTCGAGCAGAAGGAGGCCCAGTTGGCGGCGATCCGAACGTATTTTAATCCCCATTTTTTGCACAACACCTTGGAATACGTCAGCATTCTGGCCAAATCCAAGGACAAGATCGATCGGATCCCCTACGTCGTGAAAAGTCTGTCCAGCATCATTCGTTTTTCCATTTCGCCGGGGGAAACCTTCGTTTCTTTGGACGTCGAAATGAAATTTGCGAAAATCTATATGCAAATTCATCAATATCGATTCGAAAACCGATTCGAATATCATATCGATCTGCCGGATCACTTGAAGCAGGTCGAAGTTCCGAAATTAATTCTTCAACCTATTATTGAAAATGCGTTCATTCATGGCATCGACCATATTCGCGGGAAAGGCCGAATCGACATTAGAGCTTACGAAAGTCAATTCAACCTCGTCATCGAGATTGAGGACAACGGCGGTTCTGCACAACCCCGCCCTCGCGAATCCAAAGGAATGGGATCAGGCTTAAAAGGCATAGAATCCCGTATTCGGCTGCATTTTGGGAATCGTTATGGCATTGAGAAACTGCAAGGCGAACAAGGAATGGTCGTAAAGCTTCTTATGCCTATCATCATGAAAGAGTCAACGGATGTCCCAACTGAAAAGGAGATTGCAGCGCCATGAAACTATTTATCGTCGATGACGAAAAGGCGGTTAGGGATTATATTGTCTCTTTGCCCGCTTGGAATCGTCTTGGTTGTACGATTGTCGGACAAGCGGCTGACGGGTGGGAAGCTTACGAAACAATATGCAGGGCAAAAGATAAGAAGCCGGATGTGTTAATCACGGACATTCGCATGCCCTCCATGGACGGCATTGAATTAACTCGTCGTATTCTCGACGTCCGTCCTGATATGAAAGTGATATTTCTGACGGCACATGGCGAATACGAATATGCCAAGCAAGCCGTAAAGTTAGGCGTTGTCGATTTTATAACGAAACCGTTTCATGAAAATGAACTCGTGGATAGAGTTCAATGGATAAGAGATCATCGAATGGATCGTCGGAGACCGGATTGGGTCCAACAGGAGGCATGGATACAGTCGCTTTTGACAATGCCGCAACGGGAGATGCCCGGATCGCTTGACTTGCCCAAAACGTTGAATCAACCGGTCATTTTCTTTTTTATTGAAATCGACAATTCAGGTTTATTGGACGATTTGGGTAAACCGTTTACCAACCTTACTTTACGAGAATTCATCGCCGACGTTATGACATCGTTTCCTCATACTTACTGGTCGGCCCTGGCGCACAGCGGCCTATATTTAGTTTTGTTCATGTCCCCCTCTGCCACGAAGGAACAATCCGTACATGAAGCGATGGAGGTCGCCCGGAAGATCCTGGGAGCTATTGGCGAGTCATGCGGCTTTAGTATTTCGATCGGCATTAGCGATTTACTGCCATCTGTGACGGAGCTTCGCAGGGGACGTGAAGAAGCCAAGAAATGTTTGGAATACCGGATGTTGATAGGACGGAATTCGATCGTTGCCTATTCCGCTATGCTCTTAATGCAGGAGCAGAAACGAGAGCAGTCGGAGATGAATCGTTCCGAGCTGTCTGATCTCTTGCGCAGAGGAGAACAGGAGCCGCTCTCCGATTATTTAAGATCCAAGAGCAGAACGTTCATGATGGAAGGCATAAGCAAAACGCGTATCCAGGAAGCCTGCATGGAGATGGTGGAGACGGCGGGCCAAATCCTGCATTCGTTTGGTATCCAGCCAAGTCCGGAGGAAACGATTGCTGTCCGCAAAGACGTACTGTCTTATACCATCCTTTCGGATTTAATGGCATTTATGGAGTCGTTTCTAAAAAATACGGCATCTCAAATTAGTGCTGTCAGACAGAATACGCCCATCCATTATATCGATGCCACGATGAATTTCATCGAACGACGTTATATGGAAGACATCACGCTGCAAATGTTGGCAGAAGAGCTTTTCGTCAATTATTCGTATTTAAGCAGGTTGATAAAGAAAGAAACTGGACGGAATTTTAGCGATGTATTGTGGGAACACCGTATCAACATCGCTAAGGAGAAGTTGTCGACGACAAGCATGAAGCATTATGAAGTAGCCTATGCCGTAGGGTTCAAGGATGCAGCCCATTTTAGCCAATTGTTTAAAAAAATGACTGGAAAAACCCCCAGCGAGTATAAAGGGTAAGGAAAAATACAGAACAGTTCAAGACAAATGGACATATGTCGATTCTTGTTTCGAAACGATAAACTTATGGATAGGGAGGCTAGTCGACGGACGGTGCCAATCCTAATCACTTCAATATGGAGGTCAAATCTATGAAAAGAAAAAGAACGCTTCTCGTACTGGCAAGCCTATTGCTAGTTGCGCTGATTTCGGCATGCGGAGCAAATCAATCGAACGAACCCAAAAATGCGAATGCAACGGGTTCTACTACTTCTGAGGGGAGTAAAGCTACGCCCGAATCCAGCGGCGGAAAAGACGAATCCTTTACGATTCGAATCGGGACCTGGTTTATTGATGATCGGCCCTTCATGCAAGAGTTCAAGACGAATGTTGAGAAGTCCTACAAAGAGAAATATCCGAATGCTACCATCCAATGGGACATTACACTCGGGGATGCGTACGCAGATAAGCTGAAGGCGGAGCTGGCCTCGGATACGGCGCCGGACGTGTTTTTCCACCAAGGTAAGACAGCCGTGTTCGGAGAAGTAGGATATTTGGCGGATTTATCCGGAGAGGCATGGGGGGCTAAGCTGAATCCGGGAACGAAGAGCGCTTATTCGTACAAGGATACGGTATACGCACTTCCTATGGGCATCGCCTCGAGCGGAATCTGGTACAACAAAAATATTTTCGCCGATCTAGGGATCGAAGTGCCGAAGTCATGGGCGGAAATGGAAAGCGCTTTCGAAAAAATACAGTCGGCAGGAATTACACCTGTGGCTGCAGGTTTTAAAGACGCTTGGACTGCAAGCATGACCTTTAATCTGTGGATGCAGCCTCATGGCTACGAGAGCAGTCCAACGTATGGCAAGGATCTTTACGAAGGCAAGAAACGACTGGACGGACCGGAAGTTCAAGCGGTCATGATGCATCTGCAAGAAATGGTCGAGAAGGGTTACTTGAACAAAAACGCGCTTAGCATTGATTGGCCGCAATCCGCGGATCTGTTCACTTCGGGCAAAGCGGCCATGATCGCTCAAGGTCCTTGGATGCCAGGCACCGCTCAGGAAAACTTCCAAACGAAAGGCCATACGGCATTCGAACTCGGATACCTCCCGTTCCGAACAGAAAAAGGGTATGCCAAGCTGTCGCTAGGTATTGACCAATCGCTCTCGGTGAACGCCAAAACAAAGCTCCTTCAGCAAGCAAAGGATTTGGTAGCCGTTATCGCGAGTCCTGAGGTCTATGGGCCGTTTAATGTGGGTAGCGGAACCGTGCCTGGAATCCAGGGCATGCAGCTCGAATACCCGAATGCCGCGTTAAACGATTTGTTGAAAGTTGTTGACGAGACGGAATCCGGTATCGGATACGAAGCTTATTTGCCTGCTTCGGCTATGACTTCGCTGACGGAGACTTTTACGAAGGTAGCCTCGGGCATCAAACTTGATGTAAAGGATTTGACGGAAGCCCAGAAAAAATTGGAGAAGGACATAGGAACTGTCATTCTCCCCGCAGAGTAATCGAAGACCATATCCATTCGACCGGCCCTCCTCGAGCGGCCGGTCGAATACTAAACAGGTGATGTTATGATGAAGGCAAGCACCCGGGAGTGGTGGGCTGGTTTTTGGTTCATTCTTCCGGCAACGGCATTATTTTCGGCATTTGTATTTTACCCTTTTGTTTCAAGCATCTACTATTCGTTTACAGAATGGGATTCCATTCGTCCTGCCAAGTTTATTGGCTGGGACAACTATGCGTTTTTGCTTGAAGACTCCAAAATGCTTCAGGCGGCCAAAAACACGATCTTGATCACCATCTTCGGAATTGTTGTCCAAAATCCCTTGTCCTTACTGTTGGCGATCTTGTTGAACCGTTCTTTCCGTACGAAAATTTTGCTCAGAGTCGCGTTTTATTTACCGGTTGTCGTAAGTCTTGTGGTCACCTCTATCGTGTGGGGCCATATTTTGCAGTATGAAGGCTTGCTTAACGGATTTCTGGAACGAATGGGGCTGCATAGCTGGGTGCGTGATTGGCTGGGAGACACACGGTCCGTATTTCCGACCATTATCGCATTGACGCAGTGGCAAGGACTCGGGTACTGCGCGGTGATTTATTTAGCCGGACTGCAAACCATCCCCCAGGACTTGTACGAGGCTGCGAAAATGGACGGCGCCAAGGCGTTAAACCGATTTAGACATGTCACGCTTCCGATGCTTATGCCCGCGACAACGATCGTCGTTTTTATGACCATCGTCGGCGGCTTAAAAATGTTCGATATTCCATACATCATGACGGGCGGGGGCCCCGGTTCTGCTTCCTATACCCTGACGCTTGCTATTTATAATGCCGCATTCCGGGAAAATACGTACGGCTATGCCATTTCGGGCGGGATTGTCTTGATGATCTTTATCATGATCGTTACGCTGATTCAGTTGAAGATCATGCGACGGAAAGAGGTGGAGATGTAATGAATAAGCGCTCCGCCAAACGGAAAAACCCTACGGGCATAACGTTGGAGATTATATTAATCATTGCTGCTTTCCTGTTTTTGTATCCGATATTTTATCTCATTCTGACAAGTTTTAGATCTCCGGCTCAAATCAATCAACCTTTAGCCATGCCCGACTCTTTATATTGGGGCCATTATGAAAAAGCGATTGAAAAAGTAAACGTGTTGCTAGGTCTGTTTAATACGTCCGTCATTAGCGTTGGATCAATCGGACTGTTGGTCATTATCTCTTCTATGGCAGGTTATGTTATAGCGCGTATTCCGCGCAGGTTCTTTCAGTTTCTCTTTTTTTTCTTTATCTCGGGCATGGTCATTCCGTTGCAAACAGGCATGATCCCCATTTTTAAAATGGGAGTTGCCTTGCATCTGATTGATACGCGCACTTTCATGATCCTGTTATACGCGGCAGGCGCGCTACCCATGGCGATATTCATGTACTCGGGTTTTACGAAATCCATTCCAAGGGAAATCGAAGAATCGGCAGCCATGGACGGGTATGGAAAGTTTCGTGCGTTCTGGTTGATTATTTTTCCTCTTATGCTTCCGGCAACAGGGACTCTTATTATGTTAAATATATACGGGATCTGGAACGATCTTTTCGGTCCGCTTCTTTATTTAAAAGATCCCTCAAAGATGACTCTAATGTCTCAAATCGTGCAATTTAAGGCCAATCACCAATCCATCGATTATGGTCCGATTTTTGCGCTGTGCGTGATGGCGACTTTGCCGCTGATCGTTGTATTTATCTTTACACAAAAATATATGATGAAAGGACTCGTCGCCGGTGCAATCAAAGGCTGATCCCGTTTTCACCGCTAAAACTCAGAGGTCGGAAATGCATGGTTTCGGTATTGGAGACCTTCGCGCCGAATACAGGAGAAACCCGATCGGGATTGGCGTGCGCATTCCCCGGTTTAGTTGGAAGCTTTTCGGCACGGGGAGGGAAATTCGACAAAAAGGATATCATCTCCAAGTCTCTGAGGGCGATCCGGATTTCGAAAATCCGATCTGGGATACTGGAGAGATAGGCTCGGACCAGTCGGTACACATCGAATATGACGGACGCCCGCTAAAGTCTCGTCAAGTCTACCATTGGAGAGTTCGAGTTTGGGACGCGAGAGGACGAGTAAGTGATTGGCAGTCCTCTTTTTTTGAAACGGGTGTTTTGGATTTTAGAGAGTGGAAGGCTCAATGGATTACCTTTGATCCAGGAAAACATAATCGCCCATATGAAGCCCTGCCTTTATTGCGGAAAGCTTTTAAAGTGTATTCTTCCTTGCGTTCCGCCAGAGTTTACGCGACGGCTCTTGGGTTGTATGAATTGGAGATTAACGGCAAACGCTTAAACGATCAATTGTTTACGCCCGGGTGGACTAGTTATCACAAACGGCTTCAGACTCAAACGTTTGATGTGACGGAGTATATCCGCAATGGCGATAATTCGATTGGAATGACTCTCGCCGATGGTTGGTACAAAGGCAGGATAGGAGGACACCCCTGCGATTTTTATGGGAATCGCAGGGCCGCATTGCTTGAATTGCATCTCGTCTACAAAGACGGCAGCGAGCAGGCAGTCGTTACAGATGGTTCCTGGCGTGCGGAGACGGGGCCGATTTTAATGGCTTCCATTTATGATGGAGAAACCTATGACGCCAGGCTCGAGAAGGAGGGTTGGAGTCTGCCGGAATACGACGATCAAAATTGGTTGTTCGTTGAAACGATGGAGCGCTCCAAGCATATGCTGATTCCGCAGGAAAACGTACCGACAGTAATCGTAAAAGAGCTTAAACCTGAGCGGGTTTTGCATTCGCCTAATGGCGAGACCATTTTGGATTTCGGCCAAAATATGTCCGGTTGGGTTTCCTACTCAGCTTCGGGTGTTGCAGGAACGGTCATTGAGCTGATACATGCCGAAGAATTGGATTCGGACGGTAACTTATACGTCGAAAACTTGCGTTCGGCCAAGCAGATAACCAGATATATATGTAAAGGAACGGGAAATGAACGGTATGAACCGAGATTTTCGTTTCAGGGCTTTCGTTATGTGAAAGTGAATGGTTATCCGGGGGACGTGATCTCCGAATGTTTTACAGCGCATGTCATCAGTTCAGACTTGGAAGAGACGGGTACTTTTGAATGTTCGGACCCGCTTGTCAATAGATTGCAAAGCAACATTGTATGGGGACAGAGAGGAAACTTCCTTGACGTACCTACGGATTGCCCGCAACGAGATGAGAGATTGGGATACACGGGCGATGCTCAGGTTTTCGTTCGTACAGCTGTCCATAACATGGATGTTGCCGTATTTTTTACAAAGTGGCTGAGGGATTTGAAAGCGGACCAATTGCCTGCTGGCGGCGTACCCAACACGATTCCCGACACGTTGCCAGGGTGGGAGATGCATTCCGCCTCCGGTTGGGGGGATGCTGCGGTTATTTGTCCATGGACGATTTATCTATGTTATGGAGATCTGCGCCTGTTAGAAGAACAATACGACAGCATGAAAGCATGGGTCGAATTTTTGCGGAGTTCGGGGGAACAGGAATATCTTCGAAATGACGGTTTTCAATTCGGGGATTGGCTAGCGTTGGATGCTCCGGCGGGAAGCTATACAGGTTCGACGCCAAAGGACTTCATCGCGACTGCGTTTTACGCTTATTCCGCAAAATTGCTCTCCAGATCCGCCTTGGTGTTAGGTAAACACGAGGATGCGGCCATGTACGAGGAGTTATTCGCCAACATTCGCTTTAGCTTTAATAAAGAGTTTGTTACGAGCACGGGAAGATTGGTATCCGCTACTCAAACGGCACACGTATTAGCTCTTCACTTCGGCTTGGTGGAAGGTTCGATACGCAAAAGAGTGGAGAAGGACTTTATTCGGTTAATTGAAGAATCGGAGTATAAGTTGACTACGGGATTTCTTGGGACACCTTATATTTGTCCGACGCTTTCGGATATCGGGAGAAACGATCTGGCTTATCGGTTGGTATTATCCCGCGACTACCCGTCCTGGCTTTATTCCGTACAAAATGGCGCCACTACGATCTGGGAACATTGGGACGGACGGAAATCGGATGGTTCGTTTTGGAGCAAAGATATGAACTCCTTTAATCATTATGCATTTGGAGCGATCGGGGAGTGGTTATATCGCTTCGTGGCAGGCATTGACACGGCCCAAGACAGACCGGGTTTCAAGCATATTCAAATCAAGCCGCTTCCTAACGATGGGCTTAGTTACGCCAAAGCGACCTTTAAATCCATGTATGGGGAAATTGTTTCCGGTTGGAAAGTCGCGGACGGGGCGGTGAACATAGAAGTAACGATTCCCCCGAATACGACGGCCACGCTTGAATTGCCGAACGCGCTTCAGGACCGGGTGACGGAGCAAGGCGCACGGCTTGATGAAGCAGAAGGGGTACGGATCATCGCGCTCTACGATTACCGGATTATTCTGGAATTGGAATCGGGCTTCTATCATTTTCAATATCAATGGAGTGCCTCGAGCTAGAGGGGAAATAGCTGAATACTTGCGAACATCACCGTTCGCTAATGTGAACGGGATTATTTCTTTGCCTCTTCGCAAGTATCGGAAATATCCTTATCTTTGATTAGTTGCAATAGAAGCTCGAAAAATTGCTTTTGCTGCTCTACCGAAAGATTTTCCAGCACCTTGTTTGCGATTTTATCTTGGTAAATAAGGGCTTGCTCAATATTGGACTGAGCGAGCTCCGTAAGCTGGATCAGCGTGGCTCGCCGGTCAGTTGGATCCGGAATACGGACGAGGAGCTTATCCTGTTCAAGAGCATCAACAAAATCGGTAACGGTTCGTGCTTTGATACCTAATTTAGCAGCTAATTCATTCATGCGAATTTTTCCGGTTTCCGCAACGACGGAAAGTAGACGCAGCCTGGGACCTGTGAGAGGAAAAGGTGTGTCAAACGTTGTTAACTGGGATTGAAACTCTCTTTGAATGAAGTAGGTTGATCTCATTAATATATGGATAACGTCTATCGCCTTTGGATGATCGGTGTTCATGCATCAACGACCTCCTTGATATATTTGGTAATTATTTATACGTACAAATTGGTAGGTGTAATGAATGTGTGGATACTCTTTAAGAGTATGCACATAGTATAACCCCATAATGCGTATTCAGCAATCATTCCAAATACAGGGATATCTCTGTCCCGGTTCGCTCGATGTCGAGTGGACCGGGCTTTTTTTGGTCAAGATTTCTGATAATCAATAATCATAGATAATTGCCGAAAATATGATGTAATATAGATTTATACAATGTCTAGGGAACAAGAGGAGGATTGCAATGGGTTTTTTTGACAAACTAAAAGAAGGCGCGTCGAAAGCAGCGGATAAGGCCAAGGATTCCGTCGAGGTTATACGATTGCACGCGCAAATTTCAAGCAAACGCGGCGAGATCGAAAAGCTTTATGCACAAATTGGCAAAGCGGTATATCAGGCACATACAACCGGTCAGTCGGCATCCGCTCTGGAATTGGTTCAGACAGCTAGCCATACGATCAATGTTATCCAACTCGAAATCGTGCAGCTGGAGAATAAAATAAAAATCATTAAGGCTGAGAAGGATTGCGTTTGCGGGGAAGTATTGCCGTTCGAAGCGAAATACTGCTCCACCTGCGGTCATAAATTCGAGCATACGCTTGGAGAGTCAGCACCGGAAGTAATTGTGGTCAACGCAGCGGAATCGGGAGAAGTTATGGCTCTCGAAGAAACGGGCAAAGCTGACACCCTCATTGAAAAAGAGGAAGCGGTTGCGGCTGCGGCAAGCGAAACCTGTCCTTCCTGCAAGGCCGCGCTCGGAGCGGATCGGATATGCGAAAATTGTGGAGCTTTATAAGAACAAGACATCACTGGCGAATGTTTTCGTAAACCGAGTCGAGATATGCGATCGCGGCTTGTTCGGCCTCTTCCTTGCGCACCAGCCCTGCGGTCTCTTGGCTCAATCGCTTATCAATCTTGATCGAAGCCTTTAGCGCGCTTGGTAACAGCTTAAAGCGTCGTGGAGCGGCACTCGAATAATTCGCCTCTGCCGATCTTCGCTGCTCCGTAAAGCACCCATACCCAGAATGGGTCCTCCATCCATTGCGAAGAGGGGGAAGGGTACGATGGAGCGGTTGCGGCGATGATCGAGCTGTGCGACTCGACTCGTATCGCTAACTCCGCAGCGGCTATAAATTTCAAATCGACATGGAGCGGCTGAGGCCCATTATGGGACAAATATCAATGGGACAAATACAATTTGTTATTATCTTGCCGATATGGTACAATGAGTTTATTGGAATTTTGACCGCAATTCGCATATTGCAGAGGGTTATTATTTTAATTAATAATCTTGTGCAATATGTGAATTTTTATTTTAATTTCGATAAAATAAGAGGTCATATAAAAATATGGAGGTGTTTCTATGCAAACAGGAACAGTTAAATGGTTTAACGCAGAAAAAGGCTTTGGTTTCATCGAGGTCGAAGGTGGAGACGACGTATTCGTACACTTCAGCGCAATCGTTGGCGATGGCTTCAAATCGCTGGACGAAGGACAACGAGTGGAATTCAACGTTGTTCAAGGCAACCGCGGCCAACAAGCCGAAAATGTTGTCAAGCTGTAAGTGAGACATTGTCCCCAGACTTAGCGTTTGGGGCTTTTCTTTTTTTTCGAGTGATGCGAAGGGGGAAGGTTCGATGGCTTATTCATGGAATAAACCGCTGGATAATTTGCCTGAGGAATTGACCACCATCTGGTCATGCGGCAGAGACGATTGCAACGGCTGGATCAGGGACAGCTTCTCGTTCAAGGAGCAGCCCACATGTCCGATGTGCAAGTCGGCGATGATCCGGAGCGAGAAATTGCTGCCGATCCTGGTCACGACGGATCAAGAGATCAAGCATTACAGAAAGAAACAGAGAGCTGAAGGAATTAGCTAAATAGGTGCGGAAGAACACCCAAGCGGGACGGCGACGTCCTTGCGGGGTGTTTTTTTTGATGATAGGAAAGAGACGGCTTGTTTATGGCACTCTCAGATGCAGATTGGTTTTGGGCTGTTTACGGCAAACTAACGGCTGCGTGCTGGGTGCGCCCATGGTTATTTTCACAAACGGTACAACAATTGTGCGAAAATACACAATTAAGATGGGGGGAAGGGCAATCTATTCGTACATTTGTACATATATACACAAATTTTGGTTCGAAGAGGTCCCGATCGACGATATGAAGCGAGAATTTGTGTATTTTCGTACAATTTGCTGTGCAGGAGCTCCATTTGCTTAAGAAATTGGGGAGAAATGCACAAATGTGCAGAGAGGCCGATTTTCGAGCTATGCCATGTACAGATTTCCTCATCTATTGCCGTTATGCGAAAGCTGAAAACCTAGCTGAAGCGATATTTCCAGTGCCGCTTGTTTAAGCTTTTGGATAAGCCCTGGCAGGTGCTGCTCCTCAAATTTGATTTCAAGACCTGCGATGCTTATAGCTGCAATTATTTTACCGGAATAATCGAAGATCGGAGCGCCTAACTCGGCCGTATAGTTTTCCAGCTCGGCCCGACTAAAGCTATAACCGACTTCTCTGGAGTGATTTAGAATATCTCGAAGCTGCTCCTTATTCGTAATCGTTCCCTCTCCGACAGGCTTAAGCTCTATTGTATTTAAATAGTGCTCTCTTTCCTCGGCCTCTAAATGAGCAAGAATAATCCGCGACGAGGCCCCCGCATATAAAGGAGCTTTTCTTCCAATTTTCGTAAATAGCCTTACAGGCTGGTCCGTATCCAGCTTTTCGATATAGATGGCTTCATTGCCGTTTCGTATAGCTAAATGGACGGCTTCTTTAACGTCGCTGCTCAGTTTATGCATGATTGGCAAGGCGCTTTTTCGAATGTCCAGCCGCTCGCTCACAAGATGACCAAATTGTAAAAACAACAATCCCAGCTTATATTTTCCTTCATGGTCTTTTTCTAATAAACCCATATCCTCCAAAGAGCCGATCATGCGATGTACGGTTGTTTTTGGCATGTTGGACAACTTAACCATATCGCTGATCGTCAATTGTTCGTGATGCAAAAATAAATGGAGCAGATCCATAGAACGTACGACTGTTTTGTTTTTATGATTCGAAACGGTAGGAATACTCATAAAATCCTCCATATTTTAAGCTGCTTCAAGCAGTGATGGGCGAATGTGTCGATTACCAGTATACACGGAAAATGGCTAACCGTATAACGGGAGGAAAAAAATGATTGCTTTCCGTTTAAATCCGACTATAATTATCGATATATATGTGATTGTTTTACGGAACGACAGTTCCGAAATTCGGAACAAAAAAGATAATCGATTTATCATGAATTGAAATAGGGGATGTTATGGTCGCGAAGATTACGAATTACGAAATGGCTTCGCTTGGAGATAGCGCGATAATGGTTAGTTTGGGCAACCAGGTGGATGAGGGTACTCATCAACGGGTCATGATGCTGTCGCATTATCTGGAACAACACTCGTTTGACGGCATGATCGAATATATTCCAGCCTATACTTCGGTAACGATCGTTTATGAGCCCTTGCAGGTGTATATGGGGATGCTGCAGAGGGCGGAGGCTGATCCGGAAGCCGGTTCCGAGCTTGAGCTTTCTCCCTATGAGATTGTAAGCAAGTGGCTGGAAAGTGTTTTGCAGCAAGTGCAGCATACGGCGGCCGCGGAACCTGCGCTGGTGGAAATTCCGGTTTGCTACGGGGGAGAGTTTGGTCCCGATCTGGAATTTGTAGCTGCGCAAAACGGAATGAGTACAACAGAGGTTATCCAGATTCATTGCAGCCGCGATTATCTGGTATACATGCTTGGTTTTGCGCCGGGATTTCCTTATTTGGGCGGGATGGATAAACGAATTTCCGCACCGCGGAAACAAACGCCTCGTCTAGTCATCCCAAGCGGGACGGTAGGGATTGCGGGCGAACAGACAGGCATTTATCCCATCTCAACGCCGGGTGGCTGGCAATTAATCGGACGAACGCCGATTTCGTTATTCTTGCCGGATAAAAATCCTCCTACCTTATTGAAGGCCGGCAACAGGATTCGTTTCTATCCAATATCACCAATAGAGTATGACCAATGGAGTCGAATATAGAATGGGCATTTATGTGATTAAACCTGGCGTCCTGACAACGATACAGGATATGGGGAGATTCGGATACCAAAAATTTGGCGTTGTTGCTGGCGGAGCGATGGATACATTAGCGTATCGCGTCGCAAATATATTAGTTGGCAACGAGGAAGCCGAAGCGAGTCTGGAAATTACCGTTGTCGGTCCAATTTTATATTTTGAGCATGCCGCTCTCATTGCGATTTGCGGAGCTGCATTCAAACCAATGATTGACGGGGAGGAGCTTCCGCTATGGAGGCCTGTATGGATAGAAGCTGGACAAACGTTACACATGGGATCCGCGAAGCAAGGGATGCGCGCTTATATCGCGGTTGCAGGCGGATTTAAGCTTCCTAAGCCGATGAATTCCTATTCTACTTATTTGAGGGCGCAAATAGGCGGATTAGAAGGAAGAATGCTGAAAGCAGACGATGTATTGCAAATCCGTCCCCCGAACGAACGATCCGCAAAAATAATCGACAAATTAAAGCGAGAGAACAAGAAGGGCGATTCCTTCGCATCCGTTTCATGGAAAGTGTCGGATGAGCTGCTTCCTCGTTATGCCTTACAGCCTGTGTTAAGGGTTTTGCCGGGGAGCCAGTTTGAGTTTTTTAGTCCAGAGAGCCTTCAAAGCTTGTTTCAAGAGCCATTTGTAGTTGAGCCCCAGTCTGACCGTATGGGATACCGGTTAAAAGGAGCCGCTCTGCAATTAAAGGAAGCAAGAGAGCTTCTTTCTGAGCCGGTTGTAATGGGGACGGTGCAGGTTCCATCGGACGGCAATCCCATTGTGCTCATGGCTGATCGTCAAACAACGGGTGGATATCCTAAAATCGCTCAGGTCATTTCGGTAGACTTGCCGCTGCTGGCACAAGCTCAAATCGGCAATCCAATCAGGTTTGAGCTTATTGATATAAAGGAAGCGCAAAGATTAAAAATGATTATGGACCTAAGCCTGCTTCAACTGCAGGTAACGATTAAAATGTACAGCTTATAGGAGGATGGATATGAAGGTTATTGATTTAAATTGCGACATGGGCGAAAGCTTTGGGGCCTACCGGCTGGGTTATGACGAAGAAATATTGCCATATATCACTTCGGCCAATATTGCTTGCGGCTTCCATGCCGGAGATGCGGGGACGATGAGGAAAACGGTCAAGCTGGCTATAGCAAACAACGTCTCGATTGGAGCTCATCCTGGACTGCAGGATTTAATCGGATTTGGACGTAGAAAGATGGATATATCTCCGCAAGAAGCCTATGACATTGTTGTCTATCAAATTGGCGCTCTTGGAGGTTTTGTTCAATCGGAAGGCGGGAAGCTCCAGCACGTAAAGGCTCATGGCGAGCTATACAATATGGCAGCCACCAATGCCAAATTGGCCGAGGCTGTTGCGGAAGCCGTGTATAAAGTGAATCCCGAATTGATTTTGTTTGGTTTGGCCGGAGGAGAGCTGCTGAAAGCGGGCAAGCGTATCGGTCTGCGTACGGGAAGCGAAGTATTTTCGGATCGTACCTATCAATCCGACGGAACGCTGACGTCCAGGCGGGAACCTGACGCCATGATTACGGACGAACAACAAGCGCTGGCGCAAGTAATTCGCATGGTTAAGGAAGGAAAGGTTCTTACAAGGCAGCAGGTCGATATCGACATAGAAGCCGAGACGATATGTATTCACGGGGACGGTATCCGCGCGCTGGAGTTTGCAAGGACCATTAATCAGGCATTAACCGCGGCCGGCATAACTGTACAAGCATTACAAAAATAAGAGTCGCTACATAGCAGAAAGGAAGGTTGTACGATGGAACCCTTATACGTGCAAACGGATGTGTTAGTCATTGGCTCTGGCGCGGCCGGCATGGTGGCAGCGAAAGCGGCGGCAGACAAAGGATCAAGGGTTGTGCTAGCGGATAAAAGCATTATTGGGCGCGGCGGTGCGACCGTGCTTGCCCAAATGACTGTAGCTGTCGCATTGGGAGAGGCTGAGGAGGACCATCCCGATATTCACTTCGAGGATACGATAAAAGGCAGTCGGGGCATGGCCGATCCCGATATTGTTAGAACGATTGTCGATCGCGGACCGGAATTAATTAATGAACTGGAAGGTTATGGCGTAAAGTGGGCTCGTACAGCCGAAGGTATCCGATCTCAAGTAGTGGCGCCCGGTCACTCGCGAAGACGCTGCGTTTATGTAGATATACTAAATACGGGCGGAGCAACATCTGCCGGACTTCGAAGAGCCATCTGGAAGGATAAAGCGATCGAGCGCATCAAAAATATGATGATCACAAAAATCGTTGTAGAAGATGGACGAGCCGTTGGCGCGATCGGCTTCTCCATCGAGCAACTGCAGCCCGTTAAAATTGATGCTAAAGCGATTATTTTGGCAACGGGCGGCCTTACCGAGATCTACGAGCGCAATAGCGCCTCGGCAAATATGACGGGAGACGGTTTCGTGCTTGCGGCAGAAGCGGGCGCCGAGCTGCGTGATATGGAGATGGTGCAATTTTTCCCTATCGCCCATTTGCATCCCCCGCTTGTGGGGATTGACCCTATTATGTGGGACCCCTTTCGGTATAAACTCGGCGGTCGTTTGTTAAATGGTCTGCAAGAAGAATTTATGGATCGTTACAATAACGAGACTTCCGGTGTGTACACGGCGGCACGCGACCAAACTTCCTTTGCTATCTTTAGCGAGGTAAAAGAGGGCAGGGGTACGCCGCATGGCGGAGCTTATCTGGATTTCAGGATGGTTCCGGAGCCCAAGCTAAAAGAGGCCTTTGGATCGACGATTGATCTATTGAGCAGGCAGGGCATTGATCTGACAAAAGATTTGGTGGAAGTTGCTCCAATGGCTCACTTTACGATGGGTGGCATCAAAATAAATACGCAAATGGAAACGACAATTGAGGGGCTGTATGCATGCGGCGAGTTGATTAATGGTATGCACGGAGCCAATCGCTTGTCCGGAAATGCACTTACAGAAGCTTTTGTATCGGGGCGTATTGCCGGGGAGCAGGCAGCAAGGCTCCAAACCTCGGTGACATGGAGCGATGAGAGAGTAAAAGAGGAGTTCGCAAGATTAGAGGATTTGTGGCATCCACGTCAAGTTGCTCAGGATGAAGGTTCCATGCTTGCCATTAAGCACGAGCTTCAAAAGGTAATGTGGGAGGGTGCCGGCCCGCTGCGAACAGAAGAAAAGCTTGTCGCTGCCCGCCAACAGCTGGCGGCGCTGCGGGACAGGGTTGTCCGCATAGCCCTTGCGAAATCCTCGGCTTATGTACTGGGCTTCGTTGAAAAGGTAGAGCTGCTTCATATGATAATGCTTGGCGAAGCCATTGTTGAGGGAGCGCTTTTGAGAAAAGAAACGCGTGGAGCTCATGTTCGACTGGATTACGAGCAGCCGTATGAGCAGCCCGTTAGTATTCAATATAAACGGCATCGGGATGGCGCTTGGGAACTCCATTCTCATCGATTATCCAGCGTGTAATCTAAAGTAAAGGGAGTGAAGTGAAGTGGCGCTGATCACTTTAAATGTGGTACGCGGCGATACTCAGACCGGTATGCGTACGGAAAGGTTTGAAGTTCCTTACAAAGAGGGCATGAGTTTATTGGATGCGATCTTGTGGCTAAGGGAATTTAAAGATCCTTCGATCGCCGTTAGATATTCGTGCCGCTCTGCAAATGCGTGCAGGGAATGTATGGCTGTAGTGGATAACAAAGCCGGGTACTTATGCAGCATCCGCGCAATTGCGGATTCGGAGGTTCACATTTCGCCCGTATCAGGTTTGCCTTGGATCAAGGACCTAGTTACCTCAATCGATTAAAGAGGATGTTCAAAAAGTCCGCTTTTGATCACGAAGTATGCCAAGAAGCCAACTCGACATCGAATCTTGAATTCAGGCGAAACTTCCGGTGCTCACGTAGCTGCCACTACGCTCCGCTCCTCAGTTTCTACCTTCATCCAATCTTCTCGGTGCTGAAAACCGGACTTTTTGAACCCACACTTAAACCATAAGGAGTATAAAAAAATGAAAAAAACAAACCAATTTGCATTATTTATCCTTGTAATGGCCGTGTTTTTAGCGGCATGCGGCAGCAATGACAAAGGCGGCAATTCTTCGGAAGCAGGGGCCATTACTTTAAAAATTGCTCACGTAGGTTCTACCACGCATCAATACCAAATTGCGGCGGATAAATTTAAAGAAATCGTCGAAGCGAAAACAGACGGAGCGGTAAAGGTGGATATTTACAACAATGGCGTGCTTGGCAACGAAAATGAAACGGTTGAACAAGTCATGGACGGTACGTTGGATATTACGGCAGTTGTCGCGGACAGCTCCTTTGCCAACATTGTCCCCGAGATGAATGTATTCGGTATCCCTTATTTGTTCCGCAACCTGGATCATGTGTATAAAACGCTGGACGGAGAAATTGGACAAGAGCTGATCGGAAAAGCAAACGATAAAGGGATGAAGTTCCTTGGATTTTGGGAAATCGGTTTCCGCCATTTTACCAATAATAAAGTAGAGATCAGCAACCCCGAAGATATGGCAGGCCTCAAGATTAGAGTTCAACCGTCCAAAGTATGGGATGCCCACATGGCCGTTTTAAAAGCCAACGGCACTCCGCTCGGGTTTAACGAATTATATTCCGCGATGGACCAAGGTGTCGTAGATGGACAGGAAAATCCTCTGAACACGATTTACTCCATGAAATTTTATGAGGTTCAAAAGTATTTGTCCCTAACCGGCCACACCTATTCTCCGGCAGCGGTCGCGATGAGCAACAAGGCATGGAAAAGCTTGTCGGCCGAACAACAAAAAGTAGTAGAGGATGCGTTTAAAGAAGCGCAGTTGTTCCAACGCGAGAAGCTCGCTGAGATTGACAAAAATATTATTGAAGAGATTAAAGAGGAAGGCGTCATTGTGACCGAGCCTAATATCGATGCGTTCCGCGAACTAACCAAAGAAGTCAAGGACGTGCTTTCCGATCAAGTTCCGGCAGAGCTGGTTGAGCGTATTGGCAATATTCAATAACCGCTAATTTTGGGCAGAGTAAGCCTTGCTGCTTACTCTGCCCAATCGTTTCCTAAGAAAGGAAGTTTACAGTGAAAAACAAACTACATTTCTTAAGCTATACGCTGGAGTTTCTAACCTGTTCATTTCTGTTGATTGCAGTTCTGATTACAGCGATACAAGTCATGTGCAGATTCTTGTTTGACCTTTCCTTTTCGTGGTCTCAGGAAGTATTGATGATCAGCTTCGTATGGTTTGTTTTATTCGGCGCAGCCTTAGCGGTTAAACATAAAGAGCATTTAAAAATTGATTTGGTAGAAAACTTTCCTTCTTCCATTCGAAAGTTATTTAAAATGATTGAGTTTATTGTGATTTTTGCTTTTCTTTTCGTTTTTATTTATTACGGTATTCTGCTGATCCGCGATAATTTCCAATCGGGCCAAACGGTAGGATTTCTCCCGTTGCAAGTTGCTTATGTATATATGGCTATTCCCATTAGCGGTCTGTGTATGCTTTATTACACTGTGAAGGACTTGATGAGAAAATGATCTATTTAATCCTGGTAATGTTTCTTTTGTTTTTCATCGGAGTTCCGATTGCGTATGCACTAGGTTTTACGTCTATACTAGCGATTTTGTTTACCGATCCTGATTTACTCATTAATGTGCCGCGCAGAATATTTCGAGGGATAGACAGCTTCTCGTTAATTGCGATTCCCTTGTTTATTATGGCAGGAGAAATTATGTCCAAGGGCGGAATTTCAGCGAGATTAATTCGGTTTGCCCAAACGTTGGTCGGACATTTCCCGGCAGGGCTGGCCATGGTTGTCGTTCTGGCGAGTATGTTTTTTTCCGCCGTTACCGGCAGTGCAATCGCAACTGCTGCGGCAATCGGCGGCATGTTAATTCCGGTCATGAAAAAAGAAGGCTACGATATAGGTTTTTCATCGAGTTTAGTAGCGACATCTGCTATATTAGGTCCCATCATTCCGCCCAGTATCTTTATGGTGCTGTATGGCGTAATGGCCAACGCGTCCATCGCCGATCTGTTTATGGCGGGCGTTATGCCGGGTGTCTTAATCGGGCTTGGGCTGCTTGGGTATTGTTATTATGTCGGCAAAAAAATGAACTATAAAGGAAGAGAAACACGCGCTACGGGCAAGGAAGTCGCGACGGGGTTAAAGGATGCGTTTTTGGCCTTGTTAATGCCAACCATTATGGTTGGAGGCATTTTATCCGGTTTGTTTACGGCGACGGAGTCCGGGGTTATTGCGATCATCTATTCTCTTATTATTGCCATCTTTGTATATAAGGAGCTTAAACTTAAGGATGTCCTTGATATTTTGCTTACAACCTCCAAAATATCTGCAGCCATCATTTTATTAATTGGGTCGGCTTCCTTGTTTACATGGTTGTTATCCTATCATCGTATTCCGGACCAACTGATCGAGCTGCTGGGACCGTTTGCCGAAAATCCTTTTATGCTGCTGCTTCTCATGAACGTTATTCTGCTTATTGCCGGAACCTTTATAGATGCGATTAGTGCGCTGATGATCTTTACGCCATTGTTTTTGCCATTAGCTTTGGCAGCAGGCATTGATCCCGTGCATTTAGGCGTCGTGATGGCGGTTAATGTATCGATCGGGCAGATTACTCCGCCTGTAGGCGTATGTTTGTTTGTTACTTCTTCTATTGCCAAGATTAAGGTGCCGCAGATGCTTCCGTTTATTTGGCCCAAGTTGATTATTTTGTTAGTGATTCAAGTATTAATTACTTATGTACCGGAGGTCAGCCTGTTCATTCCTGATTTTTTTAATCGTCTTACGGCTGGCTGATTATATAAGTAGGGGGAATATAGCTCTAGCGTGCAGAAACACACCCAAGCGGGACGACGAGTCTTGCGGGGTGTTTTTTTTTTCGGGGAGTTCGCAAGCACTTCGGTATTAACGCAGGATCGGCTGTGCAAGAGTTGTGTATGCTGGACACGCCAGTGGCCAATGATGTAAATAGAGCGTCTGGGAGAATGGCGCTATGTCCATACCATGCTTGACTCTATTGCAAGCTCATATTTTGTGGGAATAGAATACCGCCTGCGCTATAATGACAGGAAGAGCGTTATTACGGAGAGGCAGGGGCTGCAAAATGGAGATTGTTGTCGACAGAGGGCTGACATGCGAGTGGATGCGACACGATGTAGTGAACTATGCCATGCAACAAAATTACGTACCAATCGTACAGCGAATCTCGCTCAGCAATCATTCGGACAGCAGCTTGCATGCCGTACGGTTGACCGTTGCTAGCGAGCCAGAATTCGCCAGCGTATGGACAAAATCGATTGATGTCATTCTGCCCGGGCAGACGATAGATATCAGCACGGTGTCTATCGAGGTATCGGGCGTTTTCCTGGCGAGTTTAACGGAGAGACTCGCAGGTACTCTTACGCTGGAGGTAACATGCGGGGAGGATGTCGTCTACAGGGACAGTTCGCCTCTGTCGGTGCTGGCCTACGATCAATGGGCGGGACTTGCTGTCATGCCGGAGATGATTGCTGCGTTCGTTATGCCCAATCATCCGATCACGGCGCGGGTGATACGAGAAGCGGCGCCTTATCTGGAGAAGTGGACGGGGAGCTCCGCATTCGACGCTTATCAGAGCAACAATCCCAATCGGGTTCGCCATCAGGCAGCCGCGGTTTATTCGGCGATTCAAGACATGCAAGCCACTTATATCGTCCCTCCGGCAAGCTTCGAGGAGGTTGGCCAGCGCGTCAGACTGCCGGATGCCGTTGCGGGCAACGGAATGGGCAGTTGCCTGGATCTGACCTTGCTGTTTGCCGCTTGTCTGGAGGCGATCGGTCTGCATCCGCTGGTCGTGTTCACCGAGGGACATGCGTTCGCGGGCGTTTGGCTCATCCAGGAATCCTTTTCGGAGAGCGTACAGGATGACAGCTCGCTGCTTACGAAACGGCTTGCGGCCGGCGTGCATGAGATCAGCTTGGCGGAGTGCACCATGATGTGCGAGGGCAGCCGAGCTTCCTATCAAGAGGCGGAAAAGGCGGCAGCCAATCATCTTAATGCCCCGGAGCTGTTCTTCGGCTTCGTTGACGTAAAGCGTGCTCGCGCCAGCTCGATCCGGCCGCTTCCGATCCGAATTCAGACGGCGACCGGGTTCGAGATCGAAGAGGAGAAAAAGGACGCTAATTATCGAGTGACTGTGGAAGCGCCGTCGGAATTAGCCATTCTCGAACGGCCGGTCGAGGTCTCCGCCATAGCGGTAACGAAGCAGAAGCAGTGGGAGCGCAAGCTGCTCGACCTGACGCTGCGCAATACGCTGCTTAACTTCCGTTTCACCAAGTCCGCGCTGCCGCTTCTTCATACGCGACTGGGTGAGCTTGAAGACGCGTTGGCGGAAGGGCAGGAGTTCCAATTGCTGCCCAGACCGTCGGATTGGGACAATTCGATTAGAAGCGCGGAGTTGTTCCGCAGCGTTAGCAAGGATCATCCTCTCGGCGCGTTGATCTACGAAGAATTTCAGCATAAGCGCCTACGCGGGGATGTAAATGAACGTGAGCTCGCGGACAAAACCGTTCACCTCTACCGTTCGGCCAAGCTCTCGATCGAGGAGAATGGGGCGAACACGCTTTATCTGGCCCTGGGGCTGTTGCAATGGTACGAGTCTACGGCCAGCGAGCTGCCCAGGTACGCTCCGATTGTGCTCGTGCCGGTCGAGATCATCCGCAAATCCTCGAGAGCCGGATTTATTCTCCGGGCGCGAGACGAAGAGCCACAGATCAATATTACGCTGCTGGAGATGCTCAGACAGGATTTCGGCAGCCATATCGGCGGTCTGGATCCTCTTCCAAGGGATGAGAAGGGCATCGATCTGGGCGGTATCTTTACGACGATCCGGCATGTCATTATGAATATGCCCCGGTGGGACATTGTGGAGTCCGCGATCCTTGGTTTGTTCTCGTTCAGCCGCTTCGTCATGTGGAATGATATACGCAGCCGTTCGGACGAGCTCGCCAAAAACAAAGTCGTCGCCAGTCTCATGGCGGGCCGCATGGAATGGGAGCAGACGGATACGTTTCCCGAGCCTTCGAAGCTGGACGAGCTGTTCCCGCCGGATCAATTGCTGCTTCCCATCAGCGCGGATTCTTCGCAAATCTCCGCGGTTAGCGCGGCAGGCAGCGGCCGAAGCTTCGTGCTCCACGGTCCGCCGGGCACGGGCAAGTCGCAGACGATTACAAATATGATCGCATCGGCGTTGGCCGGCGGCAAGACGGTCTTGTTCGTGGCGGAGAAGATGGCGGCGCTCAGCGTCGTGCAGAGCAGGCTCGAAAGCATCGGACTCGGCCCGTTCTGTCTGGAGCTTCACTCCAACAAGAGCACCAAGAAAGCAGTGCTTGAGCAGCTGCGCCGAACGCTGGAGACGGCGCGGACTTCGTCTCCAGAGGAATGGCGAAGACTGGCGGATCGGCTCGGGGCATCGAGGCGGGAGCTGAATAGCCATGTCGAGTCCTTGCATAAGCAATACGGCTTCGGCTCTTCGTTATATGAAGCCATTACTCGTTATGGTTTGGTTAAGACTGCCCCGTCCGTGATTACCTTGGAGCCTAGTGTTGTTGGCAGCATGGACAAGGATTCGTATATGGCGTGGAGCGACCTCGTTCGAGAGCTTGCCGTTGCCGGCGAAGCGACAGGTCGCCCCCATGGCCATGCCTGGTCGGATGCAGGAGTGTCGACCTATCATCCTCAGCTGCGCACGGGGATGGAAGAGCTTCTTGCAGCCTACAAGGCTGCTATTACAGGTGTGAGGTCGGCTTATGAAGAAGTAGGCGTATTTCTTGCCCCTCCTGCTGGAGGACCTTCTTCTCCGGTGCTGCTGCGCACCTGGCATGTCGTCCGCGAATTAATGGCTGCGCCTCCGGTTATTTCTGTCGGTCTGCTTCGCGAGACCGATCTGGAAGCCGCCGGCACTGTAGTGCTTCGGGCGATCCGGCATGGCAGGGCCAGGGATGAAGCGAAGCGGAAGCTATTGGCGCTATTTGCGGCGGAAGTGTTGACCTTCGACGCCGGCACCGCTCTGCAGAAGTGGAAGAAAGCCCAGCTCAGCTGGTTCTTGCCAAGACTGCTGAAACAGAATCGGATATTCAAGCTGCTTAGGGGCAAAGCAAATGCTGGTGCAGCGCTTCAGAAAAACGAGACGGAGGGGCTTCTGGAGCAGATTGTCGCGTATCAGACGGAATCGGCGGCTTTGACCGCGATGGAACCCGCCGTCGCCTCTCTGCTTGGCCCGCTTTGGAATGGCGGCGAGGCGGATTGGGAGGCCGTTCAAGCGGTCCATGTCTGGGTATTGGCATTGAACGAGAAGCTGCTGCAGTTGCACCAGGAAGCGCCCGCGGCGAAGATGGCGAGAGAACGGCTTGCGGATGCTTATGCTGCGGGCAAGAGCGTGTTCGACGGGAAGCACGGGCATGTTTTAGCGAAGTATACGGCCGGCTATGAGGAGTTCCAGCAGCAGGAAAAGGGGCTCGTCGCCTTGCTGCAGCTGGATCTGGAGGCCATGGACGGCAAATGCGGAGAGCAACCGTGGTTCGAGTACCGGGCTTCGAAGGCTCAAACATGGCAAGAGCATGTAGGAGCGCTGAGGGATTGGTGCACATGGAGGCAAGTACGCGATCGTGCCTTATCGGCAGGCTTGTCATCGGTTGTAACGGCCTATGAGAGCGGACAATTGCGCCACGATGAGCTGCAAGCGGCCTTTGAGCAAGCTTGGAGCAAAGCAGCCATCGCGTATATTCTGGAGAATGATCCGGGGCTGGCTTCGTTCTCCGGGCGATTGTTCGAGGAGAAGATCAAGTCGTTCCAGGAAACGATGGAGACGTTCGAGCAATTGACGAGAGAAGAGATTGCGGCCCGTCTGGCTGCGAATATCCCGTCGATCGGCAATCAGACCGCATCCAGCTCGGAAGCGGGCATCCTGCTCAGGGCTATTCGCAGCGGGGGCAGAGGCTTGTCCATGCGCAAGCTGTTCGAGCAAATTCCGAATCTGATGAACCGGCTATGTCCGTGCGTACTCATGAGTCCGATGTCCGTAGCGCAATATCTGGATCCGAAATACGCGCCGTTCGATCTTGTCGTCTTTGACGAAGCGTCGCAGTTGCCTACCAGCGAGGCCGTCGGGGCGATGGCGAGAGGCAAAAATGTCATCGTCGTCGGCGATCCCAAGCAGCTGCCGCCGACCAGCTTCTTCTCCGGCACCAGCGGCGAAGAGAGCGACGAAGTCATCGTACCGGAGGATCTGGAGAGCATCCTGGAGGACTGTTTGGCGCTTGGCATGCCGCAGGACCATCTGCTATGGCATTATCGAAGCCGGCATGAGAGCTTGATCGCGTTTAGCAATCGACATTTCTACGAGAATAAATTATTGACCTTCCCGTCTCCAATGGAGAGACAATCCAGCGTGAAGTGGCATCCCGTTGGAGGGTTCTACGACAGAGGGAAGACGAAGCAGAATCGCGCCGAAGCGGAGGCCGTCGTGCAAGAGATTGCTCGCCGCTTAAAGGATCCCGTGTTAAGCAATCGAAGCATCGGAGTCGTCACCTTCAACTCCATCCAGCAGACGCTGATCGAGGATATGCTGGACGAATCGTACCGGCGCGATCCCGAGCTGGAGACTGCGGCAGCCAAGCTGTACGAGCCGATTTTCATCAAAAATCTGGAGAACGTGCAGGGAGACGAACGCGATGTCATCCTGTTCTCCATCGGATACGGCCCCGACGCCACCGGCAAGGTCGTCCTGAACTTCGGACCACTGAACCGCGACGGCGGCTGGCGCAGGCTTAACGTTGCCGTCTCCCGGGCGCGCCACGAGATGCATGTGTTTTCCACGCTTCGCGCGGATCAACTGGATGTGTCCCGGACCCGTGCGGAAGGAGTAGCGGCGCTCCGCTCATTTCTGGAATATGCGGAGAAGGGGACGTCCGCGCTTGGCGTGGGGCCGGAAGAAACCGGCCGTCGGGTGCAAGGCATCGAAAAGGAAATCGCGGAGGTGCTGGAGAAGGAAGGCTACAAGGTCGATCTCCATATAGGCACCTCCGGCTATCGGATGGATCTTGCCATCGTCGATCCGGATCAGCCGGATACGTATCTGCTCGCGGTCGTGTGCGACGGAAGCGGTTATAGGACCGGCAAGACGGCGCGGGACAGGGAAGTTTTGCGCGGACAAGTGCTGCGCCAGCTAGGTTGGAGCATCCACCGGGTATGGGCCATGGATTGGTTGGATAATCCCGAGAAGGAAGTCAAGCGAATTATCGCTTCTGTTGAAGCCGCAAAGGAGCGCAAGGCTGCAGGAAGTGCGACTATGGAGAATGTCGTTGCAGCTTCGGCGGCAACGACAGCGAATCAGTTGTCGACTTCGACGAACGAAGGGAACCCTACGAGCATTTCGGGCGACGAGTTTGTTCAGTCCTCTTCTCCAGAGCCAGCGGGATCAGTAGAGAGAGTGGAGGCGGCGCAACAAGCGCTTGATTCGCCGCCGGCCAGCAGATGGCGCACCTCGTATCAGCCCGTAAATCTGGAGCAGATCGCGTCCAAGTCATCCGAAGAGTTCTATAGCATCTCCTCCAGCAGGCTTGTGAAACAACAGCTCGCGAGTGTCATCGAAGGAGAGGGCCCCATCAGCCGATCGCTGCTGACTCGCCGAGTCATCCAAGCTTGGGGGATGACAAGGTCCGGAGCGCGGATCGAGCGCCATCTGGAGAGCTTGCTGTCTTCGCTGCCTTTCCAATCTACGGCTTGGGAGGACAGCGTCTACTATTGGCCAAAGGATATCGAGCCTTTACAATATGCCGTCTATCGGATAAGCGAAAATGACTCCGACCGGAGGAGTGCGGAGGATCTGCCTCCCGAGGAGGTTTCGAACGCCGTCCATGAGATTCTCTTTACCCATGGCAGTCTCTCGACGGATGACCTTGTCCGAGAAACGGTAAAGCTGCTGGGTTACGCCAGAACCGGAGCCGCGCTGGACAAGGCGCTGAGGAATGGCATTCAAGTTGCGGTGGATCGCGGATTGGCTACGGTGGAGGATGGCAGGGTTTCTTTTGGATTGAACTCCTTTTTCTCGTAGTTTTAGGAAATGATGCGACTCCAAGACTTGTGAACAACAGGTTGAATAATCTAATAGACACCAGCGACGTTATTTGTCCGATTTTCAACCTCAAACAAATCTAACGGACAGGAAAAACACTATTGGGTCGTAATGGGGCCCGTTTGCACTATGATGATGCCAATAAGGTCACCTATGTCCGTTAGATTTTCGAAAACCTAAAAAATCGAAGGATAGCGTCATCTGTGTCCGTTAGGTAGTTACTATAAGAAATTGCCATCCAAGCTAGTCCTAGAGAAAGGAACTGGGCGAGAGGTGGTGAAGGCAATCATCGAAGAGGAGACGCTTCAAAAGTTATTGGATCTTATGAAAGATGACTGAGAAACCGAGAGGCCCATGCAATTGCGCATGAGCCTCTTCCTTTATAGTAGTTTGTTTATGGCGTAATCAGACGAAGGTTATCAGTTTGTATCGGTTTCGAGAAAATGCCACAGACGCAATAGCAACGTTGTCGCTTCCGCCCTTGTGGCGGGATGCACGGGGCTGAACCGGTTGCCGTCGCGTCCGGTTACCAGTTCCTTCTCTGCGGCGCCTTGGACGTAACCTTTGGCCCATGCAGGAATTTCCGCATCATCTGCAAAAGAGGTGTCTCCCGGCTCCAAATCCCAATTTAATGCCCTCGCCATCATGACAACCATCTCCGATCGGTTCACCATCTGCATCGGTCGAAGCGTCTGATCCGGATAACCCTGCAAAATGCCGTTCTCTTGTGCAGTGCTAATCAGATCAGTGGCCCAGGCGGGAATTTGATCCCGATCGATAAAGGTCAGCTCGCTTCCCGCAGGCGCGGATTCGATCTCTAGCGTACGAAGCAGCATAGCCGCAAACTCGACGCGGGTAATATATTTTTGAGGCTGGAATGTTGTCTCCGAAGGGCCTTCTACAATTCCAATATGCAAGGCTTCGCAAATGAGGGACTCCGCCCAATGACCCTTGATATCACGGAAGGTACAAGCCGGCTCCTCCGGCGGCAATTCTTCACTCTCTGGCAGACGTTGAATTGACAGTTTATAGATTTTGACCGTGCCGCTCTCGGCTCTGACCGCAATTTCAAACTCGTTGCTTCCCTCGTCAAGAGCTATCGTCTTGCTTCCGGCAAGATTAACTTTATTGATGGAAACAGAGGCATTGGCATCCGAAGGAATCGCCTTGATCGTGACCTCGTCAGCTTTCGTTTCCACCTGATAGCTGGTCGTGCCCGCTGCGAATGTCGGCGTTAATGCCAGTTCTTCGTCGGCGCTTGTAACGGTCAGCACCGAGAGATTCGCGTTATCCGAAAGCTGAGGCTGGGGCTGAGGAGGGGCGGACTGTCTCCAAATGGCGTACAATACCTTATCTCGGGTCAACGTGACGGTATCTTGGGGTTGAAGGGTTTCGCCGCTGCCATCCGCAGCCGTATTCCATCCCTGAAAGAGGTAACCGCCTTTCGTCCAATCCGCGCTCTTCTCCAGAATGTCCACTTGCGATTCGAAATGGTAGGAGTAGCTCCGATACTGTTCGCTTCCGTGATCCGTGCCGTTCCCAACATAGGTGATAAAGGCTTGAATGGTGCTCAAATAGGGGTAGCCATTATGATGGGGCCACTGAATGGCCCAAAGGGTATTATCGAAGTTCCAGCCCTCGTAGTTCGATCCATCCTTCATTTCCTCGGAGGTCAGGCCTTGCCCATTCGTATCCGATTGTCCCGAAGTTTCCATGTCATAGTAACTGCGGGTAATGACCCCGTCTTCATTAATGCCGGCCAAACCGCCGACGGATACAAGGCCAGTTACGCGCCCGATCGCAAAGCTGTTTTCGATGGTCGAGTTTTTATTATCTCCAACCAATCCCCCAATGGAATCGCCATACGCGCTGTAAATACATACGGTCGCGTCGGCAATGCCCGTTACCGCGCCTGTTGCATAGCTATTGGTGACAAGCGCATCGTCGCTATCTCCTACTAAACCGCCTATATCATTACAGCCTTCCACGTTCCCGACGGCAAAGCTGCCGGAGACGACCGCGTCTTCCAGTTCGCCAACCAATCCGCCGACATCAAGCTGACCAGTTGCATGACCGGAAGCATAACTGTAGGATATGTTCCCCTTATTGCTTAAGCCAACTAGGCCGCCTGCAATCAGGGAACCATTGACATCGCCCGTAGCGCGATTATTGGAGAGCTCCGAATTCAATAAAGCCGCTCCCGCAAAGCCGCCGGTATATAGCGATCCCGTGACCTTGCCTGTAGCATAACTGTTCGTAATCGTGGAGCCTTCTATCAACCCGACTAACCCGCCGGTATATTCATCGCCATTCACATTGCCGGAAGCATAGCTGGTGGATAGAGTCGCGTCAACATTGGCGCCTACCAGACCGCCTACATATTTAGTGCCAACGACGTCGCCGGCAACATTGCCAACTACGTTGCCAGTGGCGTGGCTGACGGCTATATCCGCGCCATCTTGATTAATGCCGGCCAAACCGCCCAAATCTCTTTCGCCGGTGACATCGCCGGAGGCACTGCTGTTCATTATCGTTCCGTTATCCTCATTAGCCCCGACCAGACCGCCTACTTCACTCACGCCGGCGACGTCTCCTGTCGAGTGGCTGCGGACGACAATCGACGTATTCCATCCGACCAGGCCGCCGACTTCACTCGTACCTTTGACAGTGCTGCTAGCATGGCTATCCTCTACCGTACCTGTGGAGTTCGTGCCGACCAAGCCGCCTACTCCGCCTACTTTTTCCCCTCCTACTAGCTCTCCTCCTATGCCTTCCACATAGCCGGAAGCGCGACTGTTGGAGACAACGCTACCGACGCCTAAATAACCAATCAAGCCTCCTACCGCATTTTCGCCGGCTACACTCCCTGCAACTTCGACGCGATCGATAACAGCCCCATCCGCTGTTCCAGCCAAAATGCCTGTTTGGTTTCTTGCTACGACTACCGCATCTTCGATGACCAGATTCCGGATATGACCGCTCGTACTGATAACGCCGAACAATCCCGCAGGCGCATCAACTCCACGGCGATCGAACATAAAATTCGAGATTTTAAAATTTTGCCCGTCCAATTCCCCTGTGAACGGAAGCGCAGAATCCCCGATTGGCACCCAGGCAGAGCTTGCAAGGTATGCACTCATGTCGATATCGTTAATCAATACAAAGTGGCTGTCAGGATGATTCCTTATTCCGCTCAGCTGTTCCGCCGACGCAATCCGAAAAGGGTCTTCCGACGTTCCGTCTCCTCCTGCAAAGTCCTCTGGCGCCGCATGGGCTGTGCCACCTTTCGCTAGCAGCCCTGGATAAGCTCCAACCATTAGCATGAACACAAGAAAAACCGCCACGCTTCGTTTTTGCCAATTACTCATTATGTACCTCCTGCTTCTCCTATGTAATCTTTCTCACTTCGATTGTCATCCTATATCATACCATTGACCCTATGACAAAATTATGAAAGACAGCCTTAATGCAGTATAATCGAAGTATGCTATGGCGAAGGAGTATCTTTACCGATTATGGACGTGATAGGGCAGCCATCTACCATTACTATCATTTTTTCAGCGATGCTGATATGCATCCTGTTTATGTATGCTATCGTTTATCGCCGTGAACGCGGCGTTCGATTTTTTGTTTGGGTGCTAGGGTGCCGAGTGGTTTATGCCGGTGGCGTTATTCTGGAAATAAGTTCCGCCGATCTGGCCTCCAAGCTTGTTTTCAGAAATTTGGAGCAAACGGCGCTTGCGTTTATGGTCCCGCTGATGGTTCTTTTTGTGCTGGATCTGGTCGGCATGGACAAGTGGCTGCGCTGGAAGTGGCTCCTTATTGCCTTATTTGCCTGCTGGTCGTTCGTGATATGGACCGATTCCTACTGGCATGTGATCAACAGCACGCAAGAATTGGTTAACGGACATTTGGTCACGACCAAAACTCCTTATTCTCTAGCGTTCAACTTATTGTGCTATGCGATTATAGCCGGCTGCATCTTCGCATTGGTGCGCTATATACTTGGCGCCCGTCCCGAAATACGCAAATCGGGTATGTTGCTCCTCATGTTTGGGAGTATTCCGTTAATGGTAGAAATATTAAAGCTCGTTAAGCCGAACCTGCTGCCGTGGCTTCTTCCCGTTTCCGTTTATAGCGGGATTTGCGGTATCGTCATGTTCTGGATCATTATGCGATACAAGCTTTTTTCGAGTGTTCCGATGGCTAGAAATATCGTGGTCGAAACGATGCATGAGGGAATGCTTATTATCAATACAAACGGCAACGTTATTGATAGCAATAGATTCGCCTCTGAACTGGTCATAGGGAAGACGGACCGTCCCATACTGGGTCGTCATATGGGGGAAGTATTGGCGGCTTGGCCAGAATGGCTGTCCGCGTGCACCAACATGGAAGAAAGCCGCATTGAAATCAGCAGCCCTGTGGATTACGAGACAAAATCGTACATCGTGAATGTTTACCCATTCTTTTCCCATCGGAAGCGCAAGCTGGGAACGATCTCTATCATCATCGACATTACGGAGAAGCAGCAAGCGCTAGAGCAAGTCGCCCGCCTTAACCAGATGAAGGACCAGCTCTTGACGGCCGTATCCCACGACATTCGCGATCCGTTGGCCTTACAGGTCAATCTGGTAGAATTGCTGGATACAAACAAACAAAGCTTGCATCCAGCAGAGTCCGAGATTATTCGTACATTAAGCGAACAAGTTCGCAGCACGTATGCGATGGTCGAAAATCTTCTGGAATGGTTTCGCGGCCAGAAGGAGGGCATCGTCCTTCAACCTGAATCGCTGATCATACACGGGGTCGTCGAGGAAGCATGTCGGCTGCTTGTGCTGAACTGCGAAGCCAAACAATTGCTACTGCGCATCGACGTGGACGAGGACATGCGGGTCAGCGCCGATCACGAAGCGCTTGTTCTGGTCATCCGCAACCTGCTGTCCAACGCGATTAAATTTTCCCAGCCGGGTGGAGTTATTTCTGTAAGCGCAACATCCTTCGGGGGCAAGACGGAAATCTCGGTGCAAGATGACGGCGTAGGGATGAACGAGGAGCAAATTCGTCAACTCTTCGATGAAACCCGGTTCTCCTCCACAAAAGGAACCGCTGGCGAGAAGGGAACCGGGATGGGATTGCTCGTAAGCCAGCATTTTCTGCGAATGAGCGGCGGCCAGCTTAAGGTGCACAGTAAGCCAGGCGTTGGAAGCAAATTTACAATTGTTCTCGAGGATGGGGATTTGCGATGAGAGTTATTGTCATAGATGACGAGAAGGCCATGCATCTCGTGATGAATCAAATGTTATCCCGGATTCATGACGTGGAAGTGGCCGGCTGCTATCAGCACCCTGCGGATGCCATGGAACAAATCCGGAACGAGGACATTGATCTTGTATTTATCGATATCAACCTCGGCCATGATAACGGCCTGGAGGTTGCCCGCGGACTGCGTTCCGCGCATCGCGAGCTGGACATTGTATTCGTAACCTCGCATAAGGAGTACGCTATCGATTCGTTCGACAGTTACCCTCTGGATTATATGATCAAGCCGGTTTCCCAATCCCGTCTGGAACAGACGATTGCCCGGGCGGCAGCGAGAATCGGGGAAAAGTCCTCCGTTGCCGATATCCCAATTGGCAAATTGACGGTGCGAGCCCTGGGAGGGTTAGAGGTCAAGACCGAGCAGGGCGAACCTGTAAAATGGATCTCCAGAAAAAGCATGGAACTGTTTGCTTATCTGCTGATGCATAGAGGTAGTCCTGTTTCCAAAAGCCGCATCATCGAGTACATATACCCGGACATGCCAATAAAAAATGCTGCAATCTATATCAATACGACCGTCTATCAACTTCGCAAATCTTTGCATGCGTCCGGGCATAAACACATTATTGCCAACTCGCTTGAACAATACTGGTTGCTCTTTGACCCGATCGAAGCGGACTTCGTGATGTTCGAAGATCAAGTGTCTCGATTTAGCACGCTGAGTGCCGGGAATATCGAAGCGGCATTAGCATGCGAGCGTTTGTATACAGGAGAGTTATTCGATGAGCGTTCCTACGTATGGGCAACTCCCGAGCAAATCCGTTTGCACGAATTATACATACGTTTTGCTAAACAGATCGGCCGATGGCTGCTTCAGCACCAAAAGCCCGAGCAAGCAGCTATCCTCATCAAAAAGCTCGTGTCCCGGAGCGAATGGGATGAGGAAACGCACCTGCTGCTGCTTGAAGCCTATGGGAAGCTGGGCGACTCAGCAGCGCTTGCTCGGCACTATGAGCACGTAACAAATCTGTACCAGAAAGAATTATCCATCCCTACACCCATTGAATTCACGAAGTTGTATGAACGCTATCGGGAGCTTATATGAGGTCAAAATAGACCACTCGAGGGCGATGCTTTGCCGTTTATCGCGATGACGGCGAGGATCATGGACAAAACGTTGGATTGGTACTTAAAGCTGTTGTAAGTTGCAAGGAATGTAAAGTGAAAGGGTTGCTAGAATACATGAACAGACAGCAATTGCAAGCCAAGGTGAAGCAGCTCGTTCATCTAATGATTCATGAGAAGCAGGAAGCCAGTCCGATTGAGCTTTTTATTCGTATGGATAAGCTAAATTCAAAACTTGTACAAGAATGGCGAGTCGGGAAGGTGCCTTATCTAGAGCGGGTGATACATGGCAACTTGTCGCAATTAAGTTTTATTATGAGCGTTTATCGTAAGACGGCAAGTGAAATGGGGCTTCAGGCCGTCATAAGAAACTATGCACGGTGGGGGAAAGGGCCGAAGAAGCCCCTGCGATTCTCCAAGTCGGGAGAAGTTTCGATAGAGAGAGGTTACTCCACGCATTATGTTAAGAAAAAACCGGCTGTTACGACAACAGGTTTATCTGAAGTTGAGCCGGTAGGCTCTAATTTAGGAAATCAGACCCAAAGAGCTCAATTTAGTTAGATGAACTCTTTGGGTCCGGTAGCTTTGTTTAACTTTCGTTTTCCGTAAGCGTAATAGAGTCTGTCCCATCGATTATGGTTGCCAAACTTCCCATACGTTTCCGTCAGGATCGGCGAACGTTATGTTTGGTCCGCAGGTCACCCGTTCTTCTAAAATATTTACTCCGTTTGCCCTGAAACGGTTATATAACTCCTCGATTCGCGGTGTAATAAAACAAGCAATTGCATGGGGGTTTCCACTGTCCAATGACCATGAAAACCGTAATCTACCGCCTTCTTCGTCCGATTTGTGAAGGAACAATGCGGGTGCAACTTGCCTTAGACCAGGTAAGGGAAGATTTCCATTCCGATCGGGAAAATTCAAAACTGCCGTCACCATTCCAGGCTCAACAAGCTCGTTGTTAGAAGGTTGGTACCCTAAATTCTTTTGGTACCATTTAATAGACTCGTAAACATCATTTACTGGTACGTAAATACAAGTCATACCGGTAATGTCTTCTAGCATTTGTTCCTCTTTGTTTTCCTCATGTTCCGACATATTCATTTCCTCCCTTGGTACAGATAGTGAACCCACATCACGGCCGCCACGGCGATGTCATCGCCCGCGGGTCTCCCTAAACTCAGCTTAACAAATTTTATCCGGAATGGACTGTATTTTTTTATCAAAAATATTAGCCAGTTTCGCTGGTAGCCCCGCATGACAGTACCGACAATTCTGACAGCATTTGTGACCAGTCCCTCCTGAACGAAGAACATGGACATCAAAGAGGAGTGTGTGTGGCAATCCGAGAACTTCAGACCGCAGCAGAACGCGACTCGTGCCGAGGCTGCAGTTATTTTGAACAGAATGTTGGATTACCTGTCGTTTATCGATAGATAGGCATAGGAAAAGAAATATTTGGATGTGATGACCCGAACGTCATGGTTCTGGGAGAGGCCCATGCAATTGAGCATGGGCCTGCTCGATTGTAGTAGTCTGTTTTTGGCTTAATCACAACTTATCCGACTTCATAGGAAGGATCAGGAAATCCTGTGTCGAAAAAGTATATAACTAATTCAAAAGTCACACGGGAGGCCTGTTGTAATGGTTCAGACTATTCAGATTAAGGTAACGTCGTTAATCGAAGCATATAAGGATATACTTCAGGTTGTGAAAAGAACTACGAGTTCTGAGATTAAGAATAGGGAATTCGCTATACTAGCTGAGGTTACAGTAGGAGGAAATCATGGCTAGAACATATAAATCAGAGGGAAACCAGATTGCTTTACCATGCCGCTGAACGAGCATTCCATCACGAGCTATGAAGAAGAATATCTGCTTCGTCATCGCGAGAGTCCCGAGTTAACGAGACTCGTTGAGCGAATGGAGGAAGAGGATTACCGATCGGATGAAATGGTCGACGCAATGGAGCAGGAAAACAGCAATTTCAGAGGTTGCCATTATCCCAAGATTCGCGCAGCTAGAGGCGCTAGAGGGCCTGGATCGAGTCAGACACGTCCTAGGGATGTATTCTTTTTTTTATAAAAATTATAATGAGACCTAAGTGAATATCTTAGGTCTGTGTCTTATGCTTGGGTTGCAGCAACTAATTGTTCTGAAAAAAATTCAATTTGGGCTACATTTAGAAGTTGGTTGAATATAAGATCTACGAAAGATTGAGCGAGCCTTACAGGCACTGCATTACCGATTTGAGTAGCTATGTTTTCGCTAGAACCTTCGTGAGCATTCCCGTCGACTTTTCCAGTGAATTTGTAATGCATAGGAAATGTTTGAATTAATGCAGCTTCTCTCATGCTGATTGCTCGATCTTCTTCAGGATGTCCAAACCGTCCTTTTGTATAGGCTAAACACCCGCATGTTATGGTCGGAGCATAATTGTCGAAATTCATTCTTCCATAGACATCTCCAAAGCTAACGTTCGATTTTTTATGGCATTCCAATGTTAACTGCTCTTCTTTCCAATCGGAACGACTACCTCCATTCCGAGGAGTAGCCCGGATCCTAATTAGGTTATCAGGGGAAAGATTCCTACATCTATGTAGTTTATCTTTTTCATCAACCCCACCAGCTTCTAATTTAGATAAATTGTGTGGCTCCAAATGCTTTCTTAACGTGGGGGCTTTTTCTGTTTTTGGCCATAAAGGAAGCGGGTTAGTTACATATGGTTGTCCCTTGACGGATTCTTTAATAATCGCATCGGTATTCGGGAATTCATTTATCTTTTCTCCGATAAGTATCATTCTTTTTCTGTGTTGAGGAACCCCATAATTAACGGCATCTACTACTTCAAAGCGTAAGTGATATGACGGACGATCCCTATGTTTTTTGTGGCCGTCGGAATCTAAATTAGCAAGAAGGGTTAGGAAGATATGAAAGATTTTGAAATTAACTATATTATCGACGTTCTCAAATAGGATATAATTGGGTTGAAGTATCTTTGCAACTCTTATCACTTGCATTATAAGTTTATTGCGATCATCGGCATTTGTGACACTTTTCTTACGGCTATGTCTTGAGAACCCTTGACACGGTGGTGTTGCAACGAGAAGGTCCAGGTTATCGCCATTCAGTTTACTTTTAATCCTATTCCATTTCTTTTTCTTGACTTTTCGTATATCTTTCACTAGCAGGTGGTCGCTACCGTGATTTAGCGCGTACGTACTTGCAATAATTTTGTCGAACTCAACGGCACATTTTATATCAAAGTGCTTTTTTAATGCTTCGGATACCCCACCTGCTCCCGAAAATAAATCTATAGCTGAAAATTTCACTTGGTACCCCCAAAGAATGATATTTAAATAATATTTTATCGTATAGCACCGGCTTATGAAAGCTATTTTTATAGGAAAAAAGAAGGAAGGTGAGTCCATTGTCAATTAATAAATTTCGAACAAAAGCAAGAGCCATTGAATTGTTGGGGCGAAAACAAATCAGGGACGATATAACGGCATTGATTGAGTTGATGAAAAACTCCTATGATGCAGATGCAGAAGAAGTTACTGCTGATTTTAATTTAAATAATAATTCTCCATATATTTTCTTATACGATATTGGTATAGGTATGGAAGAGGAGGATATTTTAAATAAGTGGTTAGTACTTGGAACCGATTCTAAAAAGAAGCCGAAAAAAGAAAAGGTATCCAAAATTAAAGAGAGGCGATTAATGGGTGAAAAGGGAATTGGTAGATTGGCATCCGCAGCTCTCGGTGAACAACTTTGGTTGTTCACTAAATCGCAAAACGAGAAATGGCATACCTTATATTTAAATTGGAATATTTTCGAAAACCAAGATATGTATCTTGAAGATGTGGTAATCCCTTTACATTTTAATAAATCAAAAGAAGAACTTATATCTCCAGAATTTATTTCATCATTAATAGAGGAACAGTTATCTAATTTAAATAATAATTCTTGGTTAGATAAAGGTAACGTGGTAAAGGAGAAATATTCAGTAATATATGAGAGGATTAAAAGTCAAATATTGAGAAATAGTACGCCACTCGATCATTTAGGTGAAATTGTATATTCATTAGATGCGAAAAAACAAGGGACTATTTTGCTTATTCAGGATTTACGACACTCATGGTCAGAAGTATTTGATACAACGAAAAATAGATCCGCCAATTACATGGCTACTCAAAGATACAATAGGCTTGGATCGTTCATTGATAGTTTCAATAACACCATTGAAGATTTTAATATAGGGCTTATTGTAAACAATGAACCTATTCAATTCAATCACTTTATAGATGATGAGTTACATGAACTTTATGACCTTAAAATAAAAGGGAAAATCGAAAATGGGAAATTTTATGGTCAGTTGTCTGCCCTTAATGCAGATTTAGAATTGTTGAATGCCTGTAACGATGAGTTACTCGAAGGGATAGATGTGACAAACGGGATTATTAATCCTGTTAGTAAGGATTGCGGGCCTTTTAGTGTGGAACTGTGCCATTATGAAAAGGAATTTGGAAAATCAGGGTTAACAAAAGAACAGATTGATAAATTAGATTCGAGAATAGATTACGTTGGTGGACTAAAGGTATATAGAGATGGAGTAAGAATTTTACCTTACGGGGATCCGGAGAATGATTTTCTCAATTTGGAACAAAATCGATCTAAAAATGCCGGTAAATACTTATTTAGCCATAGGAATTTATTCGGAAAAATTGAATTGACTTCTGATGAAAATCCTGAGTTAGAGGATAAATCAAGTCGAGAAGGACTTATAGAAAACGAGCAATTTCATTTTTTTGTAAAGACGTTACAAAACTTGTTAGTTACTATCGCTGTCGATTACTTATCTAGTGCTAGAAAAGGATCCCGAGCATTAAGGGATAGTTATGTAAACTTTAATAGAAATCAACACGAGCAAAAAAAGAAGGAAAGCGAAGCGATACTTAATGAGGAGAAAGAGACCAAACAAGCAATTAATAATCTATTAAAAGAGATAAAAGAAAAAAAGAATGCAATTAATAATTATAAGTTTAAGTTGAACGACATAATTGAATCCGTACCAAAAGTGCCTGAGAAGTTTAGTTACGCTTTATTAAATAAGAGCTACTCTGACCTATTACATTATAAAGATATTATTTTTAAGAAACTCAATGATGATCGTGAACAAATGATAATATCTGTAAATCCGAGGTTTGTGCCAAACGACGAGATGCAAGAAGAGATTAATATGCTGAATTTAGATATCCATAGACTTTTTAATGAAAATCAAAACTCACTTGAAATTTCATTTGAAGAACGAGAAAGTGATATTCGACAAAGGATGGATGCATGGCGAAGTAGTGTCTCCATGTTATTCAATAATGATTTTGATAGATATTTAACAGCTAATAAAAATAGATTAACTGTATTGAGAGATGATATTAATAACATCTTCAATAATATAGAGATAGAACTTAGAAATGCAGAAAAAAAAGTATTAGCCGAAACAAGTAAGTTGTTTGCGCTTGAACATGTGTTGGCGGAAATAACAGGAGATATTATATCGAATAATCGCCACTTAAAAAAGGCAATAATTGAAGATGTAGATAAAGGACAATCAATGTTAGAGCATTATCATGTACTAGAGCCCGATGATATAAATAATCTTGATAAAGAGCTTAATCATCTAATTAATAATATCGAACTTCGCATTGATGAAATTAGAAGACAAAAATTGAAAGATGCAATGACTGCATTTGAGGAAGCTTTCAGAGAGGTCTTGGATAAAGCGTTTATTGAACTATCTGAGTTAGGTAACGTAAACTCATTAGCTGAAATTAATGAGTTAGTCGGTGTTCTTAAAGTACAAAATCAAAATCTAAAGAGGGAAAATGAAATATATGCAGATCTCGCAAATATGGGGATGGCAGCAGAGATTGTAAATCACGAATTCAATCAATTGTTAGTAAATGTCGAAGATGGAATTAAAAATATTAAAAACGCGAACCTTAGTCCCACACAAAGTTATTGGATTCGTCAGATTGAAGCTGGCTTTAAGGCGATAGGGACACGTCATAGTCAACTTTCTCCAATGTATAGAAGCTATAACTTAACTAGACGTAAAGTTCAAGTTCATGCCCTTGTAGAAGAGTTAATTACATTCTTTAATGCTAGATTGAATCAAGCAGGGATAAAAGTGGACAATAAAGTGGATAAGGATTTTGTTCTTATGCTTTCTCCTTCAAAAATTTACCCAGTTATTTCCAATCTAATCGACAATTCGATTTATTGGTTACTTAACGGACATCATAAGTTAATTTTGTTAAGAAGCGATATAGTAAAAAATACTTTGTATTTAGAAGATAGCGGTCCGGGTATTCCCCCTAGAATCCAAGAAAAAGTCTTTGAACCCTTTTTTACTAGAAGATCCGGAGGAAGAGGGCTAGGACTTAGTATAGTTAGGAAGGTCCTTGAATCTCAAGGACACTCTATCTCGATTATTCAAAAAAGAGAAGATAAGATGCTTGACGGTGCATGCCTTGAGATAAAATTTAATGAAAATGATAGGGTGGGGTAATTTTGTTAGATACAATTGATCCTAAAGTTATTAATATTGCTAGAGAATACTTTAAAGATATTCTTTATGTTGATGATGCCATTAAAAAACCGAGTGATTTAAAAAGTATTATGGACTTAGCAAATAAAGAATCAGCTGCGGCATCTGAAACGGCTAATTCAATACAGGAACAACCGATTACTAGAAGACCTGTATCATTCTCGGTTGCATCGGATGTAAATCAAACTAACACTGAACAACAAGAGGAAATTAAACAAAGTATACTCGAGACTAACGGCATGCTTGATGATTATTTTGATGCTTTCGAAATAATTTATAATCTTAATAGTAATGGTAACAAGGTTAGTCCTTTTTTCTTTGAGGGTGACCATCAAGTTGAAACGGTTGTATCTTTAATTGAACAATCACATTTGACAATTTTAGATTGGGAACTTGACCAAACTGGTGGAGAAACGACATTAAACATTCTTGAATCTGTTTTTAGAAATACAGGTAGATTAAAGTTGCTAGTAATCTATACAAAAAATCCGCTTCAAGCTTCAAAAATGATTCGAGATAAATTTGCTTCAAAGATTGTCGATTATACTCAAACACATGTTGAAGAAAGTACAGTAGACATATTTGATCTCCATGATGCTTTTGTTTTAGTTTGTAAAAAAAGAGAGCTGCCCAGTAATAGGTTGAAGGATACATTTATTGAACTACTAGTTAATAAGTTTGGTATGTTCCAATTTGCTTTTTTTGATTCAATAAATAAGATAATTGGAGAAACGGCAACTGTACTTAAGCAATTTTCGCACCCATTCGAAAGTACCCTATTACTTCAACTTCAATCATCAGGGGTTAGTGCAGCTGATTATGCTAAAGTCATTTCTAAGATGATAACTAACCATATAAATAAGGTGATTGATGTAGATTCGGTAATTTTCGATGAGATAACTGAACAATGGAAGAATAATATTGGAATTATGTTAGCGTTGGATAATGTGAATTTGCTAGAGCTACTAAGCAGAAAACTAAACAATTTAGAACAAGCGCAAAATAATAGAACAAACGGAAAGAAGAACAGAAAATTTATATCTAGTATAAAACAGATATCAGTGGAAAAATGGCGGGAAATATTTACTATAATGTGTGGATTGAATCTAATTGACGCTGCTTCTTTAGATCCGGCAATTAATGTCATTATTGAGCAGGTCATTGTAATTTCGTCCGAAAAGGAATTTGCAAAAAACACAGAATTAGTTAATTTGTGCGGTGACAATCAAACGTTAAAAGAACAATGTATCACATTGTACAGGAACAATATAAAAAGAGATGTTACTGCATGGATAGAACCTATATTACCGAGTATATTGTTAGCTTTAATAGCTGATCGTGGGACGACACATTTTTCTAAAACGGTAGTCGATCTAGTTCATCTAATGAAAGTGATTGAGTATAAAGAAAGACGTCTTGATAATATAGATACCATCATTGAGAATAACAATATTGTGAATTATTTTAATTCTGGGGATGTTTTAATAAATGGGGAGAAGCTTCTTCTCTGCATATCACCTAGTTGTGATGTGTTTCGCCCTGAAAAAGTAGAAAATATGCTTAAATTTGTAACCGGCAAGAGAATAGATAGCGATTCAGCTTTTTTACAACTAAAAACCTATGAGCACTTGACAATTCTTCCTAACCATGGAAATCCAGAAAAATTAATGTGTGCACTTTGGAACTTTAGTGTAACTGAGGTACATAATATTGAGGAATTGGGTAATTATACAAGACCATACAGGTTAGAGCCTGGGTATATTCAACAAATCATGAATAAGTATATCGCGTATCAATCAAGGACTGGAGTAGATGAACTTTTTGTTAAAGATACATCCAGTTTGAGAAACTTTTATGTTTTTAATTAGGAGGCCATATGGATAAATTCTCCCATAGGGAATATAAAAACTAAAAATACGACGCCGGAGCTTATTGTTCGGCGTCTTCTTCATAAATTAGGATATAGACTTCACCTGCATAAAAAGGATCTTCCAAGCTCACCTGATATTGTTTTACCAAAACATAAAAAAATTATTTTTGTAAACGAGTGTTTTTGGCATGGACATGAGAGTTGTAAAAAATAATAATTACCAGAATCAAATCGAGAGTTTTGGCAAGATAAAATCAGAAAAATAGAAAACGTGATGCGGAGAATATAACAAAACTTACTGAGTTGGAATGGGGAGTTCTTATTATTTGGGATTGCCAAACAAAAAAGGATTTGGAAAATCCACAAAAATCCTTGATAATTTTATTAGAAGTAATAATTAAAGTTGTTGACGGTTATAAAATTTGTTGTTCAAGGTGGTAACTTGAAAATGAGTATAAACACAATAATTGGCTCAGCGTTGTTTGAAACTTACAGCAAAATTGCTAGCGCTGTTAAGACAATTCAAAAAGAAAATAAAACAATGGACGAAAAGAAGATTTTAATGACGGAATTGCGAAAACAAAATGAAGCTGTTCTTAAAAATTATAACGCTGTGGCTGCAGAGTTTGCTCGTTCATTTATAAATAAGAATCAATTAAATGATGACCATATTATCGAAGCAAGAATCGGTAGTCCTACACCTTATGGTAACCAACCGAAGGATTATCTTTGGTCAGGTATCTCCATACACGCAGATAAATCCTTCAGCTTTCAATATTCATGGGTATTTCAAAAAGATCTTCTTGAAGTTACCTTTTGTTTTGGCTCAGGAGGTTCCTCAACAGGAAGAATTGATGCTTCTATTAAAGAAAAAAAGGAAGCACAAATGAGAGCACTCGAACAACGGTTCATTAACATTCTTGTGGAGGACAGACATAAGCCGATAGTCTTACGCTTAATAAAAAAAGAGGGGTTTGTTATAACCTCAGAATGGTTAAATTCAGGAGAAAAAATACAGGATATTGAGAGCTACGTATCCTATATTCGGACGAAAACCGGTTCAAAGACTGGAATAACTAAGTTCTTTAAACCGGATGAGCTTCTGAACGAAGGGTTCGATCTGGAAGCTAAGTTATATCAATATTTTAATTTGTTTCTTCCTATCTGGGAACAGCTACACTTCAAGGATAAAGAAACTAACATGGATGATGAAACGACTGGGATGGACATATTTAACTACAAGCAAGGTGACGATCAAATTTTTGGTGTTTTACAAAAAATGAAAAAATATATTAATCATCAAGGCTTCCAATATCCCAACAAACTAATTGAGAACTTCTACCTTTCCTTAAAAACAAAGCCTTTCGTTATCTTGGCCGGTATTTCCGGCACGGGGAAAACTAAGCTCATTCAAAAGTTCGCAGAAGCCCTTGGGGCAACAGAAGCGAAGGGGCAATTTACGCTTATTCCGGTTAGACCGGATTGGAATGACCCGTCCGATCTAATAGGTTACAAGGATCTGGGTGGAACATTTCGCCGCGGAAAATTAACTTACGTAATAGAAGCGGCATCTGAACCGGAGAACCGGCAGAAACCCTACTTTATTTGTTTAGATGAGATGAATCTAGCGAGAGTAGAGCACTATTTTAGCGATTTACTCAGTATCTTAGAAACGCAGCGTTGGCAAGATGGGCACATTGTGACCGATAAAATTGTTACTGAAGATCAAGTAGGTAGCAATTTTGGTATCCCTGAAAATGTGTTCTTCATAGGTACTGTGAACATGGATGAAACCACGCATCCTTTTAGCAAAAAGGTATTGGACCGGGCCAATACCATCGAATTTAATCATATCCAACTCGACAGTTTTCATGGATTAGAAGATATTGTAGGTATTACGGAAGAAGAATCAGAGGCTGTATACCCAGCGGCGAGTTTTTTGACCAGCGACTACTTACAGTTAAAGGACGCATACGCAAACAATAAAGATATTATCCAAAGAACTGTAGGTCAATTGGTAAGAATCAACACGATTCTTGAAAATATCCACGCGCACATTGGTTACCGTGTCAGGGATTCAATTTGTTTCTACTTGATATACAACAAACGGTTCTCTTTGATGACTACCGATGAGGCAATGGATATGCAGATCATGCAGAAGATTCTACCCCGAATTCAGGGCAACAACTCAGTAGTGAAAAAAGTAATCATCGAGCTCTTATTGCTCTGTATTACGGGTTCCACCGTTCAAAGCAAAGAATATTTGGATGGAGAAAGAGATGTTGAGCAGCTGTGGACTAAGCATGTAACCGAAAATAATGTCAAATATCCTCAATCCAGTATGAAGCTTATCTACATGCTACGGAGGTTTGATGATGACGGATTCACTTCATTTTGGGTCTCTTAAAAAGAGCGTGGTTCTCCTGCACATTGAAACGAATCTGTTTGATCTCTACTTAGAGGGGAAACCATACCATCCAACGGTAGATATGCTCCAGCTAGATCGGACGGAATCGGGAGTGTGGGAGCAGGGGGATCTTCACGTATCTATTAACTCCGATCAATTGCAGGTTCTATCTATTGCTGTCTTTAATCCCAACCGTGGAGAGCTAGAGCCTTGGCAGAACGAACAAGCTTGCTTTCCGATCTTTTACGAGACGCAAACCTACAATTTATTGGTTGAGAAGAAGGCGGATATAGACTTATCTTTTTACCATGAAAATTATTCGTTGCGCGAGGCGGTATTGCCGAAGGGAAAGCGGGTTCTGTCAGGGAACTTGAATTTTCAGAATGAGATCGGATTTTCAGAGCTAGAATTGCGATCAAGCGCTTCATCTCTATTAATGATTAGGTTGGAAGTTTTCCCTGTGAAGATGGATTACAAGAGGGATTATCAGGTCATTCTTCAAGATGTGAATCACCAGATTCATAACCTGACCTTTGATTTCCTGCGCAAAACATATCAGTTAACGGGCCTGAAAGAGACGAAGCAGCAAAGTTTAACGGAATATTTTATGATATTACGCTATCTTTTTGACCAACTTATAAAAGCTGTCCAACGGATAGAAGGCTCCCCTCACACGCAAATGCATCAGATTCAACGCATTGTTCCGGCCGAGAGGGCAAAGAAAATCAATACAAAAACCCTGCAATACTTGAGTAAACATCCGCAGAAACTGGTCAAAGACCCCGCGAACGGAATGGTTCGAGTCAAGGGTGAAAGATATGTTCCAACGCACGTGTTGGATACTCGGAGAATCGTTAATTATGATACGCAGGAAAATCGATTCATTCGATGGGTGTTCCTCCGTATTGAGCGGAAACTGAAAGAATTGTGGCAGTTACTAAAGGGCCAGAAAAGACTAGAGGACCCTTTGTTGGCTCAGACGATGACCCGTATGCAGAAGGAAGTTCGAAGGGTGCTTCAGTTTGACTTTTTACAAGTGGGAACTATGAAGCAAATGACGGTTTCCATAGTGATGCAGATGGCTCCAGGGTATCGAGAAGTATACAAGTACTACCTCATGCTGCTCAAAGGCCTCATCATCCAGGATGACTTATTCCGGTTGTCTTTGAAGGATTTAGCCACACTTTATGAATACTGGTGCTTCCTTAAGATACATCAGTTGCTAAGTAACAAGTATGAGTTGGTCAGGCAAGACATCATAAAGTTAGATTATAGCGGAGTTTTCGTTAAGCTTAAGAGATCTGCCGCGTCGACGGTGACTTACCGCAACCAGAAAAACGGAGAAATTTTCAAGCTGTTTTACAATCAAGTGCTTCGGGGACCGACACTTACGCAGAAACCGGATAACGTACTTACTCTTCGAAAAATAGAGACTTCTACAGAGTATAAGTATGTGTTCGATGCGAAGTATCGATTGAATCCTGCGGAACCGGGGACGCCTTATTATGCGACCTATGACGGGCTTCCAGGGCCTGAAGAGGACGATATCAACACGATGCATCGTTACCGGGACGCTATCGTTCATGCGGAGAAAGATTCGGAGAAGTTCGAACGGACGATGTTTGGGGCGTATGTATTGTTCCCTTACCCGGATGAAAAGAAATATAAGGAGCATCGATTATACAAAAGCATAAAGGCTGTAAATGTAGGGGCATTTCCTTTTCTGCCGGGATCAACAAAATTGTTGGAAGAGTTTCTGGATGAGATTATTTTGGACAGTCCGGAGAATGCATATGAGCGGGCTGTTCGACCAAAAGGGTCGAAGGAGTACTACGATAACAAGTATAGCGGAAAAAATGTACTGGTCGGTTGCATGAGCAGCGAGGAACAGTTGGAAGTAGCTCTGAAGTATAATTTTTATCATACCCCGCTCGAGAATATCACGAATCATAAGATCCTTACACAACTGGAGTATGTGGCGCTTTATCAATCAAAGAAGTTTTTCGGTAAGACTAATAAAATAGTAGGCGTGAGATACTATGGAAGAATAAGAGATTGGAAGATTGTGAAACGTGGCGAAATCACAGTAATTCCCTCAAAGCATAATCCTCCGGATAAGCTTTATGTACTGTTCGAAATCGAGGACTGGGAGGCAAGGAAACAAATCATTCTCCCCGGTGGTCATGGGGTTCGAAGCATCGCTTTCACGTCAAAGTATATATTCGACCGGGCGTTAGAAGTAGCCGAGTTGAAGCTGGATAATGAGGAAGAGCTTTTTGTATGGCGTGAAGCGCGCCGGAGAGGTCACGTGGAAGTGAAGTTAGATCATGCGCATATTGACGATGCTAAGAAGGTAATAAGCGTGAGCTTAAAGGAGGAATAAATATTGCGGCATGTGGATTTTTTAGGCGACAATAGATTACGAAAAAAAATTGTCTACGATAAAAAAACGTACTCTGAGTAGTGCATTTACTGTGGTAAACCAGCGGATACCAGAGAGCATATACCGTCAAAGGTCTTTCTTTCACAACCATATCCAGACAAGTATTGTTCCGGCATGTAAAGAGTGCAACAAATCATTTTCTGGTGACGAACTTTTTTATCACTATTAATCGATATTCTAAAAAGAAGATATTATGGAATGGAGTATACTTTTTCAGAGGAAGTCGAAAGTAGAATAAATTATAACAAAAAGCTAGTCAAAGATATTGAAGAGGCACTAGAGAATAAGCAGCTAGAGAAGTTGGATGTGAAAGTTTCAAGGATCATCTTTAAACTAGCTATAGGGCATTCTGTTAATGAGCTTTCCGAAGGGTATTGTATTAAGGAGGGAGTATCGACTACTCTTTTGGAGACAGTATGTCTACTGAAGAAATTGAGGAAGTCTCTCTTCCATTTGATATTAGCGGAGAGCCACTTTTGGAGATAGGCAGTAGGATGTATAAAAGGATAATAGTTCTGGATCTCAACTTGGCAGCTATTCATAATACTGAGCAAAGATTAAGTACTTCCTTAGTATTGCTGGATTGGGTAGATGTACAGGATTCTAAATATTCTTACACCAGCTATAGATTCGGTGAAGAAATCATAGTTAAGATGATAATAAATGATTTTTAATTATTGGAAGGTTTTAGAGACTATAGTGAGTTAAAGTTGATATGCTCATCGAACAAATTGCTAACTGAGGCTAGAGAGAATATTCAATTAATAATGTCTGGCAACACACTTGATTCAATGGATAAGAATAGAACCGCTAGAGACGTTCATTTTCAACTTTCTTTTGCGGCACATCTAGAATTAGCTAGATATAACATTAGTGTTCAAGAGCCTGATTTTTAAACGTGAGTCTCGCATACTGTTATTCGTTCGGGAATACAAGGAAGAGGGCGGGTTTACGAGTCCCTTTACTTTCCTTGGAGAAGCGGAATACGTGAGTCATGAAGGCAACAAGCCAATCAGTTTCGTTTGGAGGCTGAAGGAAGAGCTGCCTCCGTCTATGTTGCCGGCGGCCAAGAAGGCGATCGTGTAGCAACATGCAGCAGGTCAAAGGATGCCTCCAATGTAGGCGTCCTATTTCCATTCATTTTCAAATTTTAAGGAACCTCAAGACAGAGGCCTCGTTATCCGCTGCAAATCTGATACACTAGCGATAGAGAAGAATGACGAAGGAGAGTGCTAATGGATGAAGATCGCTCAAACACCTGAACCTCCGTATTACGCCGTTGTGTTCACCTCGCAGATGTCGGATGGGGACAACAAGGGGTATGGAGCGATGGGGGACAAGATGGTGGAGCTGGCATCTCAGCAGGAGGGGTTCCTTGGCGTGGAAAGCGCTCGCGGCGGCGACGGCTTTGGGATCACTGTCTCTTATTGGGCGACGATTGAGGCCATTGAAGCTTGGAAAAACCACTCTCTGCATCAAGTCGCTCAGGACAAGGGCAAGGCGGAGTGGTACCAGCATTTCGGTTTGCGAGTGGCAAAGGTGGAGCGGGACAACTTTATGGGTTGACTACTGTCGAAGGAGTACCCGTGCTGGTCGTTATCAAATATTGCGAATCATGTATAATAGTTTTAGATTGAGAACGCGAGGGAGGATGACGCTCATTATGGCCATCTTGAAGAATGATTGGGCGGAGAAGCTGGAGGGGGAGTTCGAGCAGCCCTACTATGTGAAGCTGAGAGAATTTCTAGTTGATGAATATAGCAGGGGAGCGGTATACCCGGACAAATACGATATTTATAATTCGCTTCATTACACGTCGCTTGCCGATACGAAGGTCGTCATCCTGGGACAGGATCCCTACCATGGACCGGGCCAGGCGCACGGTCTCAGCTTCTCCGTAAAGGAAGGGATCGGCACGCCGCCGTCGCTGCTGAACATGTACAAGGAGCTGCGCGAGGATCTGGGCTGCTACATTCCCAATAACGGCTACCTGATCAAGTGGGCGCAGCAGGGCGTTCTTTTGCTAAACACGGTCATGACGGTGCGGGCGCACGAAGCCAATTCGCACAAAGGGCAGGGCTGGGAGCATTTCACGGATCGGGTGATACAGACCATCAACGAGAAGGACGAGCCCGTCGTGTTCCTGCTATGGGGCAGCCACGCCCAGAAGAAGGCGGAGTTCATCACGAACCGGCATCATCTGCAGCTTCGCTCGCCGCATCCAAGCCCGTTGTCGGCGCATCGGGGTTTCTTCGGCAGCAAGCCGTTCTCCCGGGCCAATGAATTTCTTCGCGCGAGCGGCCGCGGGGAGATCGATTGGCAGATTGAAAACATATAAGCCAATGCCTTTCGGGACCCAAACGACCGCCTAAAGTGTGAGCGTCTGCATCCAAAAAAGGAAAGGGGAGGGATGACATTGCCGAGACTTGTTTGGAAGTGGACTTTATGGACGATAGCGGTTGTCGCGTTGTTGCTTTTGCTCGCGGCAGGCCTTTTCCTCAATAAGGTTGGACTGGACAATGCCGGACTCATGTATCGGCTGCGATCTGCCGATGGAGCAATCCTACCCATGAACCGGGACGGAGAGTACGTATCCAAAGCGAAGGGCCACCGAGAGCTTCTTAAGGAAAAAATGCATGAGGAAGGCTGGATCTATGCAGGCCAAGAAGGGTCCGGCTATTTTTTCGAGAAGGACGGAGAAACAACCATCGTGACGGCAACGCAAATCTGGAACAGGCATTACATCAAGTATCGCACTGCTAATCGGGAGATCGATCTGGCGGCGGAGAGTTAGAATTTCCGAGCCGTATCGTTTATCATGGACTTACTTCATTAACATAACACTAACGATCCCTATAGAAAGGAACTGAGCCATGAACACGGAACCGGTCAAACTGACTTCCTACTCAACCAAAGGAGGCTGCGGGTGCAAAATCGGACCCGGAGAGCTATCCCAAGTCCTTCGCGCCTTGCCGGCCTCTATACCGAACCCCAATCTGCTGGTCGGTATCGATACGAGCGACGACGCCGGCGTTTACAAGCTAAGCGACGAGCTGGCGCTTGTGCAGACGGTGGACTTCTTTACGCCGATCGTCGACGATCCGTATTCGTTCGGCCAGGTGGCCGCGGCCAATGCGATCAGCGATATATATGCCATGGGCGGCAAGCCGCTGACGGCGCTTAATATTGTCGCCTTTCCGATCAAGACGCTGGACAAATCCATTCTTGCCGAAATTCTTCGGGGAGCCGGGGACAAGACGCGGGAGGCGGGGATTACGCTCGTAGGGGGACATTCCATCGACGATGCCGAGCCAAAGTTCGGACTTGCCGTCACGGGCCTTGTACACCCGGACAAGGTGCGGACCAATGCGGGGGCGCTTCCCGGCGACAAGCTGATCCTGACCAAGCCGATCGGCGTAGGCATCCTGACGACGTCCATCAAAAAGGACAAGCTTAGTGCGGATGAGGTTCGTCGTGTAACGGAGGTCATGGCGACGCTCAACAAGACGGCCGCGGAAATTATGGAGCCGTTCGACGTGCATGCCTGCACGGACGTAACGGGTTTCGGCCTGATGGGACATGCGCTGGAGATGGCCAAGGGCAGCGGGGTGGGGATACAGGTGAACGCTTCGGATGTCCCCGTCCTGCCGAGGGTCAGGGAGCTGGCGGAGTCGGGCTTCGTGCCGGGAGGCACGAAAAACAATTTTGCCCATGTCAAGGATTCCATCGACTTCGCGGATACCTTGGACGAGATCGGGCAATGGATCCTGTGCGATGCCGTTACCTCGGGGGGCCTGCTTATCTCCGTAGCCGGAGAACAAGCGGAGGAGCTGCTGGACAAGCTGAAGCAGGCCGGCGTGGAGGCTGCCATCATCGGCGGCGCGACGGATGAGCATCCCGGACGCATCGAGGTCAGATAAGTCAAGAAAACATAGCGCAAGGAGACGGTATCGTTGTTTCAGGATATGAGCATAGACGAGCTATTAAAGATGCGTCAGAGCAAGACGGTCGTCACTATCGACGCGCGTTCGCCATCCGAATTCGCCGAAGCGACGATTCCGGGCAGTCTCAACATTCCGCTCTTCGACGACGCGGAACGCGCGGAGGTCGGCACAACCTACAAGCAGGTCAGCGTTCAGGCGGCGATGGACCGCGGGCTGGAGCTGGTATCGGCCAAGCTGCCTGATTTCATTAAGCAGTTCCGCGAGATTCCGGGACAGAAGGTCGTATTCTGCTGGCGAGGCGGCATGCGCAGCAAGACGACGGCAACGGTTCTCTCCTTGATGGGCATACGTGTTCATAGGCTGACGGGAGGCTTCCGCGCTTACCGCAAGTGGGTCGTGGAGACGCTGGAAAATATGGAGCTGTCTGCTTCTCCGATTGTCTTGCTTGGCAATACCGGAACAGGCAAGACGGCAATTCTCCGCCAGCTCGCGGAGGAGGGCTATCCCGTCCTTGACTTGGAAAGGATGGCCGGACATCGCGGTTCTATCTTCGGACATGTAGGGATGGCATCCCATAATCAGAAGACGTTCGAGTCGCTGCTTGTTGCCGACTTGCTGCAGCTCGGGCAGTCCCCATACGTCCTGATAGAAGGGGAGAGCAAGCGAATCGGCAAGGCGGTCATTCCGGATTTTATCGTGAGGAAGAAGGAGCAAGGAGAGCATCTGCTGATTCGTCTGCCTATAGAAGAACGCGTACGTCATATCGTGGAGGATTACCGTCCGCTGGAGCATAAGCAGGAGCTGATACAAGGCTTTCAGCGCATTCGCCGCCACATTCATACGCTGGTCGCCAAGGAAATTGCGGCATGTCTGGAAGCCGATCAATACGAAGCAGCCGTCCGGCTGCTCCTGGAGCATTATTACGATCCACGCTACGAGCACGCAATGAGCCAGTATAGCGGGCCGACGACGATCATCGAAGCCGGTACGGTTGCCGAAGCCGCTAGGCTGGTGAAGGAACAACTCATGAGCCGAGGATATTGAAGAGCGAAGAATATTCAGAAGCCGTGCAAAGTGGCTTGGCATTAACCGGATATGACATGCCGCTACTTGCCGTCGCATGAATTTCGTTTTCGGCGACCAGGATCAGCTCGCCCTTGCGTTCCATATGCTGGATTCCAATGTCTCAGGAGCGACTGGATTAGTTATGAGGGGAATGCGATCGCTACCGAGGATGATGACGGAGAACCGCGGAACGTATAGTTGTCTTTGAATACATCGCCATGAGGCTAATACATCATGGCGATGTATTTTTCTATTTCCGGAATCAACACATAAATAACGCTCTTGTCCTAAAAATACTTACAAAACGGATCCGAGCGAGTATGCACTCGCATCCTCCGCGCTGCCCGTATATCCAGATAAAGAGCCGGAACGGACAACTATAGCGGTGCTACAAACCTAAGTCCTTTGTCTCGGGGATCGATCAACATCGGTTCAACTCCCGTTTGTGCAAAGCAGGAGAAAATCAGAGTTCGCTGCTCATATATTCTTACAAATTATGCTATAATTAGACAAGCACATAGAACGGCTTGCAAGGGCGGTCGGCTACCTCTCTCAGAAGGGAGGGATGCCCATGGAGGTTAAAGACGCTTTGACGTTGATGATCAGTTTCGGTGCGCTAATTGTAGCGCTGCTAACACTGGTTGTTGCCATCATTGCAGTATTTAATCAACAAAAATAGATCGCCCCGCTGCAAGGAATGCGATCTATCTCTGTGATTTAGATTAGGTTCCGAAGCCGACCGCCTTTGAAGCGGTCTACTGTGCTGCTGGAGTCGTGTGGTCGCACGGCTCCTTCTTTAGTTTTATTATAACTACCACTGTTTATACATGCAACATGGAAATGGTAATGAAACCATACTGGTCAGGATGGCTAGACTACTGGTGATTAATACCGCGATCTAACGCCGCGAAAGAGCTTAATAAACCTTTTCGCTTCGATTTGAATCCTTTTTGCCGAAAATAAGGTACTATAAGATCAGGAAATCGTTGCAGAAGGAGGCTGGCATATGAGTATTCTATCCAGATTCAGGGATTTGATGACCAGTAATGTGAATGCGCTGCTTAAGCGTTCCGACAATGTAGAGAAGTCGCTTGACGAATATATGCGAAGCGTAAACGGCGAGCTGGGCAAGGTGAAGGCGGAGACGGCGTCGATTATGGCGGCGGAAAGCCGGGCGAAGCGGGCACTCGACGAATGCAAGGCGGAGATCGCCAAGCTGCAGCGTTACGCGGAGAAGTCGGTTCAGTCGGGCAATGAAGCTCAGGCGATGAGGTTTCTGGAACAGAAGGCGGCGGAGGCTGGCAAGGAAGCCGAGCTGCAAGCCGCTTACCATACCGCGGCGGGCAATGCCGCGAACATGAAGGCGCTGCAGGAGAAGCTGACCGCGGATATCAACTTGCTGGAAGCGCGCCGGACGGCGATCAAAGGCAAGCTTGCGGCTGCGGAAGCGCAGCAGAAGATTAACGCTGCGGACACAGCGGGTATAGCGGGAGCGTCTATGCTCGACGAGCTGGAGGAGAGGGCGGAGCGAGCTTATGACGAGGCGATGGCGCTCGCCGAGCTTCGCAGAGATGCGGCCTACGATATAGACGCAGAATTCGCCCAATACGAGAAGGCGAAGGAAACGAAGCCGGAGGAAGAGCTGGCCGAGTTGAAGGAGAAGCTGGGGCGGTAAGGCCTTTCGAATGTGGATAAACAATAGCGACGCTCCTGTCCGTTTGAAGGACAACCTCGTACATCCGAGCGATCGAAACTAACAGACACCAGCGACGCTATTTGTCCGATTTTTAACGTTCACCCAATCTAACAGACAGGAAAGACACTATTTGGTCGTAATGGAGTCAAATGACGCTCTGAGAATGTCAATAAGGTAGTCTGTGTCCGTTAGATTTTCGATAACCCAAAAAAAACGAAGAATAGCGTTGTTTATGTCCGTTAGGCGGTCAGTAACTACTGACTAGTGACTAGACGCTTTTGGTTTTTTAACCACCCGTCAGGGTGATTTTGTTAAGGAAACAAAGGTAGCACAACAGTACGAATCGGGAAGAGAAAGGGGTGTGATGGCACGAATGTCGGTCATTGCATATAAGTGTCCGAACTGCGGGGGCGAGATGGCGTTCGATAGCGCCTCCGGCATGCTGCTATGCCAAAGCTGCGGCAGGAAGGACGAGATCGAGAGCTATTCGGGCTCGAACAGCCACTCCGTTTTTAGCGGAGACGAGGCGCGGGAATACCACTGCACAAGCTGCGGCGCCGTGCTCATCACGGAGCCGGAGACGGTAGCGACGTCTTGCAGCTTCTGCGGCTCCAACGTCGTATTGGGCGATCGGCTGGCGGGAGAGCTGTCTCCCGACATCGTCATTCCGTTTGCAATTAGCAAGGAAGAGGCGCAGAAGGCGTTCAAGAAGTGGTGCAAGAACGGTCTCTTGACGCCGCCGGGCTTTATGACCGCGGATCGGATCCAGAGCATCACGGGCATGTACGTGCCTTTTTGGTTATACGATCTGCATAGCAGCATCCAGGTGCAGGTGCACGGGACCAAGGTACGAACCTATAGAAGCGGCGACTACATGTATACGGAGACGCAGCATTATGACGTTTATCGGGACATCGTGCTGGATTACGTAAAGGTGCCGGTGGATGCCTCGGAGAAGATGAACGACGAGCTTATGGACAAGCTGGAGCCGTTCCCCTATGATCGGCTAAAGGAATTTAAGGCGCCCTATCTCTCCGGCTACGTCGCGGAGAAATACAATTACGACGACAGCGTATTGTATCCTCGCGCCAAGCATAAGATTGGCGATTATATCGAATCGTATATCAAGTCCACGATGCAGGCTTACCATGTACTGACTTACCAGAACAAAAACATTCAGACTTCCGCGCTGAAGGCGGATTACGCGCTGCTGCCCGTCTGGGTCGTGCATTATGACTACAATAAACAAAGATACACCTTCGCGATGAACGGGCAGACGGGGAAGGTCGTCGGAAAGCCGCCGCTGAGCAAGGGCAAAATATTCGGCTGGTTCGCGGGCATCTTTCTTGCGGGGTTCGCGGCCATGAAAGCCATACAGCTGGCGATGGGAGGCGGAATATGGTGACAGTAAGAAACTTGAACCGCCTTTTCCCGTTTGCCAGGATGGTCGCTATTATAGGGATGCTCCTCCTGTGCCTTCCGCTGGCCTCCGTGTACGCGGCCGAGGACGGGAAGCTGCTGATTTACGACGAAGCGGGACTGCTTGACGCGGAGCAGGAGGCCAAGCTTACGGAGATGGCAAGAACGTACGGTGCCGAAAGGGAGACCGACATCATCATCTATACCTCTCTTAACGAGTCGGGAGCCGATGTCATGAAGATGACGGAGGACTTCTACGACAACAAGGCTCCCGGCTTCGACAAGCCCCATGGCAATGCCGTCATTCTGACGATGGACATGAAGTTCAGGGAAGTTTATTTGGCGGGCTTTTACAAGGGCGAGGAGTATCTCGACGACGGCAGACTGGACCGCATCAGGAACCGGATCACGTCCGATTTGTCGGCGGGCGATTATTACGCCGCGTTTTCGGACTACATCGTAACGGCGCATCGTTACATGGGTTACAAGCCGGGCGTGGATCCCGATAATATTTTGTTCAAATGGTGGTTTCAGGTCGGCGCAGCCGGTGTTGTAGCGTTCCTGATCGTCTGGCGGATGGTGGCGAACTCGGGAGGAAAAGTGACGGTGCACAGCCGTACCTACGAGAACGTCGGATCCTCCGGGGTCATCGGCCATCGGGACCAGTATATAAGAACGACGGTCACGAAGCAGCATATTCCGAAGCCGAGCAGCGGTGGTGGCGGAGGAGGAGGCGGTGGCGGCAGATCGTCTGGCGGCCATTCGCATAGCGGAAGCAGAGGATCATTTTAAAAGGGGAAGGATGAGGCATAATGGTGTTTTTCAAAAACCAGTTCGCGAACGTAGTGGAATGGGAAGAATTCCGCGACGACATGATATTCTGGAAGTGGAGCAACAAGGAAATCAAGAAGGGGAGCAAGCTGATCATCCGCCCCGGCCAGGACGCGATCTTCGTCCATAATGGCAGAATCGAGGGCATCTTCCAGGACGAGGGCGATTACAATATCGATTCTCAGATCATTCCGTTCCTCTCCACGCTCAAGGGCTTCAAGTTCGGCTTCAATAGCGGCATGCGGGTCGAAGTCGTGTTCGTCAACACGAAGGAATTTACGGTAAGATGGGGGACGCAGAACCCCGTCATGATTCCGACTCCGCAGTTGCCTGGCGGCATGCCGATCCGCGCCAACGGCACGTTCGTGTTCAAGGTAAAGGATTACGTGACGTTTATCGATAAAATCGCCGGCGTGCGGGAGAGCTATCTCGTTGACGACGTAAAGCTTCGCATTACCTCCGTGCTCGACAGCCTGCTCATGAAGTGGATCAGCACGGAAGGCAAGGATATGTTCAACCTCCAAGCCAATGCAGCGGAAATCTCGCGGGGCATTCGCGAGGATCTCGACATGGAGCTGCTGGATATCGGCATCACGATTTCGGGCTTCCAGGTGATGAGCTTCAACTATCCGCCGGAAATCCAGGCGATGATTACAAAAAACGCCTCGCACAGCATGATCGGGGATATGGGGCGCTTCCAGCAGGCGTCGATGATCGACGCGATCTCATCGGGCAAGCTGCAAAGCGGCGGAATGGCGGCCGATGCGGCAGGCATGATGATGGGCATGAATATGGCCAAGGAAATGATGAAGGGCATGAATGGCGACGGCGGCCAGCAAGGCGGAAACGGCGGAGGCTCCGGGCAGCAAGGGAGTTCCAACGCATCGGGGCAGCAGAGCTCCGGATCGGCTCCGTCCGGCGGGGTGAAGCCGAATTTCTGTCCGAACTGCGGCGCCAAGAACGAAGGCGCGAATTTCTGTCCGAACTGCGGTCAGAAGCTGGGCTGACGGCAGTAGATCCACTGTGCGTCTAATGGTCGATGGATGAGCCTCCGTTGCGATCAAGCTGGCAGCGGTCGAACACTCATAACTCGCCAACCCCCAGGACAACCAACAAGCCGTCGCGACCATCGCGGCGGCTTTTTCCTGGTCTTGCGGAGAACGCTCCCTATTTCGCAACTGCCGTGTCTCCCGACGATTCTATTCCCGAACTGCGGCCGCGTTCCTTCGCCATCGACCAGCCGATCAAAATAAGCGATGCGACGATAATGGCGGTCGGAATCAGGAACAGCAGCGGATGATATCCTTCGATAAAGAGAGGGAGGACATAACCAAGCAGCGTCGCCATCAGAATGATGCTTTCGTACAGGCTGGCGCCGAAACCGCTGCGGCCGAGGAACATGCGCTGCACATAACCCATCGCCACGCCGAACTTGATGGAGACGAACAGCGAATAGACGGGCTGCACGAGGAAGAAGTAGGCCAGCGGAGGCGCCGCAAGATAGACGGCGTAGCAGGCAATTGCGCACAAGCCGCCGAGCATTAAAATGCGCTTGGTCCCATAGCGTGCCGCCCAGTAACCGGAAACGGTCATGAGCAGCAGCTCGAATACGGCTTGTACGCTCCAGATGTAGGAGGCGAATTCGGCGCGGCCGAACAGCTCTTTTACGACGAGCGGCAGGTATAGCCCGCGCACGGCGTCAGCGCATGCAATCATAAGAATAGCGAGAAGCATGAGAAGAGAAAAAGGTTCTCCTCCCTTCGGCGCCGCGACTTTTTTGCCCGCCGTCGGCGTTTCGGCGCCTAGCTCTTTGTGCATCAGAAGCAAGAGCATTAGGGCGGCATAACCGGCCAGATTGCCCCATAAGACCCCTTGAAACGTCGCGAGCACATACAGGTTGGCTCCGATCAGCAAGCCGGCGAAGAAACCGACGCTCATCGACGAACGCAGCCAAATAAGCGCCATCTCGACCAGAGAGGGCGCCAGGCGGGCGAAGTGGTTACGCGCCAGCGCGAACAGCTGTCCCATAATGAGCCCGGAAGGAGCTGATGCCACGCACAGAAAGATAAGCGCCTGCGCGTAATTATCCGCCCTCATATACATCAGCAGCCCTATCATGCAGATGATTGCCGCGACGACGGCAATCCTTTTTTTGCTCCTCATCCGGTCGCTAAAGATGCCGACCGTTATCGTAACGATGAGGTTGAGCAAGGCGGAGATCGCGAATACCGATACGATCTGTCCTTTGGCAAGTCCGATGTTCTCGCTCAGATAGATGGCATTCATAGGCGCAAGTATGCCGAGTCCGATGCCATAGCAGAACAACGCTCCCAATAACCCGCGAGCTCCGGGTACGTCCGCGAACGTCCGCAAGTCCTTCCATATGTTCAATCGAATCGCTCCCAATCGGATCAGTGGATCATCATCTAGTTACGAGTATACCACCAACCTTCCGATCTGTATCGATCCTTATCAGGAAGACGCTCCCTGGCCGCTTTCCGACTTGCGCAAATACGCACCCGTTATCGAATGCTCGGCAGCGGCAAGCTGGACAGGAGTGCCTTCGAATACAATGCGGCCGCCCTGATGTCCGCCTTCGGGACCCATGTCAATAATCCAATCCGCTCTCTTGATCACATCCAGGTTGTGCTCGATGACCACCACCGTGTTGCCCCCATCGACCAGGCGGTTCATAATGTCCATCAGACGGGAGATATCGTACATATGCAATCCGGTCGTCGGCTCGTCCATCACATAGAGATTGCCCTCCTTATGCAGCTCGCCAGCGAGCTTGATGCGTTGGCATTCTCCGCCCGACAAGGTGCTTAAAGGCTGGCCCAGCGTCACGTATCCGAGTCCCACATCCTCCAGCGTCTGCAATTGACGGAGCAGTTCCTTCCTGCTAAAGAACTCCAAAGCTTCCCGTACCGTCATGGCGAGGATGTCGCTGATGGATTTTCCGTTCAGCTTATATTCCAGCACTTCGTCGCTGAACCGCCTGCCCTCGCAGCTTTCGCAAATCGTCCTTATCGGCTCGAGAAAGGCCAAATCCGTGTATATCATCCCGAGACCCTGACAGTTGGAACAGGCTCCTTTGGAGTTGAAGCTGAACAACGATGCGCTCACCTTGTTGGAGGCTGCGAACAGCCGCCGGATCTCGTCCATCATTCCCGTATAAGTGGCCGGATTGGAGCGGATGGATGTGCCCACGGCCGACTGGTCGATCACAATCGCCTCCGGATGCGATGGCAGGAAGGCTCCGTTAATCAACGTGCTTTTGCCCGAGCCGGCTACGCCCGTTACCACGGTCAGCACACCGACGGGGATATCGACGGTAACATCCTTCAGATTGTGAAGCCTGGCGCTGGTTACGGTCATCCAATCCGTAGGCGTCCTTGTTGAAGTTTTCAAGGGCAGGCTTTGCTTTAAGTGCCGTCCTGTCGGCGTATCCGCGCGGAGCAGGCCCGCAAAGTCTCCTTCGTAGACGATTTCTCCGCCGCGGGTTCCTGCAAGAGGTCCGACATCGATGATGTAATCGGCGATTTCGATCACCTCGCGGTCGTGTTCGACGACGAGTACGGTATTGCCTTTGTCCCGGAGCTGACGCAGCATGCCGTTAAGACGATGGACATCTCGCGGATGCAGCCCCACGCTCGGCTCGTCGAAAATGTAGATCATGCCGGTGAGACTGCTGCTGAGATGACGGACCATCTTGATGCGCTGCGACTCCCCGCCCGACAAAGTGGCGGTCTGTCGGTCCAGACTCAGATAGTCCAGTCCGATGGAGACCAGATGGTTCAGCCGGGTCAAAATCCCGCCGATCATCGGACCCGCAACGGGATCCCGAATGGCTTCAATCATACGGATCAGCTCGCCGATCTCCATCGCCGCGCACTCCGCAATGTTGTATCCGTTAATCCGGCAGCCCAAGGCCGCTTGATTAAGCCGGCTTCCCCCGCAAAGGCTACACTCGCAATAGGATAAAAAACGTTCCACCGTTTCGCGTTTGGCATCCGATATCTCGCTGATGTCCCGTTTTACATACAGGCGGGTGAGTTTGGGCAGCAGCCCCTCGTAATTCGATTCGATATCGCCGCCTATCGAGCGGTATACGATTTTGCTTTCTTTGCCGTTTAGAAGAGCGTCCCATTCTGCCGGCGTATAGTCGGCAAGCCGCTTGTCGTTGTCGAACAAGCCGGAATGGGTGTACGTGTTCAAGTACCAGCTTCCCACTTTAAAGACGGGGAACAGAATGGCGCCTTCATTAAGCGATTTGGACTTGTCGAACAACTTGTCCACGCTAAACTGCACCACCTGTCCGACTCCGGAGCATTCCGGGCACATGCCGGCCGGTTCGTTAAACGAGAAGACACGAGAAGAGCCGACTGAAGGATTGCCGATTCTGGAGAAAAGCAGCCGGAGCATGGCATAAATATCCGTGATTGTGCCAACCGTCGAACGGGAGTTGCCGCCGAGTCTTTTCTGATCGATGACAACCGCCGTAGACAAGTTCTCGATGAGATCGGTATCCGGCTGACTAATCCGGGGCAGCCGATTGCGGACGAACGCGGAAAACGTCTCGTTAAGCTGCCGCTGAGCTTCTGCGCTGATAGTGTCGAAAACAAGGGAGGATTTGCCCGACCCCGAGACGCCGGTGAAGATCGTGATTTTTTGCTTCGGGATGCGGACATTTACGTTTTTCAGGTTATTCTCGCGCGCTCCTTCAATTACGATATCATAGCCGTTCATAGACATCACCTCGGATTTCTATTTTCCAAGAGCGAATGGTAAATGAGTTGTACAACGCCCGAGGAGAACGTTTTTGTATGAACCGTTTTTAAATTCAACCTCTGTTTTATATCCGCGAACAGCGGTTTACCTTCTCCCAAAACAACAGGGTGAACGGATAATCTAAATTCATCGACAAGTCCTAAATGGATAAAAGTCGTAATCAAACTTGCTCCGCCATATAACCAGATGTCTTTGCCCGGCTCATTCTTTAATTTAGCCACTTCTTCGAGAATACCGTCATTGATGAAAATGACTTGATCATCGGTACTCCTTTGCGTTCTGGAAAAAACGTATTTTTTTTTGCTATGAACCAATTCCCAAAATTCTTTTTCAGAATCCGAATGTTCGATTTCCGGAGTATATTGTCCCCATAAATCATAGCTTTTTCTTCCATATAAAATGGTATCGACTTGATCTAAAAAATGATTAAACTCCATCTCGGCGTCCATAATGCACCAATCGATTTCACCATTTTTCCCTTCAATAAAACCATCTAAAGTAACCGCCAAATCTAAAATGATTTTTCGTTTCATGAGCTGTAACTCCTTTCGTTGACCTACCCCCATTATAGATCCTCAAATACGTCACCTTATGTCATATTAAGCTTCTGGTCCTTCGGGCAGCCGAACGGCCTCCAGTATACGCTGCGCGGCCATGCACAGCTCCACTTGACGGAAGCCGAGACCGCGGGTGTTCCGTAGAGGACCGCTTATGGCGGTACGAATCCAGTCCGCGAAGGAGTAAACGGCGTATTTGCGCACGTCCTTTGCTGTCGCTAAAGTCTCTGCCAGAGCGATGATGAAGGCCAGAGACGACGCGTCCGCCGGCAACCGCATGCTGCCGGACAACCTGGGCACGATACTTTTGCTCCACAATTCCCGAGGCGGAAGTCCGCCAACGCCGAGCATGCGGCCGACACCCAACACCTTGGCTTCGGGGAGCGAGTCGAGCATCTCTTTGCACATCTCTTCGGTTAGTCCGCCGATGTCGACGCAATACGTTTTCCCTTGCAACCCTCTAAGCTGCCGAATGGCGTCGTAGTAGCCCATGTTCAAGCTGCGTCGTATCGATTCGGGGTTAAAGCTCATCATGCCGCCGAGCGGCTCGGAAGGCGAGATGGTCGTAACCGTCATGCCGGGATACCGGGCTTTGCGAGTAATCCCGAGTCCAAGCGTCCTGATCGCGACGACTTGTTTGTAGCCTTTAAGAGCCAGCATATTAATCGGACAGTTATCATACAGCCCCCCGTCGATAAAAGCCTCGTTGTCGATGACGGTTGTTTGAAAGCCGGGAAAGGAAGCGCTGGCCATCAAATAATTCGCCAACTGTCCTTGCGGTATATCTTCCTTGTACAGCTCGCGCGGGGCACGGCCCGTCAAGGATACCGTTACCAGCCCGAAGTCGGCAGGGGATTCTCTCAGCCGGCTTTCATCGACAACGGATGCGATCAATTGCCGCATCTTTCTGGTATCCATGCCTCTGCTCGCGATGAGTTTCCGGGTTCTCGAGGCCAAGTGGCGCAAGGCGCTTGTGTCGAGCCTGCGCCGCATCAACAGATGGTATTCCTCATCGGTAATATCGAAAATCGCGCGGGCATCCAGCCGCTCCCACAGCCGATAGCCGTTCTCGAAGTCGCCTTGCGCGATGACGGCTCCGTTAAGCGCGCCGATCGAGGTGCCGACTACCGCGTCGAACGTGTGGCCCGCCTCCAAGTACGCTTTCGCCACTCCCATATGATAAGCGCCTTTGGCGCCGCCGCCTTCAAGCGCCAGCCCCAGCCCCGGCTTTGCAGCTTCCGCCATGATGGCAATCCTCCCGTCTGTCTCGTTGCTTCGTTATGTATCCGCTTATAAAGATATGTATGCCGTACCTTGCAGACATTTCCATTATACCTCCGGCAATCGTGCCATGCATATGGCGAGAAGGTATATTCGGCCTGCATAACGTCAGACTATATCAATGAAGAGAGGAAGGAGATGGTCATGACAAATCTCGGAAGTATAGCGGGGATGACGGCGCACTTCAAGCAAGGAGCCGGACTCTATCGCGGGGTCTTCGTCGTGCTTGGATACGACAGGATGCAAGACAGTTTCATAGCAGGGTTGTTGCAAGGGAGTGGAGAATGGACGGCAGTCGGTTCCTTCCGGGAAGGGATGAAGCCGGAGGAGCGGGAGACGCTCGCCAAAACGATTGTGGACAATCGGGAGGCTGACGGCGGTTTGCGTACGCTGGTTCGGACCAAGCCGGGGATTTGCGTGGAGCTCGGTTTCGACGGACTTTCAGCCGGCGATATTGGCGGGATGAATCTTGCCTCGGCGGTCGTTCATCTTGTTCATCCCGCTTTTTGTTCCTTCCGGTTTGGAGAGAAGGCGGACACTTGCTCCTGGAGCAGGCTGATCGTGGACAATGCGGACCTGCTCCCCAAGGCGGGATTGACGCACCCGGACAAGCCATTGTGGGCTTCCGCTGGCATCGCCAAGGAGGACTATGCGGCTTATCTCATCCGGATCGCTCCTCGGCTGCTGCCGTTTTTGCAGAATAGAGTATTGACCTCGATTCGGTATCCTCACGGCGTGCCGGGGGAGTTGTTTTATCAAAAAAATTGTCCCACATACGCACCGCCTTTTGTCCGTACCTCGGAATCCGCAGGGATCAACTACATCGTCTGCGACGACCTGTCGACGCTGGTCTGGCTTGGCAATCAGGCGGTTATCGAGCTCCATGTCCCGTTCCAGCGCATCGGCGAAGCGAATCCGCTCGAGATTGTGCTGGATCTCGATCCGCCAAGCCGCAAGGAGTTTGCGCTCGCGGTGCGCGCGGCCATCGAAATTCGCCAGGTGCTTGACCGGTTCGGAATAACAGGTTATCCCAAAGTATCCGGAGGGAAAGGGATCCAGATCCACATTCCGCTTGGCCCGGAGAACACGGTGACGTACGACGACACAAGAGTGTTCACGTCATTCGTCGCGGAATATTTGGTACAGAAGTTCCCGGCGCTGTTCACGATCGAGCGGCTAAAGAAGAAGCGGGGCGGCCGGCTTTATGTCGACTATATTCAGCATGCGCCCGGCAAAACAATCATAGCGCCCTATTCCGCCAGAGGCACTGAAACGGCCACGGTGGCGGCTCCCTTGGAGTGGGACGAGGTGAATGATGGCCTCGCGCCGGAGCAATTTACGATTCCGTCGGTGTTGGAGCGGCTTCATACAAGGCCTTGTCCGATGCGGAATTATGGGGTCCAATCCAACTCTGTCCTTGGCATTGTCATTGCGCAACTGAAAGCGGGAACGACTCGCTTGTGATCAAGGCTATAGCAAAGCCGTCCCCCTTAGCGGAAGGACGTCTTCTTAAGCGAGCGCTTGCTCGCGGACTCCAGCAGCGCCGGATCGAATTGGCCCAGCTTGCGGATGAAGTAACACGTCTCCTCTTTCGGAAACCGCGGACCGGACCGCAAGACAAGCCCGGGGCAACAGGAATAAGATTCCTGCAAGCCAGGGATACTAGGACCGGATCTGTATTTTTTGGCACTAATGCAGCGAGACTGGCTCTGTCCTTGTTTAATAATAAAGCAATAAGGTGAATAGATAGGGATTAAGCTCGTCTATTCGGAGGTGTGCTAGCTATGAGATATGTTCATGCTATTGGTCTGGTACTCGTGCTTGTGATGAATGTCTTGGCGCAAAGGTTGCCGCTAGGAGGCCGAACGATGGGGGAGCTGTCGGCGAAGTACCCCTCGCTCGTTACGCCGGCCGGTTACGCCTTCTCCATCTGGCTGCTCATCTACGCGTTTCTGATCGGATTCGTTATTTATTCCTTCACGCATGCCGGCAGGAACAGTAAAGCCGTGAAAGCGGTCGGTTTTTATTTCCCTCTCAGCTGCGTGTTTAATGCAGGCTGGCTTCTTGCTTGGCATTATGAATATGTATACGAAAGCGTATTCGTCATGCTTGCGCTGCTTCTTACGATAATCGCGATTTATACCCGCGTCAGGGCGGCAGGCGAAACGTACGTGTCGATGGGGGAGCGATGGTTCGTCCGCGTGCCGTTTAGCCTGTATCTGGGGTGGATCTGTGTCGCAACCATCGTCAACATCTCCTCGGCGCTGCATGCAAGCAAATGGGACGGATTCGGACTGTCGGAGACTTTGTGGGCACCAATCGTGCTTGCGGTCGGCGCCGTGATTGCGCTCGCTATCGCTTTTACCAGAAGGGATGCGGTCGTGCCGCTTGTCTTCGTCTGGGCTTATGTTGCCATCTGTATGAAGCAACAAGATCATCCGGGTGTCGTCTACACGGCTGCTGTCCTGGCTGTAGTCCTCGCGGCAGCGGCGGTTCTCGTTTTCCTTCGCAGCATGCGAACGGCAAGCTAATGGAGTACCCTCGAACGTTCTCCGATGATTTCCGTCTCAGAGAGCCCTGATGTTCGGGGTCTTTTTTTCGTTGAGCGGAAGTACAAATCTAAGTGGGGTTATAAGGGCGTTCGTACAACCGCAGAGGCTGGGGGCGAGCGTATGATACAGAAGCAGAGGCCATAGTCATAGAAAGGAAGAAGCCGAAATTGCTTCCACGGTGATCCTTATGAAGAAAAAACATTACGCGTTGCTTCACGAGACCGTGTTTCGTAATAGGACCGACAGGGATATGACGCTGGACGAGGTATTTCTGCGGATTGTGGGCTTTATGAAAAGCGATGCGCGTTCTTCGTACCAGCTGGTGATCGGCACGGACGCGCAGGTGCATCCCGGCCATACCAAGTTTGTTACGTCGATCGTTATTTTTCGGCCGGGTCGGGGGGCGTGGTTCTGTTATCGGCAGGTCATTTTGCCTCGCGAGATCTATTCCATTCAAGAAAAGTTGACGCTGGAAACGACGTTTAGCCAGGAGATAGCGGCGTTCTTCGACGCGGCCAAACTCTCGGAGCTCGAGGATATTCTGCTGCCGCATGTTTATCAAGGCGCCGAGCTCAGCATGTACATCGACATCGACGCGGGCACGGACGAGAGGCGCAACCAGACTGCGGCTTTCGTGTCCGAAATGGTGGGCAGGGTCGAAGCAATGGGCGTGTCGGCCCGCGTAAAGCCGGAGGCCATCGTGGCGTCGTCTGTCTCCAACCGCTTCACGAAGACGCCACATCGCGGCACTTGCGTCAACCAGTCGAGTTAAGCTCGATGGTGGATGGCCGGATGCCCTGCGGATGAGGTCGCCCGCCGGGTGGAGTCGGACAAGCTTGTTACCTGGAGTAGCTGGCGATGTGGGAGCTGAGCCGCATGGGGACCGATCCGAGCGAATGTAGCTGAAAAATCAACTACATTGCGCCATCTGCGGACAGGCGGGGACGAGCGAATGTGTATGAAAAACCGAGTACAATGGGGCGCGGACAGGCGGGGACGAGTAAATGTGTATGAAAATCCGAGTACAATGGGGCGCGGACAGGCGGGGCGAGTAAATGTGTCTGAAAAACCGAGTACATTGCGCCATCTGCGGACAGGCGGGGACGAGCGAATGTGTATGAAAAACCGAGTACAATGGGGCGCGGACAGGCGGGGACGAGTAAATGTGTATGAAAAACCGAGTACAATGGGGCGCGGACAGGCGGGGACGAGTAAATGTGTATGAAAATCCGAGTACAATGGGGCGCGGACAGGCGGGGACGAGCGAATGTGTATGAAAAACCGAGTACAATGGGGCGCGGACAGGCGTGGACGAGTAAATGTGTCTGAAAAACCGAGTACAATGGGGCGCGGACAGGCGGGGACGAGCGAATGTGTATGAAAAATCGCGCAATGGAGCAGATCCGGGCAAATGTAGCTGAACGCATCAGTACAGCTCCTTCGAAGCAACCGAACATGTGAGCCAACCGATCCGACCGTAGCTGCAATCGGCATCCCTTATAGCGGCATCGGCATGCCCATAGCCGGCGCAATCTTTCGCCAGCCATACTTTCACCCTGTTCGGAGGCGGCGAAATCAGCGACAATGGAGCGAGTGCGGCATACATAAGGTGCGGCGAACATGAAAGGTTAAAGGAGCGAATCATTTATATGGCTTATCAAATTATAGACGGCGTACGTGTGTGGGGAACGCCGGATCCGGGCGCGATGTCGCAGGCAAAAACATGTGCCGAACACGGCAACGTCTTGCAGGCGCTGCTGATGGCCGATCATCATAAAGGGTATAGCCAGCCGATCGGAGGCGTGGTCGCGTACGACGGGCAGATCTCTCCGTCCGGCGTCGGCTACGACATTGCCTGCGGCAACAAGGCGGTGCGCACGAACCTGATGGCAGCGGACGTCAAGTCGTCCTTGCCTTCCATCATGGACGCCATCGCCCGCAAGGTGTCCTTCGGCGTAGGGCGCGTCAATAGCGAGAAGGTGGACCACCCGCTGTTCGACGATCTAGACTGGAACGTGTATAACGCAATCGGGAAGCAGGAGCATGACAAATTGAAGGCGCTCGCGCACAGTCAACTCGGCACGGTAGGCAGCGGCAATCACTATGTCGATTTATTCGAGGAGAAGGCGACGGGACGGCTGTGGATCGCGAACCATTTTGGAAGCAGGGGCTTCGGCCACAAGACGGCCAGCGGGTTCCTGAATCTGGCGGCAGGACGCGAATTTCTTGGAAAAGCGCCCGGCGAGAGCATGGATCAACCTCCTGTTCTGCTGGATCTGGACAGCGAGCTTGGAGATATGTACGAGCGCGCGATGAAGCTGGCCGGAAGATACGCGTATGCCGGTCGGGATTACGTGATCGGGCAGGTGCTTTCCATTTTGAGTGCGCAAGCCGACTTCGAGGTGCATAACCATCATAACTTCGCATGGCGGGAGCGGCATGACGGCAAGGAAGCCGTCGTCGTCCGCAAAGGCGCGACTCCGTCGGCGCCGGGGCAGCTTGGTTTTATCGGGGGCAGTATGGGGGACATCTCGGTCATCGTGAGGGGCAAGGCAACGGACGAGAATCGGGATTCCTTCTATAGCACCGTACATGGTGCGGGGCGAATCATGAGTCGGACGCAGGCCGCGGGCAAAATGAATTGGAAGACGAGGACGCGCGCAGGCGGACAAATCTCTGCCGAAGCCATGAAGGAAGCCGTCGACGCATATGACGTCGAGCTTCGGGGAGCCGGTACGGACGAAAGTCCATTTGTGTACCGCAAGCTTCAGGATGTTCTTGACGCGCACTCGGAGACGATCGAGGTTCTGCATGTATTGAAGCCCATTGGCGTGTGCATGGCGGGAGCGGACGAGTTTGACCCGTATAAGGATTAGCAGAAGACACTTGCGCAGCCCGGCGCAGGTGTTTTCTCCATACTTGACCTCTAATGCTCGGAATGAAACGCGCTGCGCCGCCAAACGACAGCGACAGCCGTTTCACCTTGGTTGGCGATGGAATGGCTTGCTCTACCGCCCGATCAATGGATAAGATAGTAACAAGAGCTTGAGGTGCGAGAGAGGGTGCATTCGTATGACAAAAAAAGGGTTGGAAGAGCAGCTCGCTTCGCTTGCGAAGGAAGAGCTTGTTCAGCTGCTGGCAGGGCTGGCGGAGCAATACGACGAGGTGAACAAGGATTTGTCGCTTCGTTTCGTCGAGACGGGCAGCAAAGAGTCGTTGAAGCAATACAAAGCGATTATCAAGGCTTCAATCAAACAATATTCGGATCGGGGTTTCGTATTCTATCGCAATGTGTACAGGGCGTTAACGGGTGCACGGAAAGTCATGGAAGCCGCCGACGCGGCGACGGCAAAAGGGCAGCATCTTGCCGCGGCGGAGATCGTTCTGTGCGTGCTTCATGAAATGTGCGATCTGCTGCAAAAAAGCGACGACTCCGGCGGCGATGTGGGAGGAATGATCAAGGAGGGGTTAAGGCACTTGCTGACCTCCGCGGAGCAAGGGGGAGGCGTCGATACGAAGATACGAGCCTCCCTGTTTGCTATGACATTAAAAGAAGCGAAGCATTCGAATTGGGATGGCTGGAACGAATGGCGGTTGTCCCTTATGCGAACCGCTTCCTTGTGGATGGTCAGTCCGAAGGAGAAGGATCAATGGTGGAGCCAACTGGACGCGTTCGAGGCCGAGGAGCAAACGAAGGAATATCGAAGCAGCTTCTTCACGGAGGAGGCGTCGCAGCTTCGTTACGAGGTTCTCGCGAGATTCGACGGGCCTGAGCAGGCCAACCGATACATGGAAGAACATTTGGAAATCAAAGCGTTTCGGGACATCGCGATCGAGAAGGCCATTCTCGAGGAACGGTACGGCGATGCATTATCCTTAATCGAACAGGGAGAGCTTGGGGACAGGGAGCGAAGACACTGGGGCCTGGTCAGCCACTGGGAAAAGAAACGGGCCATCATCTACGAAGCGACCGGCGATCGGGAAGCGCTGAAGGCTTTGGCCAAAAAATATACGCTCGAAGGCGAATATGAATTTTTCCTTAAGCTCAAGGAAGCGACGGACGCTTTGGAGTGGGAAGCGAGCTACGAGGGGCTGCTGGACGAAATCGAAGAGGCTGCCCGAAGCGATTGGGAAGCAGGCTCGTTGTACAAAAAGTTGATTATAGAGGAGAAGCGCAACGACAGGCTGCTGCGATATGTAGAAAAGAACCCCCATTTATTGACGCACTATTATGTGCATTTGGTGGACAGCCACCCGGAAGAGCTGCACATGCTTTTTGTAAAGCAGATCACGCAAGAAGCCAAGGATAGCGAGAACCGCAAAGAGTACCGCAAGGTGTGCGATATCATTCGGCATCTGATTAAGGCGGGAGGACGCGAGCATGCGGAAGGACTGATCCAATCGCTTCGCGAGGCTTACAAGAAGAGGGCTGCGCTCCTCGATGAATTGGACAAAATAAAACTGAATTAGGCTTGGCGAGGATGGAAGGAGAGCAAGGAATGAATGATTTTGAAATCAAGTTGATCAAATACGCGGAGCTTGTAGTCAAGGTCGGCGTCAACATACAACCTGGACAGGTGCTGATCGTGCATGCGCCTATCGAGACGGCGGAGCTGACAAGACTCATCGTGGCGAAGGCGTATGAGGCCGGAGCCAAATACGTCATCGTGGAATGGGACGACGAGGACATTACTCGCATCCGGTACGAGAAGGCGCCGCAGGATTCGTTTGACTATTATCCGGGGTGGGAGGCTGACCGGATGGAGCGGTTCGCGGAGGAAGGCGGCGCCATCCTGCATATCAAGGTGCCAAATCCGGAGCTGCTCCGCGGCATCGATTCCGCCAAGGTGGCGGCGGCGACCAAGGCCGCGGCAGTCGCGCGCAAGGCGTATTCGGCCTATACGCGCAACAGCCGGATCAGTTGGTCGCTGATCAAGGCGCCTACCCGCGCATGGGCGGACAAGGTATTTGCGGACTTGCCCGAGGAGGAGCGCATGGAGGCGATGTGGGAGGCGATCTTCCACATGGTCCGCGTGAACGCCGCCGACCCGGTAGCCGCCTGGCGGGAGCATATCGGGGAGTTGAAGAAGCGTCAGAATCTGCTGAACGGCAAGAAGTACAGAAGCCTTCATTACCGCGCCCCGGGCACGGATTTGCAGGTGGCTCTGCCGGAAGGCCATATATGGCGCGGCGGCGGTGGAGAAAACGAGAAGGGCGTTTATTTCGTCGCGAACATGCCGACGGAGGAAGTGTATACGATGCCCCATCGGCTAGGCGTCAACGGAACGATTCGCAGCACGCTGCCGCTGAATTTGAACGGCAGACTGGTCGAGGGCATCACGTTGACGTTCAAGGAAGGCAAAGTCGTGGAGTATGACGCCAACTCGGGCCGCGAGCATCTGACGACGCTGCTGGAGACGGACGAAGGAGCGTCCTATCTGGGAGAGTTGGCTCTGGTGCCGCATGACTCGCCGATCTCGAACCTGAACCGCGTATTCTACAATACCGGCATCGACGAGAACGCATCCTGCCACTTCGCGCTTGGCAGCGCCTATCCCGTCAATCTTGAAGGCGGCACAAAGCTGTCGGGCGAAGAGCTGGTCGCCCGCGGGGCGAACGTCAGCCTGACGCATGTGGACTTTATGATCGGCTGCGCGGAGCTCGACATCGACGGGGAGCTGCCGGACGGCACGATCGAGCCGGTATTCCGCAAGGGGAATTGGGCGCAGCAATAAAAATGGAGGGGGAGCAGGGGGAATGAACGTGGAGGCGTATTTGGCAAGAATCGGGTTGACAGGGAAGCCGGATGGCGGTACGGAGACGCTGGGCAAGCTGCAGGAGCTGCATCTCCAGGCCGTGCCGTACGAGAACCTGGATATTATGAACGGCGTGCCGCTGTCATTGCAGTTGGAGTCCATCTACGACAAAATTGTAGGCCGGGGACGCGGCGGCTATTGCTTCGAACTGAACGCGCTGTTCGGCTGGCTGCTGAGGGAGCTCGGCTACGGAGTGACCGACTACTTCGCCCGGTTCTGGCGCGACGAGGTTAATACGCCGCCTAAGCGCAGGCATCAGGTGCTTCGCGTCGAGGCCGAGGGCCGCGTCTTCCTGTGCGATGTCGGGGTAGGCGGTATCGTGCCCCGCAGGCCGCTGTTGCTTCAGGAGGGCTTAGAGCAGCAACAGGGCGGCGAAAGCTATCGATTCGACCGGGACGCGGAATTTGGCTGGATGTTGATGGAGAAGAAGAAGGACGGCTGGGCCCGCCTCTTCTCGTTCACGGAGGAGCCTCAACTGCCGAAGGACTATCTGATGGCGTCCTTCTGGTGCGAGCATGCGCCGGATTCCGTGTTCAAAAATAACCGGATCGTAGCCATGCATACGAAAGACGGGCGAAACACGGTGTGGAACGAGGAGTTCCGCCTGTTCCGCCCGGACGGCGTCCATGCCTTTACACCGGCCTCCGAGGCGGAGGATGCCGAAGCGCTCAAGAAGTATTTCGGCATTGTGGTGTAGAGTGGAATGGGATGTCCATTGACGTCGAGAACGACGATGGGCCACAAGTATCCAGTATGTGCGTCCTCGCGAAGCAGTTCCGGCAGCGGGGTGTCCGAATCCGCAACGCCTCCTCCGATAATAATCAGTCCAGGATTGAGCAGATGGATGATCGAAGCGATTGCCGCCCCCAGCGCGGCAATCGCTTCTTGCATAATGTCCGTCGCGAGCGTGTCTCCGGCTTGCCATTACAATCGATTGGACGGCCATTTCTCAAAAGGTGTATACGAAAGTAAACAGTAGTATATGGCTGGCGCGCTGGGTCCTTTCTATACTGAAAACAGGGACGACAAGCCGCGCTGCAGGGCGGCGGATGGATCCATATCAAGACCAGACGGAGGGGTAGTAGCATGAAGAAGAGATACAAAATGTTGACCATTGCAGCAACGCTAGCGTGCCTGACATTGTCCGCTTGCAGCAACGGAGCAAACGAGCCGGCCGCATCGCCGAGTCCAAGCGCGGAAGCGGGGCAAGAACAGCCGCCCGAGACGAATGAAGTGATCGAGGTGACGACGGTATCGCCAAGCGATCCGTACCTGAAGTTCGACGAAGGCGAAAGCTTCGATAAAAACGCCGTGTACGACGCTTACGAGAAGGACATCGGCGTCCGGATCAAAAACAATTGGATCGCCGACGTCAGCCAGTTCAAGGAAAAGGTGAAAATCACAATCGCTTCCGACGATCTGCCCGACTTCCTGCTGGTGAACGCAACGCAGCTCAAGGAGCTGACCGAAGCGGACATGATTATGGATATTACGGAAGTGTACGACCAGCACGCCACGGAAGAGACGAAAAAGTTCCTGACGATGGATGGCGGCATGCAACTCAAGACGGCAACGTTCGACGGCAAGCTGATGGGCATTCCGAGTTCGTACAATCCATACCAGTATCAATATTTATACGTGCGCACGGATTGGCTGAAGGAGCTGAACCTGCCGGAGCCTAAGACGATGGACGACATCATGGCGATCGCGGAAGCTTTCAAAACCAAAAATCCGGGCGGCACCAAAACGCCGTACGGTCTTTCGGTCAGCAAAAACCCGTTTAGCATGGATACGGGCGTGACCGGCCTTCGCGCTTTCTTAAACGGCTACCACGCATACGAGAATATCTGGATCGAGGACGGCAACGGGGGTCTCGTAAACAGCGACATCCAGCCGGAAGTGAAGCAGGCGCTAGCCGCGCTGCAGGATATGTTCAAGAAGGGGCTGATCGATCCGGAGTTCGCGGTCAAGGATACGGAGAAAGCGGCCGAGCTTCTCTACGATAACAGCGTCGGCATCGTATACGGCGCATCGTGGACGCCTGCCCAGCTCGCGAAGGGCGCGGTGAAGGACGGCAAGGTCGTGCAGGAGTGGGGCGTGTTCCCGATCCCGACGGCGGACGACAAGCCGGCGCTGTCGCAGATCGGCCTCGGCGTAGACGAATATTACGTCATCTCCAAGAAAGCGAAACATCCGGAAGGCGTCATCAAGCTGCTCAACCATTGGATCGCGGTCGACAACCATCCGACCGACGAGCAGAAGGTATACGAGTTCGGCAAGGATCTCAAGGAGAAAGGCAACAACTATTGGCTGCTCAGCCCGCTCAGAGTCGGCAAGCAGAAGGACAACAACGGCGAAATTCTGCCGAAAGCGATCGAGAACAAAGATCCGAGCATCCTGGAGACGAAGGATCACCGGACGCGGTACGAACGCGCGATGAAATACGTCGACGGCGATACGAGCATGTGGTGGGAATATTTGATCTCCGGTCCGAAAGGCGCATTCTCGCTGGTGCCTGCCATTCAGGATAACAAACAATATTTGCAGAACAAGTTCTATGGAGCGCCGACGCCGGCAATGGCGGAGCGCCAGGAAATTTTGCTCAAGAAGCGGGACGAGGTTTATTTCAAAATCATCATGAACCAGGTGCCGGTCGACGCGTTCGACGATTTCGTGCAGGAGTGGAAGAAGCTTGGGGGCGACGAAATTACGAAAGAAGTGAACGAGTGGTACGCCACCCATCAATAATCGATAGCGCGAAGGAGTCGGGGGATGGGGGCATTGCTCTCACCCCCGTATTGCTTGCGGAGGACTGTCGATTTAGTGAAACAGCGAGGTGATCGTCTTGAACGGAATAACAAGGCTGTGGAAGAGGGAATGGCCCCTGCACATGATGCTGCTGCCCGCCATCGTATTGGTCGTCATATTCAGCTACGTGCCGATGGCCGGCATCGTTATGGCGTTCCAGAAATACGTGCCGAACAAAGGGTTGTTCGGCTCCCCGTTTATCGGTTGGCGGAATTTCCGGCTGCTGATGGATTATCCCGATATCGGGCGCATTTTTTTTAACACGATCTACATTGCGGTGATGAAAATCGTTGCGGGACTTTTTGTCCCGATTACCATCGCGATCCTGCTGAACGAGCTGCGCCGCGAATGGGTAAAGCGCACGTTCCAGACGCTTGTGTATTTGCCGCACTTCATGTCTTGGGTGCTGCTCAGCGGCATTTTGGTCGACGTTCTGTCGCCCACGTCGGGCGTGGTCAATCAGCTGCTTGGGTATTTCGGCGCGAAGCCGATCTTTTTTCTCGGCAGCAATGACTGGTTTCCTTACGCGATGGTCATCTCCGACGTATGGAAGGAATTCGGCTTCGGCACCATCGTGTATTTGGCCGCGCTGACGGGCATAAATCCGTCGCTGTACGAAGCGGCCGAGATCGACGGGGCGGGGCGACTAAAGCAAACGTTCCACGTAACGCTGCCGGGCATGATGCCGATTATCGTGCTGATGCTGACGCTCAATATCGGAAACGTGCTGAACGCGGGCTTCGAGCAAATCTTCAACCTGTACAGTCCGCCCGTCTACGAGAGCGCGGACATTATCGATACGTTCGTCTACCGGATGGGCGTGCAGCAAGCGCAGTTCGGCTTCGCAACGGCGGTGGGACTGCTCAAGTCGATCGTATCGTTCCTGTTTATTTCGTTTTCTTATTTCTTGGCTTACCGATTGGCGAACTACCGGATCTTCTGACCCGTCGCCAATTCTACGGAAGGGAGCATCATCATGACGAACTACCGCACTTGGGGCAGAACGGTTTTCGCGGGGTGCAATTACGCATTCCTGCTGCTTATCTCCTTGCTCTGTCTCATGCCCATCGTGCACATTCTGGCGATGTCTTTCAGCTCCGGGGCTGCGGCGGCCGCGGGACAAGTGGCGCTGTGGCCGGTCGATTTTACGACGGCCGCTTACGATAACGTCTTCGGCAAGCCGGAGTACCTGCGCGCGTTCTGGGTATCCGTCCAGCGCGTCGCGCTCGGCACGTCGCTCAGCATGGTGCTTATGATCATCACGGCGTACCCGCTCTCCAAGGATCACCGCCAGCTTAGACTGCGCACCTTCTATGCCTGGCTGTTCGTCTTCACGATTCTGTTTAGCGGAGGGCTAATTCCGTCCTATCTGACCGTCAAGTCTCTTGGCATGATCGATACGATGTGGGCGCTTGTACTGCCGACCGCGATTCCGGTGTTCAATATTATTCTTCTGCTGAACTTTTACCGAAACTTGCCAAAGGAGCTGGAGGAATCGGCGCGTATCGACGGAGCAGGCCACTTCCGCACGCTGTGGCAGATTTACGTGCCGCTGTCGCTGCCCGCGTTAGCGACGACGGGGCTGTTCACGATGGTGGGGCACTGGAACAGCTGGTTTGACGGCATGCTGTACATGAATCATACTGAGAATTATCCGCTCCAGACGTTCCTGCAGACGGTCATTATCAAGCTCGACTTCCGCTTCATCAAGGCGGAAAATGCCGAGCTGCTGCTGAAGCTGTCCGACCGGACGAGCCGCGCGGCCCAAATATTTGTGGCGGCGTTTCCAATATTGATCGTATATCCGTTTCTTCAACGGTTTTTCATCAAGGGCATCGTCATGGGCAGCGTGAAGGAATAGGAGTTGACTCAATCATTCGGGGGGACGAGAGATGAAGAGCTTATTGTTCCTGCGTGACTCCTCCATTTTCAAGAAAATGCTGGTTGCCTTTCTGGCTGCCCTGCTGCCGCTGCTGGCGATCACGTGGATGATCGTCGAGCAGGGCTCGAACCGTATTCGCGGAGAAATATCCGAATCCGTGCTGAATACGGCGCGGTACTATATGGATTCGCTTGATAAGGAAGCGGATCGAATCGAACGATATTTGCCCAATTACGTCATGGACCAGGATCTCATGGAGATCGCCGCGACGGGGGATCATATGAGCTCCTACGAGAGGTCAAGCAGCATTCTGGATATTCAGAAGCGGCTTGACCTGATGCGCAATTCCAGCCCGTTCATCCGGGAGACCAAAGCCTATATTCCCGTCATCGACCGGACGGTGCTCTCCCACAGCTTCGAGACGTTCCTCGACCTGGAGGAATACGCGGCCATGCGGCAAAGCGGGAAGCTGTACGAAGAGCCGTTTATTATCTGGCGCGACCGGCTGTTCATGTCCATGCAATATCCGACCGGCACGTCCTCGAAGCCGTTGTATATCGTCGCCGTGGAGTTATCCGTACCGGAAATAAGAGGGACTCTCGCGCAAATTCGCGGTTCCCGCGGCGGGGGGAGCGCCATGATCAATTTGGATCGGGGATGGAGCGTGGAGAGCGGCGCGGATGCCGACATGGCGAGCCATATGCAGGAGTTCTCGCGCCAAAAGAGCGCTGCCGGCGCTCGTCAGGGCAGCGAGACGATTGCGTATAACGGAGCGCGATATGTGGCGATCTATACGTATTCCGCCGTCTGGAACGCGTATGCCGTTACGTACGTGCCCGAAGCCGAAGTGTTGGGCTCGCTTGAGGTGTACCGGACGTTATTTTGGTGGGCGTGCGGGCTTGCGGTCGTCATCGTGCTGTTCTTCACTTATTTCCTGCTTCGGATTATTTACCGCCCGCTGATGAAGCTGGTGCATTCCTTCCGCCGCGTGCAGATGAACCGGCTGGAGACGATCGCCGTCGATCGCGGAGCCGACGAATTCGGTTATTTGTACGAGGCGTTTAACGACACGGTGTTGCATTTGAAAACGTTGATCGAAGAAAACTACGAGGGGCAAATCCGCAATCAGCGCTCGGAGCTGAAGCGGCTGCAATCGCAGATCAATCCCCATTTTCTATATAATTGCTTCTTCGTGTTATGCAGGCTGATCAAGTCCGGCAACCAGCAGGAGAAGGCCTATCGCTTCTGCTTGCATATCGGACAATATTTCCAGTTCATCACGCGCAACGACGAAGACGATATCCCGCTCAAGCTGGAGGCGGAGCATTCCCGCACGTACGTCGAAATGCAGTCGATCTGCTACGGAGACCGGATACAGGTTGCGTTTGACGGCCAGGATCGGCTGCCGGACATCCTTGTTCCGAGGCTCATTCTCCAACCCGTCATCGAAAACGCGTATAAACATGCGTTTGATCGTATGCCGGGCCCCGGGGAATTATGGCTGCGCGGCGAGCCGGACGAAGGTTCTTTTGTTTTCTATGTCGAGGATAACGGCGACCGGATCACGGACGAGGAGATTGAAGCGCTCAGGAAGAAGCTGCGTTATTCCGCAAACCGGATCGAGGAGACAACGGGTCTCCTGAACGTGCATCGCAGAATTCAACTGCGTTATGGCGAGGAGTACGGTCTGGCGGTCGCGCGTTCCGAGCTGGGCGGGCTGCAGGTGCGGATCCGATTAAGCGCTGGCTAAAGGATAACGAACGGGGGAGGAGACATATGTATAGACTGCTTATCGTTGACGATCTGCCGATTATTGTGGACGGCTTGCTGGAATTGTTCCAAGGGCAGGAACGGCTGGAGCTTGAAGTCATGAAAGCTTATTCGGGAGAAGAGGCGCTGGAGCTGCTGAACCGGCACCGCGTCGATATCGTGCTTTCCGACATCAAGATGCCCGGCATCGAAGGTATTCAGCTGCTGAAGGAGATCGGGGCCCGATGGCCGTCCTGCAAGGTCATCTTCCTGACGGGGTACAACGACTTCCAGTACGCGCGCGATGCGGTCACTTACGGCGGATTCGATTATATTCTAAAAGTGGAGAGCGACAACAAGATTATCGACGCGGTGGAGCGGGCCATGGTCAAGCTGGACGAGGAGCTGGACCGGGAACGAATCGTCACGAAGGCGCAGAGCAGCATGAGACGGGCGCTCCCATCGCTGCAGAAAGAATATATGCTGGGGCTTCTGCAAGGGAGGACGGCAACGCGAAGCGGGTTGGAGCGGCTGTTCCGCGAGATGGACATTCCGCTTGACCCGGAGGAGCCGGTCTATCTGTTAATCGGCCGCGTCGACGGCTGGAAGGAGATGATGTCCGCCCCCGACAAGGCGCTCCTGACGTCGGCTTTCCAGAACATCGGCGACGAATATTTGGCGAGGGGCGCGCGTTATTACTCCGCCCCGTTCGAGTTCGCCAAGATCGTCTGGCTGATCCAGCCGCTGGTCGAGACTGCTGGTGTCGAGGACGACTCAGCCGCTAATGGCTCTGGCGGGAAGATCAGCTGTCTCGGTCACGCTGCCGGCGTGCTGGAGTCCATTCAGGCAACCTGCAAGGAGCTGCTCGGCATGTCGGTGTCGTTCGCGCTAGGCGCCGAACCTGTGGAGTGGGACGGCGTCGCGGAGCGGTTTTATGCGGTGAAGTACGAGCTGGCGCAGGGGCAGGGCTTGCTGCACGAAGCCATTCTGATCGAGCGGGAGGGTTCCGTGCCTGCCGAAGGGTTCGTGGGGAAAACGACGGATGTCAGCGACGGATTTTACCATGCCCGGGTGCAGATGCTTGCAGGCTGTCTGGAGAACGGCCAGCGGGAGCCTTTTTATAAGCTGTATGCCGAATTGACTTCCATCTGGAACGAGTCCGGCGCGTCGAACGAGAGGAAGACGGAGCTGTACCATTCTTTGTCCGCCGTCTTTTTGTTCCATCTGCAGCGCAACCGGGACGTTTGCGACTATGCCAATACGCAGCTCGATCTGGCGCCGCTGTTCGGCCGCGGAGACGCGCTGCCGTGGCCGGAGCTGATTCTCTATTACCAGCAATTGGCCGATTGCTGCTTCGAGTGGAACGAGCTTAACGGCGCGGTCATTCCTTCCGAAGTGGTAAACAAAGTCCATCAATACATCGAGAAGCATATTGCGACCGACATTTCGTTGAACGCGCTGGCGGATTGCGTCGGGCTCAATCCGTCGTATTTGTCCCGGCTGTACAAGCAGAATACGGGCATCGGCCTGTCCAAGTACATTAACGATTACCGGAACATGACGGCGCGGGACATGCTGCTTAACACGTCGATGAAGGTCAACGAAATCGCGGGCGCGCTGGGCTACAACTCGGCGCTTGCGTTTATTCGGTTTTTCAAGAAGCAGAACGGCGCCACGCCGCTCGAATTCCGTTCGTCGCGAAGCCAGCCGTCCGGACATGGTCAATAACTGTATACGGAAAGTAATCAACGATCTCTTTCTCGGGTCCCCCGGCGATTCTACAATGAAACTACAGACGAGGGCTTGCGAGGAGGAGAACAGAACAGATGAAACCATTAACAGCCGTCCTGCTCGGAGCGGGCAGCAGGGGAAGATACATTTACGGGCCATACGCGGAGAAATATCCGCACGAACTCCGGATCGTTGCCGTGGCCGAGCCGGACGCGGAACGCAGAAGCTCATTTGCCGCGCTTCACGGTATTGCTCCCGAGCGAACGTACACGAGCTGGGAGCGCGCGTTCGACGAGGGGCGAATCGCGGACGTGATGATCATATGCACGCTGGACCGAATGCATTACGAGCCGGCCATGAAGGCCATGGAGCTAGGGTACCACGTCATGCTCGAGAAGCCGATGTCGCCCTCCATGGAGGAGTGCATTCGGCTGGAGGAGGCCTCGCTTCGCTTGCGGCGGCTGCTCGCCGTGACGCATGTGCTGCGATATTCGCCTTTCTGGTCGGGCATCAAGAGGTGCATCGACGAGGGGGAGCTCGGCACGGTGGGAACGATCCAGCTGACGGAGAATGTCGGCTACCGCCATATGACGCACAGCTACGTGCGGGGCAACTGGCGCAAGGCGGAGGAGACGAGCCCGATGATTCTGGCGAAGTCGTGCCATGATCTCGATCTCGTCTCGTGGATGATGGGACAGCCATGCACGAATGTCAGCTCCTACGGCTCTTTGCTGCACTTCAGGCCGGAGAATGCGCCGGCGGGCTCGACGGAACGCTGCATGGAAGGCTGCGCGGTAGAGCGGGATTGCCCGTTCTCGGCGGTTAAGCTGTACTTGCGGCAGCCGACGCACGAATGGGCTCGTTATATGACGGATGACCCTACTCAAGAAGGAATCATTACGGCGTTGAAGGATGGTCCGTTCGGGCGTTGCGTTTATCGCTGCGACAACAACGTCGTGGATCATCAGGTCGTCAACATGGCCTTCGAGAACGGGGCGAACGCGTCGTTTATTATGTCCGGGCTTACCGAGAGCGGAACACGCCGCGTACAGATCATGGGCACGGCAGGCGAGATTATTGGCGACATGGACAAGGGCTCGTTCGTTTTATATCGCTACGCGACGGACGAACGCATCGAACATCGCTGCAGCGTCGAAGGCGACGGGCATGGCGGCGGCGACGAGCGGATGGTAGCCGCGTTTCTGCGAGACGTGCGGAGCTTCGACCGCAATCCGTCGCAGGGACTAACGTCTGCAACCGCGTCGCTCCAGAGCCATCTCATCGCCTTTGCGGCGGAACACTCCCGTCTTCGCGACGGCGAGTCCGTCCGTCTTGCAGAGTTCCGGGAGCAGGGAGCGGCGAGCGGGCGCGCACAAAAGTGTTAGGCTGCATATTCCGCTTGCAGGATATGCAGTAACTTACTGTAAGGACGAAACAATAAACCTCATTTAATATTTACGGCATAAAAGGGCCGGCTTCGCCTCAATAGCGGGAAAGTAAAATATAGAAAAAAGACGTAGGGCCGACGGCTCAACGTCTTTTTTTGTTTAGGAAACTATTCATCTGCCAGAATTGTGAACAAAAAAGTGGACGGCAGAGCAGTTAAGTAAAAGGCTGACCGTAACGGACACCACAGTCGCTATTTCGCAAAAATGGGGCCTGTTCAAATTGTAACGGACACAGACGACCTTACTTCCGTCAAAACCGCATAGAATGGGGGAAATGCACCAAATAGCGTCATCTAAGTCCGTTAGATTTTCAATATCGCGAAAATGCTGCAAATAGAGGCACTGAGGTCCGTTAGCGAAAGCAGAACGTTTCAGCTCCGTTACTCACAATGAATCGACAGCCTCTTTTTGTCCGTTAGGCCGTAACTCTTCCCTTGTACATGACGAAAATTGTGTCGGATTAGACCAGAAATAAAAGGATCGTCCGCTACTCGCCCCCGTCCTCAGCCTCTACAATAAGGATCAAGACAGAGAAAAGTAGGTGGAGAACATGAGCAAACCTCGCGGAGGAGAAGGTGTTTCGCTGGGGACCGGGAGACGGCGCCTGAAGCTGATCCGCGGCAATATGGATATGTATATGCTGCTCATACCGGGTTTGATTTTTTTATTCTTGTTCAAATACGCGCCGATGTACGGCATCATCATCGCCTTCCAGGACTTCAACATCTTCGGCGGCATATCCGGCAGCGAATGGGTCGGGATGGCTCAATTCGAGAGGCTGCTGCATTCCGACGAATTCCTGCAAGTACTGACCAACACGCTGCTTATCAGCTTGTACAAAATTACCATTCTGTTTCCGATTCCGATCGTCATCGCGCTTATGTTGAACGAAGTGCGGCGCATGTTCTTTAAGCGGACGATCCAGACGATCATCTACTTGCCGCATTTCCTCTCCTGGGTCATTATCTCGGGGTTGTTTATCAACATCCTGTCGCCGTCGGGCGGCATCGTCAACGAAATCATTCGATCCTTCGGCGGAGAGCCGATCTCGTTTTTTACGAGCAACAGCTTGTTCCGCAGCCTGGTCGTGTTTACCGCAGGCTGGAAGGAGATGGGCTGGAATGCCATCGTCTTTATCGCCGCCCTTGCGGGCATCGAGCAGGAGCAATACGAAGCCGCAGCCATCGACGGAGCGGGGCGCATCAGACAGATGTGGTCGATCTCGCTGCCGGGCATGCTGCCCACGATCGTCCTGATGTTCATCCTGCGAATCGGCAGCCTTCTGGAGGCAGGCACGGAGCAGATTTTGACGATGTACAATCCGCTCGTCTACGAGACGGGGGACGTCATCGGCACCTTCGTGTACCGGATGGGCCTCGGCCAGCAGGACTACAGCTTCAGCACGGCGGTCGGTTTGTTCAACTCCGCGGTAGGGTTTCTGCTGATCATAATCGGCAACATGCTCAGCCGCAAATTTATAGGTCGCAGTATTTGGTAAGGAGGGACGTTCATGTACAGAAAAACAGCAAAAGACTATATGCTCGACGGCACCATCTACATCGTGCTGATCGCGATGGGATTGATCACGCTGCTCCCCTTCGTTAATGTCTTCTCCAAGTCGGTCAGCGAGGAATGGGCGATTATGTCGGGCCAGGTCGGGATCTTCCCCGTTGGATTCCAGCTCGACACGATGGAATTCGTCGTCACGAGCTCCCAGTTTTTGAATTCGCTCTGGATCTCCGTGATCATCACAGTGGCAGGCACGCTCGGCTCGCTTCTTATCACGGCGCTGACGGCATACCCGCTGTCGAAGCGGGAGCTGCCCGGCATGGGATTCATCATCGTCCTGTTCATCTTCACCATGATGTTCAACGGCGGCATTATTCCGAACTACTTGCTCGTCCGCGAGCTGGGCCTGATCAACAATCTGGGCTCGCTGATTTTGCCCGCTCTGATTAGCGTATTCAACATGCTGGTGATCAAGAGCTACTTCGAAAATTTGCCCGCCAGCCTGGAGGAGTCCGCCAAGCTCGAAGGAGCCCGCAACCTGACGATCCTGTTCCGAATCATATTGCCGCTCAGCGGTCCCGTGCTCGCGACAATCGGACTTTTCTACGCCGTGTACTACTGGAACGATTATTTCCACCCGATGCTGTACATCAACAGCACGTCGCTCAAGCCGCTGCAGTTGTACCTGCAAGACATCGTCATGAATGCGGACACATCCTCGGCGCTCGACAAAACGGCCGACGATCTCATGAACGTGCCGGCGGAAGGCGTTAGGTCGGCTACCGTCATCGCGTCGACCATTCCGATTTTGCTGGTCTATCCTTTCTTGCAGAAATATTTTATCAAAGGCGTGCTCATCGGCTCCGTCAAGGGTTGATGGAAAACCTCGCATTAACTTTTCTCGCGGGCAGGCTCGCGCCGAACGCAAGCGAAATCCAGGTACCGGAGCGCGGCGATGCGGCGGCGGGCGGGCTTCTGTGGAAAATTAATGATATAGATTACAATACAAGCAGGAGGGTCTCACTATGACAAAACCATTTAAGCTGATTTCGACAATCGCCATGTCTGCGCTGCTGGTCTCGGTAATGGCGGCATGCTCGGGAAATAACGGTACCGCCAACAACGAGTCCGGTTCCACGAATGCCCCGAAAACCGGCAGCGAAGCGACAGCCAAACCGGATGCGCCGAAGCCGGCTCTAAAACGTCTGAACGTCTGGGCGGGCGAGGATTACAACGTTTATCCGGTCGCGAAGCTCCTGGAGGAGAACACGGGTTACAGAATGCAAACGGATATGCTTCCGCAGGACAAATGGGCGGAGAAGCTTAACCTTATTATGTCTTCGGGAGAGGCTTACGATATCGTAACTTCCTACAGCGATATGGCGCTGTATTCCGATTATGCCCAGAAAGGCGCGCTTGTCGATTTGGGTCCTCTCATCGAGGAATTCGGGCCCAATATCAAAGCGGCGCTGAAGCCTGAGTCCATCGAAGCTTTGAAAGTAAATGGCAAGCTGTACGCCATTCCGACAACCGTCACTTACGAAATCAACAGCTCCATTTTGATCCGGACGGACTGGCTCGAGAAGCTGGGCCTGTCGATGCCGACGACAACCGACGAGCTGACGAACGTGCTGACGCAATTCAAGGAAAAGGATCCCGGCGGCAACGGCGATCGCAACGTACCGCTCACGATCAAAGGCGATCAATCCATCATCGACAATATCGTAGGCGCATTCGGGATGCCGAATGCTTGGAACGATGTCGACGGGCAGCTCGTACCTCGCGTGCTTGATCCATCGTACAAGGACTATGTAGCCTATACCGGCAGCTTGTACAAAAACGGATTGATCGACCGCGAATTCGTCGCGAACAAGGATGCCACGGCCAAGGAGAAATTCGCGAGCGGCGTAGCCGGCGCGATCGTCGTACACTGGGCGGATATTCCCGCGTTGTCCGAATCCTTGGCGAAAACGAAGCCCGAAGCGACATTTGCTTTTGTTCCGCCGCTCAAAGGGCCGAACGGCGAATTCGGATTCGCGGCAAATGCCGGTTTCGACCGACTTTCTTACATTCCGAAGTCCTCCAAGCATCCGGAGGAAGCCATTAAGTGGATCAATGCCAGCCTGGAGCCGGAGACGTTCAAGAACATGGCGATCGGCGTAGAGGGCACGCACTACAAGGTTGTGGACGGCGCTTACGAGCCGATCCAGCCGATCTTTACGGACGAGCGCAATCTGGCGAACAACTTCATGGCGGGCACGGACGAGACGAATTATCCGCAGTACTGGCAAGCTCGCGTTCGCAAAAACCCTGTTATGTTCGAGGCGTTTGACTTCTTGAACAACCAGCAGCCGGCCGAAGCGAAGGTAACGAACTTGTTGGGATTGGCGCCATACATGCAGCAATATGCCAAAAACAACCAGCAGCTCAACACGATGATCGGCGACTATACGGTCAAGCTGATCGCAGGCGCGGAATCCATTGACGGCCTCGAGGATTTCCAGAAAAAATATATGGAAGCAGGCGGAGAGGCCAGCTCCAAGGAAGTTAACGAATGGTACGCAACATTAGCGAAATAGTGGTGCAATGAAGGTAGAAGCGACGGCGGTCATGCAAGATCGTCAGTCGCTTCCTTCTATCTAAGGAAGATTATAGGCGCGAAGCAGCGACATATCCGGTTACGCCGATACGGCCCCGGGGATGTTATGATTAAGGGACATTCAGCATGCAGATAAGGAGGGCGCGGCGATGTATTCCTTGCTCATTGTAGACGACGAGCCGACGGTCAGGGCGGGCTTGCGGATGTATTTCGACTGGACAGCTTACGGCATAGAAGTGGTGGGAGAAGCGGACGACGGGGACGTCGCGCTGGAGATGATCGCCCGCCAGACTCCAGATCTTATTTTGACGGATGTCCGGATGCCGAATTTGGACGGCATCACGATGTCGCAGCGCATATCTGCGGAATATCCGGATGTCAAAATCGTGTTCGTCAGCGGTCATGACGACGCCGATTATTTAAAGTCGGCGATGAAGGTGAGCGCCGTCGACTATATCTTTAAGCCGGTTAATCTGCAGGAGCTGAGCGCGGTCATCAAGCGCGTCGTGACAGACTTGGACGCGGAACGCATCGAGCGTCGTAATAAAGAGGAACTGCTGGTCAAGCTCAATGAGGGCATGCCGCTCCTTCGCGAGAAGTTCCTGCTCTCCCTCATCGAGGAAGGCGCGCCCAAGACGGAATTGGAGGAGCGAATTTCCTTCCTCGGGCTGGAGCTGCCCGTGGAGTCTCCCTATTGGATCATGGTCGTCTCCGTCGACGATCTTGCCGACGTCATGGCCAGCCGATCCGAGAGGGACCGCCAGTTGTTGTGGTATTCTGTGCTAAACATCTATCAGGAGCTGCTGGGGGCGTATATGCGGGGCTACGCCTTCGAACGCCGGGGAGGCGAGTTTATCGGCGTGTTGCGGCCCGAGCATGGCGGCAACTCGATGTCGGACACCGCCGAGGCGTTGTTCGCGCTGGCCGGCGATCTTCGCTCCAATCTGGAGCGTTGGCTTAAAATCGGCGTCACGATCGGCATCGGAGATATGGCAGCCGGCTTGAGCGGCCTGGCTTTGGCCTACAAGCAGGCCCGCGAAGCCGCCGACTACAAGTGGTATCTTGGCAAAAATAGAATCATTACGATGGATAGTTTGGAGAGTGCAGGGCAGGGGGACGGCTCCTCCTTGCCCAAATACGATTACGAGTTAAATGAAAAGCTGATCTCCGCGCTTAAGGCCGATGATGCGGAGAAGCTGAGCGAAGCCGTTAAGCGAATTTTTGCCAGCATGTCCCATGGACGTCCGGACGGACTCAAGTATGGACGCAATTTGTGTCTGCAGCTCGTGCTTGCGGTCGGGCAGCACGTTATGGAGCTTGGAGCGGCGGATCCCGAGCTGGAGGCGATGGAGACAGAGCTGACGGAAGCGTTGTACGCGAAGGAGACGCTCGGGGATATGCACCAATTAATAGAGGAGTATCTGTTCGCTGCGCTGGGCCGAATCCGCGAAAAAAGATTGGGCAAGACGGCGAATGTCGTGGAGCGCGTGCGGGCGTACATCGATCAGCATTATGCGGAAGTTGGCCTAACCGTAGCCGACATCGGCAAGGCGGTCTACTTGTCCTCGACCTATGTCAGCCTCCTGTTCAAGCAAGAGACCGGCAGTACGATCGGCGAATATTTGACGCAGGTGCGCGTGGATAAAGCGAAGGAGCTGCTGCGGGATCCGCAGTATAAGTTCTACGATATTTGTCACGCCATCGGTTACACCGACCCCAGCTACTTCACGAAGCTGTTCAAGAAGGTGACGGGCGTCACGCCGAGCGCCTACAGGGATGGCCATGCGTAAAGCGGTTAACGCCGTTAAACGACTGCTGGAGCCGCTGGAAAGATCGCTCTCCTTTCGCCGATTCTCGATCCCGCGCCCTTGGCTTGTCGCGTACTTGCTGCTTATCGTGCTTCCGGCGGGCGTGTTCCTGTACGGCTATTACGAACGTTCCGCCACCATATTGAAGAACGAGGTCGTTCGTACGATGGGTCAGGCGCTTAACCAGGCAGGCAGCAATCTTTCTTATCGGCTGGAACGCATCGAAGATATTAGCAACGCTGCGCTCATGAACGCGAACTTGCACTCTTATTTGTCCATCAGCTCGGACGACGAGTCGATTGGCACACAGATTAGGGTCATCGAGGATCTGCGTTATTTGGTGGAGACGGTGCAATCCAACTCCGACGTGTTCCGGGTTCGTTTGTTTGTGGACAAGTCCAAGCTGTACGCGGGCGAACGGGTCAACTTCTTTGCGCTGGACAGCTTGATGGGCAGGCCCTGGTTCGACACCATTATTGCGGGCAACGGCGGCATCGTCTGGACGGGCGTCTACCAGGAAGCTTTTCTCGGGGAGGATGACGAGACCATACTGTCGGCAGCGCGCATGCTGCGGGATCCCGGTGATTATGATAAGGTGTCCGGCGTGCTTATGATAGATGTCAAGCAGAGTTTGGTGTCCAACATTCTGTCCGAGCTGCAATTCTCCCCTGGCACAGAGGTATACCTCGTCGCGCCCGATGGCTCCGTCGTATATCATTCCGATCCGTTGCGGATCGGAACGCAGGTAGATCCGGCGGTACAGGACGTTATTGTCGCGGGTTCGGAAGGAACGGCGTCGATCCGGCTAGACAACGAGAGGCATGACGTGCTGTACACGACTCTGCCGCCGACGGGCTGGAAGCTGGTGGCTCAGGGCTCGGAGTCCCAGTTGTCGCCTGCTACCGTCAAACTGACAAGGCAGTCCGAACGTCGTTCGCTTATCGAATACGTCGCCTTGTTCCTTATTCTGCCGTTCGTGTTGCTGGCCATCATCGTGCGAGGCATGAATCGGCGGGTCAATCAAGTGATAACGGTCATCCGGAAGGAAGAGAAGGAAGGCAAGGAGAGCGTAGAGGGTTTGCACGAGCTGCCGGCGGTTAGCGGTGATTTTCATATGCTGGAGCGAAGCGTCGATCATCTCATCCTTCGTGTGCGCACGCTTGTCGAAGAAAAATATTCCGCCGAGCTGCGCGAGCGCGAAGCTCAGCTGCAGGCACTGCAGGCGCAGATCAATCCTCATTTCTTGTACAACACGCTGGATACGATCAACTGGATTGCCATCGGCAAGGGAGCGACGGATATCAGCGGGATGATCGACAGTCTGGCGAAATATTTCAGGCTCAGCTTAAACAAGGGCAAGAGCGTCGTCAGCGCGACGGACGAGCTGAGGCTCGCCGAGGTGTATCTTGAAATTCAGCAAAGCCGTTTCCTCGGCTCGTTTGACTTCGAGGTGGACGCGGGCAAGGGGCTGGAAGAGTATCGGATGCCCAAGCTCATCCTGCAGCCGATCGTTGAAAACGCGCTGCTGCACGGCATCCGCAAGGCAAAGGATCGCAAGGGGCGCATTATCATTACGGCACGGGCGGAAGGGGAGGATCTCGTCTTTGCCGTTTCGGACAACGGCATCGGCATGGAAGAGGAGCTGACGCGCCGTCTTTTGACGGAAGAACGGACGGGGACCGGCGATCCTGCCGGCAACGGAAGCTCCTACGGCTTGTACAACGTCAACGAGCGGATCAAGCTGTACGCGGGCGAGGGGTACGGACTCGCGATTTCCTCCCGCCTTGGAGCGGGAACGACCGTCTCCGTTCGGCTGCGCGCAGAGTTTGCGGATTCTCGGGATTCGGGTAATCATGGAGGTTAGCGGCTGCCCGGCCGGCGGTGAAAATTAATATTGAATATTGTCGCGTTTTCCTTCAATATGTAAAGTGGAACTTAGAGGGCAACGGGGCAGGTTGATGACGCTAGATGGACAGAAAATGGATTTATTATGTGGGTCTTGGTTTAGTTTCGATTATTTGGGGAGCCAACTTCGGCGTTTCGCGCTCGGCGATGGAGACGTTCGATCCGATATTGTTTACGTTTATCCGGTTCGGAGGCGCGATTCCCTTCTTTTTCTTGCTTCTAAAGCTTAGGGAGGGCAGCGTCGGCATTACGTGGAAAGCGGCGCTAAAGCTCGCAGTGATCGGACTTATCGGAGTTACGGTGCTTGAGATTGCCGTCATGTATTCGATTAAGTACACAACGCTGGCCAACGCGTCGCTGCTCAATGTGGCGCCTTGGCCGATTTTCGCGGCGTTGCTCGCTCCTCTGTTTGTGAAAGAAAAATTTACGAGCAGGCTGGCGGTCGGGGGAGCGGCCGCGGCCGTCGGCGTCGTGCTCATCATTACGGGCGGAGGAGACGGCCTCGATCTGTCTTCGGAGCATATGATTGGCAATTTGCTCGCCCTGGGAGTCAGCATAATCGGCGCGCTGTTTAATCTTGCCTGCATGCCGCTGATGAAACAGTATTCCGCGTTGCGCGTAAGCGCGTGGTTTATCCTGTTCGGAGCTTTGTTTATGTTCCCGCTGACGCTTGGGAGCTGGGGCAAGGTGGAGTGGGCAAGCCTCGGCGCGGGACATTACGCGGCGATCGGTTATAATATTCTGATTTGCACGCTGTTCGCCTTCGTCGTCTGGAACGCCTGCATGTTCAAGATCGGCGCCGCTCGCGCGAATTTCTTCCGATACATCGTCCCTGCATCCGCCGTCGTTGTCGGCTATATTATGTTTAATGAGCAGGTGACGATGCTGCAGCTCGGCGGCGGCATTTGCATCGCGCTCGGCCTGGTGTGGATCGGCATGGAGCGTCAGCAGAAGCCCGGGATTTAATTTAATAAGCGCCTATTTGCTTTTGATCACCGTCGTACTACATACCGTCAAACCATTTTTACTTCTGAAGGCCCATGCAATCGCGCATGGGCCTATTTCATCGCTGTTTCGAGTTTTAAGTACATATCTTCGAGAACGTGTAAAAAAACTGCACAAGCAAATCAAAATAACGCACAATAAAGCCCGATTGCAAAAGATATGATTGGAATCATAGAGATTCTCCAGGCAGAGTCCGGTCCGGAGACTTTGGTCATTTTTTACGAGGGAGGGGGGATTGTAAGTGGGGATGAGCAGGGTGAAGTTTAACATGCACCCTTATCTGAAAGTCGGACTATCCATTGTTATGATTGCAACGATACTATTGATTTTTGGCATTGCCCAGATGGCAAACGGAAAGGACGAAGCTCCTGGACCGGCACTGCTGTCGGTTGATGGCATTCCCGTAGATCAAGAGGAGTTCGAGCTGTTCCTTCAGGATGAAAAGGCGGCGACGGCGAGCTATTTTGCCAGACAGTACGGCGCGGAGTATGGCGGCGACTTTTGGGAAACGGCCTACGGCGATGAGGTGCCGATAGAGGTTGCCCGCGGCAATGCGCTTGACAAGCTTGTCCGGATCAAGGCGGAGCAGCAAGTGGCGGCCGGGTATCGTCTGATTAAAAGCGCCGAATTCCAGGATGTGCAGCAGGCGATGCGCAAAGCGGAAAAAAGTATATACGGAGCGGAGAGCCTGAGCCCGCTTCAGGAATACATGCTGTTTCACGGCAAGCTGGTGCTGGAGGCCAAAAATCAATTTAAGGAAAAATTGAAGGCGGTTCCAGAAGAAGTATTGCTCGAGCGCTATGAGGCGAATAGACAGCTGTTCCAAGCGCCCGACGAGTTAACGGCATGGCAGGTGAGCTGGACGGGCGACAATACGGAAGAGGAACAGGAAGCGGCCTACAAGCTGGCAGAGGACATTCGAAACGGCATTCCCGCCGAACAGCTTTTGCCAAAATACAAGCACTTACACTCGTTGCGAATCCAGGAAAAACAGTATGGAAAACAGGAAGGAAAAGACGAGAATTCATCGGATTTGGGGATGATGCTGAAGGAGCAAGCGTATCAATTAAGCCCCAATCAAACGAGTGAAGTGATGTCATACAGCAACCAGCACTTTGTTGTACTTTGTACGGAAAGGAGCCGGGGAGAAGGCGGGACGTTCGATGAAGTCAAGCTGTTGATCGAGGATGCGGTCAAGGAGGAACGATTCGAGCAGCGGATCGACCAGGCGGTGAGCCAAGCGGTCGTCGTCAAAGATGAAGCGAAGTGGAATGAGCTGCAAATGAAGTAGGTCCAAGTGCAGATGCAAGGATGCAAGAGATAAAAATAAGGATGATGATGAAGGGATGATTGGGTTGAAGAAGATGCGAAAACCATTACTCCTTGCGTTAATCGCAATGCTGGTTCTCCAGATTTTTTCTTCCGTGCAAGCTCCGCAGGTTTTTGCCGATGAGCTGCCGGAAGGCGAGGCTGCCGTGAGCGAGCCAATTCGCGTTGATTCCGCGTATGGCGCGGCGGTGCGCGGCGGCGACTATGCTAACTTAACGGTTAGCGGAGGAGCGAGCAGCAAAGAAAGGCTCGAAGTGAAATGGTCCGCCAACGACAGCGCGAGCCGCAGAAGCCATCTGCAATTTAATATGCCGGAGCCGGACGCTGTAAATTGGGCCGATGTGGAGAAGGTCATGCTCGTTCTGTATGTGGCGGATCGTTTCGGAACCCGCAATCAGGACACGATCAACGTGTTCAGCACCGATAATCCAGGCATTAGCGAAGAAAACTGGACATGGAATAACACGGATCCTTTAATGGGCGACAGCAAGGTTTTGTTGGGCGGGCAGAGCTTTGGCGGCTCGCTTAACGGCACTTGGGTCGAAATCGATATTACGAATGTAAAAGATCGATTTATCGACGGAAACGCCGCTTCGGAGCTGTTTCTTGCTCTTTATTCCGGGGCCGTGGACGATCAGGCCGGGATGGTCTTTGCGTCGCAGTACCGCGAGAATGCAAAATATACGCCGCATCTTATGATCTACGAACAATATGTGGACAAGCTTCCGCCGAACGTAACCGTGACCGGCTTAACGAACGGCCAGCAGGTGACAAGCGAGCAACTGACATTTACTATTAACGCGATTGACAATGTGGACGCGAATCCGGCAATTTCGTTGATCGTTAACGGGGGAGATCCGATTCCTGCCCTTCGAGGCTCCAATACGATTTCGTTGCTTGCCGGACGCAATGTGATTGAGGTTAGCGCAGTAGACGCCGCTGGCAATCGATCCGCTTCGCAAGTGTTTGTGGTGGAATATGAGAGAGTGACCGCCTATCCGGTCGTTGCCGACGTGTATACGGATATCAGGTATCAGAATACGAACTATAACAGCTCCACCGAAAAAGGCGGATTGCACTTAAAAACGGCGGCATCGGGGACTCCTACCACCCGTAAAGTGTATCTATCTTTTGACTTGTCCGCCAATACCAAGCCCTATGCCAAAAAAGCGGTCATTCAGCTTTTTGCAAAGGAATTGATGGGTACGGATCGGACAAGCGACGTCCTTGGCATTTACGAAGTGCCGGCGTTTAACGAACAGACCTTGACTTCCGGCAACGCCCCGGCAAATGGCGATAAGGCCGCCGATGCGACTTACGAAAGAAAGGGTCACAACCAGCCGATCTATTTGGATATTTCGCAATACATCAATCGCAAGCTGGCTGCATTGGCTCCCGGGCAGCAACTGGGAACTTTAAACCTTGTACTGCAGATGGACAACGGGCACGACCAGAAGGGTATTTTTATGGCCAGCAAAGAAAATGATCTTGCAAATGCGGCCAAACTATTGATTACCGAAGGCGTGCCGGCGCCTGTTTTAACTGTAAACGGAATCGAGAACCAAAAAATTTATTTTACCGATGTTTTGTCCAATGTAGAAATAAAGGCGGAGTCGGTAAGTGAAAGCGTCGATGTAACGTTGGCGGTATCGGTCAATGGGCAAAACGTAACCTCGACGGGCAGCGATCTGTACGACATTCCGCTGCGCACAGGCACAAATAAAATTACCATCGTAGCCACGGATTCCGAAAGAAATGAAACAAGAGCGGAATATACGCTCACCAGGCTTGTTGATACGCCGGTCGGCACTTATTATGTAGACAGCGCAGCCGGTAATGACAATAACGACGGCACAAGCGAAGCAACGCCGTGGAAGTCGCTGGAGAAATTAAATGCGGCTGAATTTAAGGCGGGCAGCACGATCTTGTTCAAACGCGGCTCGATCTGGAACGGCCAGTTCAGACCGCATGGCTCGGGTACGGCGGAAGCTCCGATCGTCGTAGATGCTTATGGCGAAGCTTCGGCCGGCAAACCGATTATTAACGGCAACGGCATCTCTCATCTGGATACCGGGAACATGATTGCGGAAGGCGCCGTACATTTGTACAACCTGTCCGGCTGGGAGCTGCGCAATCTGGAAGTGACGAATACGGGGCCAGCAATTAACAACGCCCTGCGCGCCGGCATTATGGTTGTCGCAGGCGGAGCGGGCGATGTCAATGATATTACGATCAGCAATGTGTACGTCCATGACGTCAATTCTGGCACGGGCGCAGCGAAGTTCTCGGGCGGCATTTTGTTCAAGGGCGACACGGTGGACGAAAAAGGCAAGGTGACGAATATCCCGTCCGGCTTTAATCGTATTCTGGTAGAAAATTCGCATGTAAAGGACGTAGCAATCGAAGGTCTGCGGACCAAAATTCATCGCAACGGCCAGGATACCACGAATATAAAAGGTACGGACATTGTGTTTAGAAACAACCTGATCGAAGAGGTGTACGGTGACGGAATCGTGATGGCCGAAGTATCGTCCGGCGGTCTGATCGAAAAAAATATCGTCAGAAAACATAGCAAAAATCCGTCTTCAACCAACTATGCGGGCCTCTGGTTGTATGAGACGAACGCGGTAGTCATCCAATACAACGAAGTGTATGATGGCGTTCATGGCTACAATGACGGCGAAGCATTTGATTTCGACATTAACGTAACCAACAATATTTATCAGTACAACTACAGCCATCATAATCGCGGCGGATTTTTGCTGACGATGACAAGCGCGGGAGCGGGCAATATATTCCGCTACAACATTAGTAAAAATGATGGTCAAGGCACGGAAATCTTTTTCTGTATGCAGCCGAATACCGCCATTTATAACAATACGATCTATATTGGCGAAGGTTATACGGTCAAATATTTGGTCAATGAAGGCAATCAGGGACGCGTCAGCAACATGATCTTTAAAAATAATATCGTTCAGGTGGACGGCACGCTGGAAAAATATTCGCCGCTCACTGCGGGGTACGATGCGCCTAACGTGTCCCACAATCTGTTCTATCCCGCCTCAACCGCCAGCTTGCCGGGCAGTCCGAAAGCCTATGCAAGCCTCGTTACGGACAATCCGATGCTGACGAACCCTGCGGCGGCGGATGAGGTCATGGATACATGGGATCAGAAAATTTGGGATCGCAACATTGCCAAGTTCAAGCTGCAGCCAGGCTCTCCGGCCATTGATGCAGGAACGCCTATTGCAAATCCGGGCGAGCGGGATATATACGGTACGCCGCTTTATTACGGAGACGCGCCTGACATCGGCGCGCATGAACTCGGTCCAGTGGACAAAACGGATCTTAATCTTGCGATCGAGATGGCAGAAGAACTCCTTGCAGATGCGGCTGCAACGCCAGGCAAATACTTGCAAGCCGCAATTGAAGCACTGGACGCTGCACTCCTTGCTGCAAATGAGACTGCGGGCAATGAAGCCGCGACGCAAACAGCAGTGGATGAAGCGTGGGAAGACCTGACGGCAGCTATTGCAGCATTCAAGGATTCCGAAATTCCTGCACCTGCAGTCGATGAGTTGGCTCCAACTTGGCCAAACAACAGCGCGGCAACCGTGTCGGGCATTACGCAAACTAGCCTGACTGTGTCCTGGACGGCGGCAGAAGACAACGTAGGCGTTACGAAATATGTCGTATCGTGGGCAGGTGGAAGCAAGGAAGCTGCAGGCGATGCCAGAAGCGTCCAAGTAACCGGATTGTCGGCAGGCACAAGCTATACGTTTAAGGTGGAGGCAGTGGACGCGGCCGGCAACCGGAGTGCCAATGGCCCGAGCGTTAGGGCAACCACAAATGGCAGCGATCCGATCATCATTCCGGAGAAGCCGACTACACCTGTCGAAGAACCGGAGAAACCTGTTGAAGAGCCGGAACAACCTGTCGAGGAGGAAGAACAGGAAGAACCGGGCGCAGAGACGCCTAAGGTAGAATTCAAGGATGTGGCAGGCCACTGGGCAGAAGCTGTTATCAAACGCGCAGCGGAACTGGCCATTGTAAAGGGGCATCCGGACCAAGTATTTAAGCCCGATGCCGCAACTACCCGCGCGGAATTTATCACGATGTTGGCCAACCTGTTCAAGTGGGAGGCTGCGGAATCGTCGCCTGCATTCGCGGACAGCGGCCAGATCGGCTCGTGGGCCGCAGGAGCGGTTGCGCAAGGCATTGAGAGAGGGATCATCCAAGGATACACCGACGGCACCTTCCGTCCGAATCAGCAAATTACGCGGGCCGAGATGGCCGTCATGCTGGCTAGAGCGCTTGGGCTGAAAACGACAAACGTCGGTAGCAGCAGCTTTGCAGACGATGACAGCATCCCGCAATGGGCGAAGTCTGCTATTGAAGAGTTGCGCAAATCGGGTCTGCTTACAGGCCGCGGCAACAACACGTTTGCGCCAAAAGCCCAAGCAACAAGGGCGGAAGCGGTAGTGGTGCTCTTGCGTATATTGGAAAAACAATAAAATTAGTTTTTGGTATAAAGGCACAATAGGAGGCGTCAGCTCCCTATTGTGCCTTTGTTTTTGGCTTGTCGGCGATACGGCCGGCACGAGCGTCCGGAAGACGGGAGCGACGTTTTGCAGGAACGTTAAGGTCAAAAAAGTGCACATTGTAGTATAAATCGTCAGCATTTTGGCTGCCGCAGGCGTACTATAATGGGGTCATAATCATACAACCACAGAATGAGGGGAGAACAATATGCAAGGGAATTCTCAATCCCGAATCTCGCTGCCCAAATCGGAATCATTGAAAAAAAAATATTGGACGGGTTCTCGGAAAGAAACGTTGCTAGGATGGCTATTTATTGCTCCCGAGACGATCGGTATTGTTGTACTGGGAGCTTTTCCTTTGCTTTTTTCGCTTTATTTAAGCTTCACCGACTGGGATCTGGTTTCAGGGTTTAAAGGCATTAACTATGTCGGCTTTGACAACTATATTCAATTGTTCCAGGAATCGAAATTTTATATCACGCTGAAAAATAATTTAATGTATACGGCAGCGACCGTGCCTCTCAGTATTATAATCGCCTTGGTTATTGCGGTCGTGATTCATTCGGTTCTTTACTTCAAAGGATACTTTAAAGTGGTATTCTTTATCCCTTATATCGCGACGACGGTTGCGGTAGCGGCTGTATTCTCCGTCCTGTTCCACCCGTCGCAAGGCGTTATCAACAACCTGCTGATGTCTTTCGGGATTATGGACCCGCCCAAATGGCTGGGAAGCACGGATTTCGCGTTGTGGAGCATTATCATTATTGCGGTATGGCAGGTCATTGGCTACAATGTCGTTATTTACTTGGCGGGCCTGACCGCTATTCCGGATGATCTGTACGAGGCCGCGGAAATCGACGGGGCCAACAAATGGAAGCAGTTTACCCGCATTACCGTCCCGATGCTGGGAACGACGACGTTTTTCCTGACGATCACCTCGGTCATCAATTCATTTAAAGTGTTTGACCTGGTTGCCTTCCTGACTGGCGGCGGACCGCGAAATGCGACGAATGTATTGGTCTATTATCTCTATGAAGAAGGGTTCCAGAAGTTTCGCATGGGATACGCGGCTACGTTATCCTGGGTGCTGTTTATCGTGATTGGCATTATAACCTTGTTGACGGTCAGAATGCAGCGCAATCAATATTAAGGAAAGGTGTTGTCCATGGCGCAGTTAAAAATATCGAAAATTATCGTTACATTGTTGATGGGGCTCCTCTCCTTGGTGTTCCTTTCTCCGCTGCTCTGGATGCTGTCGGCAGCCTCCAAAATCGAAAAGGATGTTATGAAGTTTCCCGTCCAATGGATACCTACCGACTGGAACCTGATCAATAACTTTCAAACCGTATGGTACGGAAAAGTTCCGTTCGGACATTATTACATGAATTCCATTAAGATCGCTTTGATTACAACCGCTCTTACGCTGGTCTTCTCGTCAATGGCCGGTTTCTCGTTCGCCAAAATGAAGTTCCGTTACAAAAACGTCGTGTTTTTTATGCTGCTGACCTTTTTTATGATTCCTGCGGAATCGACATTGGTGCCTCGTTACGTGCTGATTAAATGGCTGGGGTTATACAATACGCATGCGGCTCTTATTGTCATGACCGCATTCTCGATCCCGTTGACCTTCCTGATGAGGCAGTTCATGTTAGGCATCAACCAGGAATTTATCGAAGCTGGCAAAATAGACGGAGCGGGCCTGTTCCGGATTTACTGGCAGATTGTCCTGCCTATGGCCAAGCCCATTTTGGCTACCGCCGGCATTCTGAAGTTTATGTGGTCCTGGAACGACTATCAGAACCCGCTGATCTTCCTGGTAGACAGCAAGCTGTACACGGTCCCGTTAGGCATTCAATCGTTCCAGGGAATGTACAGCACCAGCTACGCGGCGATCATGATGGCTGCCGTCTCGGCTATTTTGCCATTGCTGCTGGTCTTTATCATTTTGCAGAAACAAGTCATTAAAGGAATTGCGGTAGGCGGAGTAAAGGGATAAGGTCAAATAAGTGCACGTAAATGAAAAGATTGTACACGGTGTCCGGGTAAACGGCATTGTAAGATACTAATGAAGAACGACTGATATACAAAAAGGGAGGAAATAAAAATGAAAACGGTAAAAGTGTTGGCGACCGCCATGCTCAGCCTGGCACTGGTAGCAGGATGCAGCTCGCTAAACAATAACGGAAACTCGGCTACGGAAACGCCTAAGCAAACGGCTTCGAACGAGCAGGGCGGCAAGGAAACCGAAAAGAAGGAAGACGTTACGATTAAGTATTATAGCTGGGAAGATGGAACGGCCGAAGAAAATACGATGAAAAAAATCGCCAACTTCGAGAAAGCGAATCCTAACGTCAAAGTGGAATACGTAAAGCTGGTTACGAATGCAAGCAGCACGGATTTTTACCAGAAGCTTGACATTATGGCAGGTACGGGCGATGCCATCGACGTTGTCGCTTTCTCGCATGTCGATTTCTTGATTGAACGCGCAGCCCGCGGCATTTTGGCTCCGATCGACGAATATTTGGGCGCTGACGGAATTAAACCTGAGAACGAGTTCTTTATCAATCCGATCTATGACGGCAAGGTATACGGCATTCAGGATTTGGCGCAGCCGTGGCTTGTAGCGATTAACAAACAAGCTCTGGATGCGGCTGGGCTCGAGGCTCCGACTTGGGGCTGGACATGGGATGACTTCAGCGAGTATGCGCAAAAGATGACCAAGGACGCGCAATACGGCACCTATTTCCACACATGGGGCGAATATGCAAACTTCCCGGCTTATAACGAATTGCCGCATCCTTACCTGAAAGAAGACGAAACGCCGGTATTTGACGAAAAAGTGTTTGCAGACTTCTTCGATATGCGCCGCGCGCTGGAAGACAGCAAATCGGTTAAGCCATTCTCGGATGTCGTTGCATCCAAGCTGCATTATGCATCCGAGTACCTGAACGGCGAGGCTGCCATGGTTCCGGCGGGCTCCTTCCTGGTTGGCATGATCAAGGACAAGGAAAAATATCCGCATGATTTCCAAACGGTGTTTGCGCCGCTGCCGCGTTCTTCGGAAAGCGTAGAAATCGGTTCTTCCTATGTAGGCGGCCATTACAATGCGATCGGAGCCAACTCCAAGCACAAGAAGGAATCGTATGACTTTATCAAATTCCTGGCGCAACAAACGGACGTTATTACCGACTTCCCAGGTTCCAAAAGCGTAGATGCGGAACTCGTCATCTCCAGCATGGCAGGCGGCTTTGAGGACCTGATCGATGTGGAATCCCTCAAAAATACGGTATACGACAGCCGTGTCCATATCCCTTACGATCCGACTTTCTCCACGGCTTATTCCAGCCAATTAAAGAAAGTGCTGGAGGACGGCCTGAGCATGTTCTTGCTGGATAAAACATCGGCTGCGGACGCGCAAGCATGGATGGTAGAGGAAGCCAACAAAATTATCAAACAATCCAAGTGATAAAGATTGCTTATAGAAAATGTATAATAAGGTAACCTTTGAAGGTTGCCTTATTATGTGTTTTAAGGGTATCATGTCGTCACATTATAATGTGCGTAAATTGGAGGAGCAGGGCATGATGAAGTGGTTTCATAAATATTCGTTTTATTTGCGCATCCAGTTATCATTCCTTTTATTCATCCTGCTCCCCCTTTTCAGCGCGAGCTTGCTTGCCTACATCGTTATCAAAGATATTACGCTGGATAAGGTAAAGGCCTCCCAGCATAATGTGATCAATATGATTGCCCACGATTTGTCCAAATCGGTCGAGGATGTTATTTACTCTAACAATCTGGTCAGCTTTAACAAAAGCTCGGCCTTTCTGGAATCTCTGAAAAATTTCAAGGATGTATCGGTTCTGCAATCCTTAAAGGATTACGAAAGTTTGATGTCGATTTCGGAATATATCGATCTGGTATTTTCCAAAACGACGGGGATGAACGCCTCTATTTTTTATCTGAATCAGCAGGGTTATATTGTTTATGGAAACAATAATGAGCTTGATTTTCGCTCGCTCAAAACATGGGTGGCAGAGAAAGAGGTTTCCGACTGGATTACCAACGCGAATCCCAACCGTTTGCAATGGATGATGGCCGACGATCTTAAGGTAAGCAACTGGCGGAAATCGGATACCTTTTATATGGCCATGCGTCCCGTCAATCATTTATATACGGGCGAGCGGCTGGGAACCCTGTTTATCGGCATTCCGAACCATTATTTCCAGGAAGTGATGTCAACCGTCAATTTTGGGCAAATCGAACTGGTCAATGAGAACGGGGCAAAGGTTTTTTCCCATGTTATGGAGGGAACGGCCGCGATTGCGCAAAACAATCAGGTAGAGCTTCGGTCTAAAGTGCCTATTACGGGGTGGGAGCTGATTTATCGGTTCTCTTACAAAGAAATTACCAAGGAACTGACTTACGTTTTCCGTATCCATATTCTATTAATCATCGTTTGCTTGATTCTATTTTTATTCATCTCCATCTTTATCGGGAGGCAGCTCTATCGCCCGCTGGACAAGCTTCGCCGGGTGGCCGAGAATTTCGGCGAGGGCGATCGCATCGTCCGTTTCCCGGTAAAAGGCAGAGACGAGCTGTCCGTTCTCGGGATCGCTTTCAATAATATGCTGGACAGAATCAATCGTCTGCTCTTGAACATCGAGCAGGAACAGGAAGAAAAAAGAGTGATTGAACTGCAAGCCTTGTTCGCGCAGATTCATCCGCATTTCCTGCTTAATACTTTAAATTCAGTCAAGTGTAACCTTGCGCTGGGCGGGGATCGGATTTATAGCGGTCAGATTGGCTCATTAATGAGCTTACTGGGCGCTTATATGCGAGTCAATGAAATGAGCACGCTGGAAGACGAGTGCAGGCTGCTGGTCGATTACACCCAGATCATGAAGATGCGTACCGAAATGGACTTTCAATTTCACATCAACATTCCCGAAGAATGGAAAGGGTTTATGGTGCCCCGACTGATGTTGCAGCCGATGGTAGAAAATGCAATTATTCACGGCTTCTCTAATCTTCCCGATTTCCCTGCCGATCCGATGATCCGAGTGGAGGTTTACGGTTCGGGAGATGCCCTAACGATCGATGTTGCAGATAATGGCAAAGGGATGGCTGCGTCTGCGCTGGCAAACTTGCACTCCACGCTGGAAAAGGACAAGGAACCGACCGCTTCCAACCAACGTATCGGATTGCCTAATGTGTTGCGCAGGCTGCAACTGACTTTCGGCGAATCTTCTTCCATTCGGGTCTATGAAAATGCGGATAAAGGTTTGACGGTTTCCATGCGTATTCCATTGCAAGATGGCGAAAAGGGGGGATTCGAATGAGAAAAGTGATGATTATAGACGATGATGTGCCGATGCTTCGTTATTTGGAACGGATGATCGAATGGGAGTCCTTGCATTTGCAGGTTGTGGCAACCGCTTTCTCCAGCGTCAAGGCGCTGGAGTTATTTCGCGAGAAGGACCCCGATATCGTCATTACGGATATCGGGATGCCGCAAATAGACGGAATCGAGCTGGCCACTCGTGTCCGCGAGATCAACCCCGCTGTAAGGCTTATCTTTGTCACATGCCATGAGGATTTTGGTTATGCCAGAAGCGCCATGCACCTGCAAGCGGATGATTATTTGATCAAGTATGAATTAACGACGGAGAAATTGATGGGCAGCTTGCAGAAAGCATCCAAATTGGCCGATGAATCGCGGGAGCGTATCGATGAATTGTCCTTTAGGGAAGAGCTGGAACGCCATAAGGACCAAATCAAAAAACAGTTGTGGCGCCAGCTCGGCGGCAAGCTCGATGAACAAAAGGCGTCGCAATTATTGCAGAAGATTGGAATGCGCTGGGAACTGCCGCGTTTTATGCTGGCTGCGGCAACGGTAGATTACGCCTCTTTGCTGGAACATTATCACTATGAGGATCTGGACCTGATCCACTATGCCTTCTACAACATTGCGGAAGAGACGGCTGCCGATTGGGCGCCGGTCCTTATTATTCCGCAGGAGCAAGCGGGCAAGTTCGTATTTATTTTGAACTATAGGCCCAACCTGGCCGTTAACATTCGTAAGGAATTTGAAGCTTATTTGGAGAAGCTCCGCGAAAAAATCAAAAGTTACCTGAAGATTGAGATGAGAGGCATCATTAGCGGCGAGCTAAATGGACTCGGCGCAATCAAGACGGCCCATGAACAATTAATGGAAGCCCAACAGGCGCTTTATTACAAACCATGGACCATATCCCACTTGTCCGATGATGCTCCTTCTATATGGACCGTTAACGATCAAGAGTTCAAAAGGTATAAGGATGAGCTGTTACTGGCCAATGAAAAGCAGGATCTAAACGCGTTGGAAGCGGTATTGGAGCGAATGGAGCACTATGCCCGGACGGTCATGCTGAAGCCGCAATTATATGTGTATCATCTGTCCCAGATGCTGCGGTCGTTGGACTACGAATGGAATATCCAACACGAAAAGGAGCATCTGCATGCGCTGTTGCCGCATATTATTTCTTCTCGGGAGGCACTCCAGCTTGCGAAGCAGCATGTAGGCAAATTGGGCGGCATGCAAGATCGCGGGGAGACCATGAAGGAGCCAAGGCTGCACGAAATCAATGAATATATCAGCACCCATTTGGCCGAGAACGTGTCTTCGGTTTCCGTGGCCAACCATCTGTATCTGAATCCGAGCTACTTTTCGCGTTATTTCAAGAAGATTGCCGGCATTAACTTTACCGAATATGTGCATAGGTACAAGATGGATATTGCCAAGCAATTGTTTGAACAGGGCGAGTCGGTGGAGATGGTCGCCATAAAGCTGGGATACTCGGATCGGACGTACTTTTCCAAGGTGTTCAAAAAATATATCGGAATTAGCCCGTTGGACTACAAGTCAAATAAATAAACGCGATGCCGATCATGATCAGCGAGGCTGTCCACCTACGGGGCAGCCTCGCTTTTTGTGCGATTCTTTTAATCGGAATTGCAAACTGTTACAATAAACAGATGTCGATCCTTCTATTTATTATCATTATTTTGATGGCTTCCATATTGCAAACTAGCACGGGGTTCGGGTTTTCTATTCTAGCCACTCCATTTCTTCTTCTTTTGTTTGAACCAATGGAAGCTATTCAAATCAATTTGATTTTATCGCTCATTATATCGTTGGCCCTAATAACTAAAATCAAAAAGGATATAGATTTTGGCATTTTAAAGAGGTTAATAGCGGGGAGTGTTATTGGTCTACCATTGGGAATCGTTACCTTTCTGTTTTTAGACATTAATAAATTGAAAATGGGTATAAGCATCATTATCTTGTTGTTAACCATGTTATTAATACTTAAGTTTCGTATCAATCAAAATAAGGGCAAGGATTTGTTTGTCGGAGGATTATCAGGCTCCCTTACTGCAAGCATAGGTATGCCCGGACCGCCTGTTTTGCTGTATTTTTCGGGAACAGATACTTCAAAAGAAAAGCTAAGAGGCACGACGCTGGCCTTTTATTTGTTTATCTATTTAATGAGTTTATTTATCCAAATCATTTTTGCCGGAACAAGTAAAACCGTCTGGCTATCAAGCGGTCTGGCTCTACCTCTTGTAGGGTTAGGTCTGTATCTGGGTCAACTTTTATTTAACAGGGTTAATCAGAGGTTTTTTCGGATATTCACCTATGTCATATTGTTGTTTACAGGCGTGTATCTGTTCATTGACAGTTGGAAACCGTAGGGTCTTGAATCGGAAAGGCCCACCGTCTGGCGTCCGAACGCCCATAGAACTCGACAAGCCCGTCAGGACAATTCCTGACGGGCTTCAAACGTTTGCGCGCTATTCCAGGACTCGACGGCATTGGCCGCTTAACGCGTACGCACCACTTCGATGGCGTTGACGGCTGCCGCATCGGCTAGAGCGCTGAAGTCGATGTCCAGCACGCCGTCCGTTACGGCAATGTTGCCGAAGGTGTACCTGCGCGCCTTATCGTGACCGAGTGCTCCCGTAAAGTTGTCGTAGCCCGACAGCATGTTCGCCCCTTCGATGTCGACGTTGAATATCCTTATATCGCCGGCATTGTAGTAGATCTCCGCGAAGTCGAGCGTTACTTTATAAGTGCCGTTCGGAACGTTGAACTTGTAAGCGAACGCGTTGCCTCCGCTGCCGAAACGCTGAGTGCGGTACAGCGCCTGGTCGCTCGTTCCCGATATCGTATCCGTCGTTGTGGTGACGGATGTCGTGGACGTCGTATACCCCCATGTATTGGCGCCCGCGTATGGCTGATCCGCCGCCCAAAGGAGCCCGCTCGCATCACTGTAGGATGTGGAGGACCCTACGTTCACTCGTTGCTCGTAAGCGTCGACCACGTTGATGGTCCAGGTCTTGACGGTGCCGAAGGTCGCGACTCCGTCCTGAATCATGCCTGCGCTGAAGGTGTAGGTACCTGGTGTTGCCGGTGCCTGGATGCTGAATGTAAAGCTCTTGCGCTGGCTGGTTGCAATCGTCTCCGAGCCGGGCAGGAAGGCGCGCTGATTGGTCGCGCTCAGGCTGTATCCGCCGCTGACAAAGTCGCTCCAGCCGAATTGATTGGTCGGACCGGCATAAAGCCTGTACATATTCGCTTCCGTCCATTCGTTCGCCCCGGCATTCTGAACATCGATGCTCACTCCGGCCTTGCTGCCGGCCGCCATAACGGTCGGCACTTCCCACCCCGCGAACTTCGCATCCCTAGGATCGGCGACGCGAATGGTGAAGGTCTTCGCGGTGCCGAAGCCTGCGCTGCCGTTGTTTAACTGCATCGAAAGCGTGTAGTTGCCCGGCGTGCTCGGCGCGGTCACGAAGAAGGAGAAGGTCTTCGCCTGTTCGGTCTTAATACGCTCCGACGAGCTCATGTATACGTTCTGATTGCTTGCGCTGACGCTCGTGCCGCCGTAAGGGAAGCGGCTCCAAGTCAATTGATTGGTACTGGCGCTCTTAAGCGTGTAGTTGCCCGCGCGGGTCCAGTCGTTCGTTCCCGTGTTCCTGAAGCTGACGGAGACGGGGACGACGTCGCCTGGCGCCACGTATTCGGGGATATTGTCATGGAAGCTAACCGCATCGTTGGCGGAAGCGCCGCCCGGCGTGACACGGATGTCGTATACCCCCGTATCGCCGAAGAGAGCGGTGCCGTCCTTGATCATCTGGACCGCGAAGCTGTAGACGCCTCTCGTTCGCGGCGCCGCGATGGAGAAGCTGAACGTCTTGCTTCCGCCTGGCGCGATGCTGTCCGCGGCGCCGAGGTAAACCCGTTGATTATCCGCGCCGTTGCTGTATCCGCCGCCGCTGCCGAACGCGCTCCACAGTACCTGGTTGCTGTCCGGTATGGCGGCAAGTCTGAAGTTGTTGGCGGCCGTCCACGTGCTGGTGCCGATGTTCTTCACCGTGACGGAAACCGTGGATACCTGTTCCTCGTTCATGACGGATGGAACAGTGACGGCCGTAATGCGCGCCGCATTGGCCGGAACCGGGACGACCTGAACCGTCTTCTTGCGGTTGTCGCCGAATGCGGCCACGCCATCCCGAATCATCGAAGTGCCGAACAGGTAACTGCCGGGAGTTGTCGGCGCCTGCACCTGGAAGGTGAACGTCTTGGTCTGCTGCGGCGCGACGCTGTCCGATGATGCCAGAAAGACACGCTGATTGCCGGCAGCCAAGGAATAGCCGCCATCAGGGAAGTCGCTCCAGACGAGCGCATTGTCCGCGGTTGCGGCTAATCTGAAATTGTTGGCGGCCGTCCATGCGGCGCTGCCGACATTACGGACGGTGACGGATGCCGTGTACTTCTGGCCGGCGATCATCTGATCCGGAAGCTGGAGATCCAGGATAATGGCGTCGTTGGCCACGTTGCCCTTGACCTTCTGTCTGATCAGCGAAGCATAGGTATACGGATCAACCGCTTCGTAGTTATACTCCGGATGTTCGGCCTTGATCTTCTTCATGACCTGACTGATATATTCGGTTGAGGTGAAAGCGGGCTTGATGTACAGGAAGTTGGGCGTCGTTCCCGGGCTTGTCAACGCTGCCGTCGCGCTGTAAATTTGGGCAGCCTGCGCATTGACGTTGTTGGTGGCAATCGGCACGTTGTCGCCCATCACGACCATATTCGTGCTTCGTACATCCGGCTTGGGCGAGCTGAGATTGGGATTGTAGACCAGGGACAAGTCGTTCGAGAACCAGCGGTATACCTCCTCCGAGGACGGGGAGACGACGCCGGCGTTGCCGTTCAGGACGAAGCCGGACATCGTATAGCCCGTCGAGCGGTAGAGCTGTTCGTTCCAACCCTTCCAGACGGAGACATCCTTAATGAAGTCCGGATTGGCATACCCGCCCGCACCGGCGCCCGCGACCAGGTAGTCGCCCGGCGTTGCCGTATCGTAGAGGAACTGCATGATGTCCCCGGCGTTGCGGGTGGCCGGCACGATATTCCACGCGATCGGCGTCTTGCCCCTGGCAGGGTCCGCATTCCACACGTAAGGGAATTGATAATGAACGGTCGAGGAGTCATGATCGCCCATTCCCCACAGGATATAGGTTTTGTTGGCGAGAGTAGGACGGCTGCCGGCCTCGTTCGCCGGCTTCAAATTCGTCGCGACGGGCGACCACCAATGAACGGACATGTTGGAGTCGCCCATCGTATCGAGGATGCTGACGATGGCCGCATTGTACTTGGAGAGCAGCTCGACCGTCTTCCATTCGCCTTCGAACTCCGTATGGGACCCTTTGCCGCCGTAAGTCGAATATTTGTCCCACCATGGGAAAAATCCGTAAACCTCGATCATGGTTTTGTTCCCATGCAAGGCGTACGCCGACTGAAGGATGGCGAGGAACGTTTCCAGATCCTTGCCAAGCGTCTGATTGGGGGCATCGAAAGGCCGTTCGTCGCCCCAAGGACTAAGGTCGAATACGAAGCCCCTGCGCATGACGAGGATATCTCTTGCGGATACGTATTCCTGCGAGTGGGTGGCGGGCAGCATCGCGTAAGCGTCTTCGATGTAGCCAAGCACGCCGGCATTCGCAAGTCCCGTATCCAAATATTGCTGCTTTGCCCACACATAGGCATCCGTCTTGGCATTGGCGCCGCTGAATTGGCCCGCCAGATTGCGCGCGACGGTCAGGCTGTTCGGCGCGGAGGTCAAGCGGGCATGGAGGCGCCCGCCTCCCATGACGGCCGGCGTACGCTCAATGCCGGCGACGGTCGTTGCCACGTTGGCCGTGGCATGGACCTTGGGATCCCAGACGACAAGCCCGGCCAGGTCGTCACGGAACGTATCGACGAGCGCTTCGAGCGTGGCAATCGGGCTTACTGTATATTCGCTCAGCCACTGTCCCGGCTTGCGAAAGGTTTCCAGCCACTTTTCGTCGATCTGCAGCGATTGAACGGACGTGATGGACGGGGTCTGGACGTAAAAGGAATTGTAGACGTACAGCCGCGGTCCCTTTTGGTTGACAATCCCTTGCAGCGTGGTGACAAAAAGCTTGATATCATAAGATTCGGCTGTGTTGAACGAGCCCGAGATCTGCCGCAGATCGAACGTGTAGATGACCGGGTAGGCAGCGGCGTCGGCCTGCTTGGACTGGTAGGTCGTCAAGCCGGTTATAACGAGCGCAAATATTAGGAACAGCTTAAGCAATCGGTTCATTGTCATTGTCATAAAGCACCCTCCGATACGATCGAATGTAAGGCTTTATCTAACGGATTCCAATTGGCCCGAGTGACTGGATCTGCGCGCCAGCAAGACGGCTCTTGCCGACGCGATGCAGTCCGCGGCGGATAGAACCTGCGGCTGCTCGCCGCGGATTCTGCGAACGAAGTCCAGACACACGCTGTCGTGCTTTTGCACCTCCTCCATCACATTGCGGTGATTCTGGTCATGCGTGCATAAGATTACCTCGCCGGTCTTGATCAGCACTTCGATCGTGCCGTCCGTACCGACGACGAACATTCTGCAATCCCATGACGTATTGCGCGGCGTCAACCAATCCGCCTCGATATGAACCGTGACGCCTCCCACCAGGACGAACAGCGCCTGAGCGAAGTCGATGTAATCCGGCTTGTCCGCGAAAAAACGGGTATGAAGCGAACGAGCCGTCACTTCGCGGACCTCGCCGCGGCTCATCCACAAGGCCAGGTCGATGTCGTGGATCATCAGATCCACGATCAGGCCGCCGTTGCGGGCGTTCTCGTACATCCAGGGCTCCTCGCGCTGAGCCGTCGATTCATGCGGACGCATCATGATGCAGCCCGCGATATCGCCGATCGCTCCTTGATCGATCAATTCCTTGGCCTTCACATACAGCGGATTGAACCGCTCGGTCAGCAGAACCGAAAACTCGGCGTCCGAGACCGCAATCTGCCGCTCCAGCAGCTCCAGCTCCTCTTCGGTGATCGAGACGGGTTTATCCGAGATGACATGCTTGCCGCGCTTCAGACATTCGATGACGGCATCGGTCTTGAGATCGTTGGGCAGGCAGACGATCGCCGTATTGCAGTCCATCTCGTCCAGCATCAGGGAATAATCCCGGTAGAACGGCACCCCATACCGATCCGCAACCGCCTGCCAGCGTTCCTCCGTCTCCATGACGGCGACCAGCTGCACATTGTCGGCTTTCAGTATTTCCTGAATCGCGTACTCTCCATGAATGCGGAGACCGATTGCTACGACTTTTAACTCCATGAAATTCCACCTTTCCGATTCAATGCTGATTTTTTGAAGATGAACTTGATAGACCCTAGTATAAAAGGAGAGCGGCAGCCGCGAAATTCAGAATTCTACGCACACGTTTCAAAATTCTACGCAGTTTGTATCCGCTTGCAAAAAAGTTCGCGGAACATGCAATGAATCGCGTTTCCTTAAGGAATGAAAGCGTTGCCGTAGGATAATGAAAGGTTTGTGTAGGATAATCAATGTCTAATTGCGGACGATCATCCTACAATAAAGATGCCCATAAGGGCAGCCGTTTTCAAACGGCAAGGAATCAACGAGGAGGATCGCGATGTACCATTTTCAGGCCTCGGCTTATATCCATTCCTTCACCGGTCCCGAAAACAGCAAGCTGAGATACGACTTATTGAAAGCTGCTTCAGCCTTGCAGGGGGTGGTTAATCGGGATTGCTGCAGGTTATATATGACGTTCATGGATGAGACGGACGAATACTGGCTGAAGCATTACCGATCCGCGGATGGGTTTCTGTCAGAAGAGGACTGGCACGAGCTGAGAGACTGGGATGAATTGCTGGATGCCTTCGAGCCTTGGTTGAAGGGCGTCGTGCTGTGGGATGACGAGGTGCCGGCCACATCGAATGTAGCCGCTACGATTTGCGGCGTCGAAGGGCTGCTGCCGGTGCGGTACGATCCGTCGCCGGGATCGTTCTACAGTAGATTTATTGCCGGGGATCGACGTCTTCCCGTCAAACGCAGCCTGGTCGGTCTATTCTCTGGAACCGGCACGATTCCGGGCAGCGGGTCGCCAAGCACGGGCAGCGCCAAGTGCGACGCCTACCTTTGGGCCAAGGAAAACTACCTGGACGCCGGATTTTGCGACCCGACGCTGCTTGCCTATTATCTGGACGGCCATCGATGGATTCCGGACGGGGAATGGTATCCGGATTTGAACAATACGATGCTTTCCAATCACGACTATTATATCGCTCGCAAAGCCTTCTTCTTTGATCTCAGTCCGTGGGACGACGAGACGCCCGGCGATGATCCCGACCAGCCGCCAGGCGCCGACCTGCGGACGATGAAGGACATTTTGCTGAGCCAATACCGCAACAGCGGGGGCAAACAAATATTTACAATCGGCGGCTTTACGCCTTGGTACGTGAAATATACGGATGCCAGCATGTGGCCCGGCAAGCACGGCGCGATCGAGACGGAGTGGCGGCATGCGGAAATCCTATCTTGCTACAATGCGATCATGGACGCGGACGCTTACGGTTTGTCCGGCATGGCGAACGCTTCGATCCACCGCCATTATCCGCTCAGGGAACGGTATGAGCAATCAAGATCGGCCTTGGCGGCACGAAAGCCTGAGCGGGGAAAGGTTTACGTCATGTTCTATATGGGGGATTACGATTCGGCGGCATGGCTGAACGCCCATGTCGGCGTCCTGTGGGACGACCCGCGAAGAGGGGAGCTTCCGCTTGCTTGGGGCTTCAATCCCAACCTGTCGGAGCGGGTTCCGCAAGTTTTCGATTACGTCTACCGGACGAAATCGGACCGGGATGTATTTGTATCCGGCGATTCCGGGGCGGGTTACTTAAATCCGACCCACTTGTTGGAGCCGAGAATTCATTCGGGTCTGCCTTCGGGCATGGATGCCTGGATCGCGCATAACCGGCGGTACTACGAGCGATTCGACCTCACGATAACGGGCTTTTTGCTTAATGGCTACGATTCCATCAACACGGAAGTCCAGAAGGCTTACGCCGAATTTTCGCCGGATGGCGTCGTTACGCAGGAGTACCAAGGACCGGGAGAGATGGACGGAACGCCGTTCCAGCAGCTTTTCCACAACATCGGACCTTATGGAACGATACGCGAAGCCGTGGATGTCGTTTACGGCAGCCTGGCGGCCACGGAAGAGCCGCAATTTATCGTCTATCGCACGGTGCTCGTGTCTCCGTCGTTTCTGGTCGAGCTGCTGGAGACGATTGCGGCGGAACGGCCGGAGATTTCGCTGGAGCCTCTGGATCCTTATACGTTCTTCGGCATGAAAAAACAATATCAATCGGAGGAGCAACGATGATAAACGTACACATTGTCCCGCATACGCATTGGGACCGGGAATGGTACCTGCCGTACCAGGAGTTCCGCATTCGCCTTACCCGGCTGGTCGGCAAGCTGCTGGCGATTCTGGAGCGGGATCCCGAATACGCGAGCTTTCATCTGGACGGGCAAAGCAGCGTGTTGGACGACTATTTGGAAATTCATCCGGAAGACCGGGAACGGTTGAAGCGTTATATAACGGAAGGCAGGATCAAGCTGGGCCCTTGGTATGTGCAGCCGGATGAATCGATTGTCAGCGGCGAATCGCTTATTCGGAATTTTCAATTGGGCATTCGGATCGCCGAGGAAATGGGAGGCAGCCAGCGCTTCGGCTACTTGCCGGACATGTTCGGCCATATCTCGCAATTGCCGCAAATTCTGGACGGTTTCGGCATGAAGGAGGCCGTGTTCTGGCGCGGTCTCGGAGAGGTCGTCACGCAGTCGGGCACGGAGCTGAAGTGGCAGGGCGCGGACGGAACGACGCTGTTCGCTTACCGGTTCCCCAATGCGCTCGGCTATAACAGCGTATTCCGCCTTCACGGCGATATAGACAAGGCCGAACGGCAGATGCGGGAGCTGTTCGAGGGGCATCTGCTGCCTCCGACGAAAGCTTCGTCGGTTCTTGTCATGGTGGGCGTGGACCATATGGAGCCGCAGGACGATTTGAGCAAAATCGTAAACAAGCTGGCGCCGCGCTTTCCGGGATACAAGCTGATCCACAGCACGATGGAGCAGTTTCTGGCCTCCGCGAAGGCGGAGACGGACGGCATCGGCGATGGGCTGTATACGGCCGTCGGCGAGCTGAGGGATACGAACCGTTCGGCGGACGGCTCGATCAACTTTTTGCTGGCCAATGTGTTATCTTCCAGAATGCCCCTCAAGCAGTTCAACGCGAAGGTGCAGTTTGAGCTGGAACGATGGGCGGAGCCGTTCTCGGCCATATGGCACGGCATGGGAGGCGCTTATCCGGATAAGCTGCTCGCGCAGTCCTGGAAATACCTGCTCCAAAACCATCCCCACGACTCCATATGCGGATGCAGTCGCGACGAAGTACATCGGCAGATGATGACCCGTTTCGAATGGGCCCAGGAAATCGCGGAGCAGCTGACGGATGAATCCCTCCGTTATATCGCGTCGGAAATCGATACGTCAGCCTTGCCGGACGGGGCGATTGTGTTCCATGTATTTAACCCGCTGGAACGCGGCCGCAAGGATACGGTGACCGTGGAATTGATGCTTCCGGATGCCGACGCGGATATTCGTTTTTTCGAAATCCGCGACAGCGAAGGCCGCGTGCTTCCTTCGCAATGGGTGGATATGAGGCGGGAGCTGATTGCCGGCAATCATCCCGACGACGAGGTCCGGGATCTCGGATTGCTGGAGGCAGCCGTACCTCCGGAGGAGAAGGGGATTCTGGTCGGTCTGGCGTTCGTTCGCAAGGCGACCGTGCGCTTTGTCCCCCATGAGCTACCGGCTCTCGGTTACGCGACCTTTACCGCGACGCCTGTTCGGATGGCCTCCCTGGATAAACGCACGTTAGTGGATGGACATGCGCTCGAGAACGAGTGGCTTCGGGTAGAGGTCGGCCAGAACGGAAGCGTTCGGCTTCTCGACAAGACGAGCGGCCGACAGTACGACAACGTCCTCGTATACGAGGATGGAGGCGATATCGGCGACGGTTATACCTTCTCGCCGCCTTTGTTCGACGAGCGCTTCTCTACGGCGGGCCTGCAGGCTTCCATCTCCGTGATGGAAGAAGGTCCGGCAAGGGGGGCTCTCCGTATCGCGCAAAGCTGGCAGCTGCCTGTCGGACTGGAGAGCGACCGCAAGCGGCGTTCAACGACCAGACGTGAATGTCTCCTGACGACGGAGCTCAGCCTTGGCAAACACGACCGCTGGGTGGGCGTGACGGCGCGCTTCGACAATCAGGTCGGCGATCATCGCCTGCGCGTGAAGATTGCGACCGGCATTGGGGCCGCGCAATCATGGGCATCCTCTGCCTTCGATATGGTTAGACGGTCAACGAAGGTTGCTCAGCCCTCCGATGATCGCTGGATTGAGGATGCCGTCGGCGTGCATCCGAATCAAGGTCTGGCGGGAGTCACGAGTTCGTGCGGATCGTATGGCTTTGCGGTTGCTCCTTACGGTCTTCCCGAATACGAGGTGACGCCTAGCGGCGATATTCTCGTCACGCTTGTCCGTTCCGTCGGTTATCTGGGCTCTCCGGATCTGCGAACCATCCGCGGCGGAGCAGGTCCGATGTTCAAGACGCCGGAGGCGCAATGCCAGGGCGAGCTGACGTACCGGCTGGCGCTTATCCCGCATGCGGGGGACGGCGCGCAAAGCGGGGAAGCATGGCGGCGATCCGCCGAGCATCATCTACCGGCGCGCGCGGTTCAGATGCGCAAGCATGCCGGAACGATGCCGCTTGCTCACTCTTTCGTCAGCCTCGATACGCCGGAAAACCCGATTGTGCTGTCCGCGCTTAAGAGGACGGAAGGACGCGACGGAACGCTTCTTCGCTGCTTTAACCCGTCGGAATCCGAGCATTCGGTGACATTGCAGCTCGATCGTCCTGTCAAAGAAGCCTATGTACTGGATTTGGAGGAAAACCGCAAGGAACCGGTTGAGATAGATTCGCCGGATGGCAGAGCCTTGACCCTGCGCCTGAGGTCCAAGGGGATCATTACAATTGAAACGACTCATTAATTCGGAGTTTCCGAACCATGGAGGACAGTGGCATGACACGGAAAAAAACCTATCATTTCATCGCGCATACGCATTGGGACCGCGAATGGTACATGACGTTCGAACAATTCCGATATCGTTTGGTCCAGTTGATCGACAAACTGCTCGACCTGCTCGACCGCGATCGCGAATTCAAGTCGTTCCATCTCGACGGGCAGACGATCGTGCTGGAAGATTACTACGCGCTGCGTCCGCATCAGAAGCCGCGTATGGAACGGTTGATTCGGGAGGGTCGGATTCTGATCGGTCCCTGGTATCAACAGAACGATTTGTATTTGACGAGCGCGGAGTCTACCATCCGTAGTCTGATGGAAGGGATCAGCGCATCGCGCAGGCTGGGCGGAGAGATGAAGGTCGGTTATTTGCCGGATCACTTCGGGCTGATCGGTCAGATGCCGCAACTGTTCAAGGACATAGGCATCGACAACTGCGTGTTCGGCCGCGCCTACGATGCCGGCAAGCACGGCAGCCCGTTCTTTCGATGGCAGTCCCCTGACGGCTCGGAGGTGACGGCGCTTCAGCTTTATTATTGGTATAACAGCGCGCAGCGTTTGCCTAGCGATCCGGATCAGCTGCAAGCCGTCTTCGACATGATCAGGGAACGCGAAGAGAACATCAATCCGACATCGCATTATCCCATGATGAACGGAGTCGATCATCTGGAGGCGCAGGAAAATCTCCCCGAGGTTTTAAAGCGGCTGCGCAGCTTGTACGGCGACGATATTGATGTCTTGCATAGCACGCTGCCGGATTATGTAAAGAGCGTACAGCGGGAAATGGGAGAGCAGCCGGAAGGCACTTATCCCGTCCTGCAAGGCGAGCTCCGGGAGGCACCCGAATACAATATCCTTGCCGGCACGTTATCGAGCCGAATTTATATCAAGCAAGCGAATCTGGAATGTCATGATTTAATCGAGAAGCGGCTTGAGCCGCTGTCGACATGGTGCGCCATGCTGGACCTGGATCCTTACGATAAGGAAGCCATCCGTTACGTCTGGAAATTATACATGGAGAACCACCCGCATGACAGTATATGCGGCTGCAGCCAAGACGCCGTGCACGATGGGATGATGGACCGGTTCCGGCGCGTGAAGGAGCTGACGGAAGCCATCATCGACCGGAAGCTCGGGATCATCGCGAGGCAGGTTGACAGTTCCGGGTATGAACGGGACGACCAGAAGCTGCTCGTCGTCAATACGTCGCAGCTGGAAGCTTCGGAGGTCATCCGAACGCCCGTTTATTTCCTGGATGACGAGAAGGTGGAGTCCTTCTCCATCGAGGACGAGCACGGGCAACGAATGCCCTATCGCCTGGTATCGGAAGCGCCAAGCCGCGTGCAAGTAATTAGTCCCATTAATTTGCCCGGCGTTATCGGCGTAAAGCGCTGCGAAATCGAATGGCAGCCGCGCGTGCCGGCGTTAGGGTATGCAACGTATCGCGTGCGTCAACATCGGGAAGGGGCTGGTCTGCAGGATGCCACGAATCCGCTGCCGTCGATTCTGGAGAACGACCAGCTCAGGGTCGAGCTGCAAGACAATGGCACGTTCCATGTGCTGCACAAGAACTCGGGGCGCCGGCTCAGCAATCAAGGGCAAATACAGAACGTCGGCGACCGCGGGGACTTGTACGTGTTTAAAAAGGTTCAAGACGGCGAAGGCGATCGGATTTGGGACGGACCCGTCGAGTGGGTATCCAGAACCGACAATTCACTTTATCAGGAAGCCGTCTACCGATTCGTCTGGCAGTTGCCTATCGGGCTGGATGCCTCGAAGGAGAGCATGTCGGAGGAGACGGCACCTAGCGTCTTCGATGTGACGTTGAGGCTTGACGCGGCTTCCGAGCGATTGAACATACAAGTACAGGTAGTTAACGGAGTCAAGGATCATCGTCTTCGCATGCTGTTCCCGTCGGAGGAACAGGCGCTGCACGTACTTGCAGGCGGACAACTTGACGTTGTAAAGAGAAGCTGGAACTGCGGCACGGAATGGGAGCGGGATGCCAACTCGCAGCCGTTCTGGAAGTGGTTTGCCCCTGTGTACACTAGCGGCGGCTCGGCGATTTTCGCCAAAGGCCTGCATGATTACGAGATGCTGGACGAGGGCCGCACGGCCGGCGTTACGCTGCTCCGCAACGTCGAAACGATCCATCTGAGAGAGAGCGTGTACATGGAGCAGGATTATCAGCCGAAAGCCCAGTGCATCGGACGACATACGTTGGAGCTTGCATTGAGGCCTTTTGCGGAGGAATCCGCTACCCGGCTTTATCAAGAGGCGGAGCTCTATCATCAAGGGTTATTGACGAAGCTGCTCCAGATCGATGAGGACAAATGGAACAAGGGAAGGTCCTGGGTGCAGGATACATCGCATGGCGGACTGTTTAAGCTGCCGGATCCCAACGTGTCGAAGTCCCGTCTGCCTACCAAGGACAGCCTGATCAAGCTGGCGGGCGACGTCATGTTATCCGCTCAGAAATGGTCGGAGGACGGCAATCAACCTATTATTCGGTTATACAATGTGGAGTCTCAAACTTCGGAAGTCATCCTGTCTGCACCGATTCCCATCAAGGGTGCGATAATCACCAATACTATTGAGGAGCAGCAGGGTGCGGCGGATGCCGCGGACAATCGAATCACAAGTTCAATTGGCGCGAAAAAGTTCGTTACGTATAAGTTGGTATAGACCAAAGAATCCCCCAGGTGCAAAGACATCCGGGGGATTTTTCGATACAAAATCGGGAATTGCGGACATCATGCCACGCCCGTTCTTTTGGACTATCCATTTATGTAAGCGTTCTAATAGAATACTTAGCACTTTGTGTAGAATACTGAATTATCATTTTATACCCCGTATTTTATACTTTATTTGCAAGGTACAAGACAGAACTGACAGACGCAAGGAGGTTAATGGATGCAATCGTCATCAATAAAAAGTAAGCGCTTGAATTCCCGCCTATTGGGAAAGGAACTGTGGAGCAACAGGTATCTGTACCTGTTCGTCCTGCCGGGTATCGTATGGTTTCTCGTGTTCTGTTACCAGCCTATGTACGGCGTTCTCATCGCCTTCAAAGATTATGACATCATCAAGGGCGTTTTTGCCAGCGAGTGGGTAGGATGGGACAACTTCGAGGAGTTTTTTAACAGCCCGAACTTTTCGGTTGTGATGACCAACAGCATCGCCATCAGCTTGCTAAAGCTGGTGTTCGGATTCCCGGCGCCGATTTTGCTGGCCATATTGTTAAACGAGGTTCGCAACATCGTGTTCAAGCGGGTCGCGCAAACGATTTCCTACTTGCCCTTTTTCGTCTCGTGGGTCGTTGTGGCGGGTATCTGGTACGAATTGTTCAGCACGGATGGCGGGGTTATCAATAACCTGTTGCTATCACTAGGTTTTATCAAGGAGCCTATCTTCTGGTTCGGCGATCCGGACTTGATCTGGGGGATGATTGTGGCGTCAGACGTTTGGAAAGGAATAGGCTTCGGTACGATCATTTATCTCGCATCCATTATGTCCGTCAATACGGAGCTGTACGAATCGGCGGTTATCGACGGCGCCAACCGTTTCAAGCAAATCTGGCATATCACACTCCCTGCAATCCGTCCAACGATCATCCTGCTGTTTATTCTCAATATGGCGGGAATTCTCGATGCAGGCTTCGAGCAAGTCTATGTCATGCAAAACCCGATGCTGCTCGATAAAGCCGAAATCATCGATACGTATGTCATGAAGATGGGGATATTCAGAGCCCAATACGAGATGGCGACCGCTGTCGGAGTGTTCAAGTCCGTGATCGGCATGATCGCCTTGTTTACGCTAAATTTCCTGATCAAGAAGACAGGAGAAGAAGGCATTTTCTAAAAAAGGAGGGACACCGGCATGATTATTTCCAGAGGGGAAAAAGTGTTTCAATGGATTAACTATCTGTTTCTGTCCGCGCTCTCGTTTCTGTTCATATACCCGTTTTGGCGCATCGCCGCTTTGTCCTTTAGCGAGGGTTACGATGCCTCCAGGGGGGGGATCCATTTTTGGCCCAGAGCCTTTACGTTGGATAATTACAAGGCGATCTTCGCCAGAAGCGATATTATGGACGCCTACACCATTACCATCGGCAGGACGCTGATCGGGGCGACGCTTTCCATTCTACTTGTCTCTCTTATGGCTTACGGCTTATCCAAGGACAGGCTGAGGGGCAGGAAGGTCATCAACATCATGATTATCATTACGCTGTTCTTCGGCGGCGGTCTTATCCCGACATACTTGCTGTATAAGTCGCTCCATCTGCTCAACAGCTTCTGGGTCTACGTCATTCCTACCTTATACGGCGCTTCTTCCGTATTCATCTTCCGTTCGTTCTTCAGGGCGCTGCCGAAGGAGCTGGAGGAATCGGCTCATATTGACGGGGCCAACGACTTGACCGTGTATACGAGAATCGTATTTCCGTTAAGCCTGCCGATCTTCGCAACCATGGGGCTTTTCTCTGCGGTCGGGCATTGGAACGACTATATGACGGCCACGCTCTTCGTCACCAAGCAGGATCTCATTCCGCTGCAATCGCTGCTGATGAAGATTCTGGATCTTAATCGATCGGGCACGCCGGGCAATTCCTTCGGCATGGTGGATCTGGTCAGCAGCACGAAACGAACGGTCACGGCGCAATCGATCAAGATGGCGACATTGATGGTCGTGGTCATCCCGATTATGTGCGTGTATCCGTTCCTGCAAAAGTATTTCGTTAAAGGCGTTATTATCGGTTCTTTGAAAGGCTGAGGAATCTTGATAATATATAAAATAATCGAAAAGGTGGTTTTACAGTGAGAAAGTCATCGAAGTTGCTCTCCATCGTGCTTGTCTTCAGTTTAATGGCTGCTTCTCTAATAGCCTGCAGCAAGGGGAACAACGGGACCAGTCAGTCTCCGTCGCCGACTGGAACGTCGTCCTCTGCCGAGACTCCGGCAGCGAAGGAGGACCCGCTTGTCGTCAACATTTTGCTCATGGGAGACACGGTCTTGCCGAAAGAAAATAATCCGATGCACCAATGGCTATTGGAAAACAAAAATATAGATATCCGTTTTTCCTTGGCTAACGGCGAGGTTCCCGATCAGATGAACATGCTGCTTGCCGGAGGAGAAATCCCGGATATCGTAAGGTATGCAACCAATGAACTGAGTAACGCGATCGCTAACAAATGGGCGGATGCAGGGCTTTCTATTTCAACCGACGAGCTGCTGGCGAAGTATCCGAACCTGCTAAAATATAGCGATCCCAAATATAACGCCGCCGTATTTGCAAATAAGAAAGATGGAAAGATGAATATTATCCCAAGCAACTCGGCAAGCCATCCTGATGTTGCAGAGAAGGTGCTCGGCTTCTTCGTCAAAGAAGATTGGCTAAAGCAGGTGGGGATGGAAGCGCCCAAGACAACGGACGAATTGTTTAACGTGCTGATGGCATTTAAAGAACAAATCCCGGATGTGGACGGAAAACCGATTATTCCGCTTACTTTGGATCATATGGGCAGACAAAACTTCATGTACACGTGGACTAAAAATTGGTACGATCTGTCCGAGGATAACAAAACGCTGCACTGGTGGTTCAACCATCCGGGCATCGAGGAATATATGGTCTTTATGAACAAGCTGTACAATAACGGATTGCTTGACCGAGAGTTCCTGACGCAGCAGCCGGATCAGTATCAGGCGAAGCTCAGCTCGGGCCGCGTAGGGATCACTTTCCAGACGCATGTACCGATGGATACGGCCAATGGCGTGCTGAAAGCATCCGATCCGAACAGCCGATATGTTCCAAATCCGCCGATCCGCGTAGAAGGATTGCCGCTTCCGATCTACGCTTCGACCTCCTACAGCATGTTCGAGGGCATCGTTATCTCCAAAAAATTCGCGGAGAATGAGCGCAACCTGGAGCGTTTTATGGAATTCCTGGATTGGAACGCAACGAACGAAGGTTCATTTTTCCTGAGCCATGGCGTCGATGGCGAATATTATGTCAAAAATGCAGATGGCTTGTACGAGGCGAAACCGGAAGTGAAAGCCGAGCTTGACAAAGGCGACAGCGTATTCCTAGCAAGCGAAGGCCTTACATTCTACAATCTGCTGAAATATCCTGTTATTCCGGCGATGGAAGTGAAAGCGGGCACGGAGGAATTCCGGATGGGCGAAACGATCTGGGCGGAAGGCTATACGGTTGACGACAATCTGTTTAACCCTGCCGGAACGGGTCCGGAATGGGATAAGCATTGGGGCAATCTCTGGCCCGAAATCGACAAGTGGCAGGCTAAGGCCATATTTGCCAAAACAGAAGAGGAAGCGCGCAAGATTACGAAAGAAATGCTTGCCCACTTCGAAAAAATCGGCGCTCCTGAGGTTACGGCCGAGAAGCTCCGTCTGATCGACGAATATCTGCAAAAGTAGCAAACAACAAAAAGCCGGAAGCGCGGGCAAGTCCTGCGCTTCCGCTTTTTTGTTTTTTATTCGAGGATGGGAATCCGAATCACTACCTGGGTGCCGACTCCCGGCTCGCTGAATAATCGGACGCCGTATTGATGGCCGTGCTGAAGTTTGATTTTTTCATTGACATTGTGGATGCCGTAGCCGCCGTGATTTACATATTGGTTGTGGGTCGGCATATTCATGCCGATTCCGTCATCGATAATCTCGAAGATTACGCATTGTTCCTCATGAGACAAATACCCCTTGATCACGATGTTTGTCGTACCTTCTTTATGCTCGGCTCCATGCAAAATGGCATTTTCCACAAATGGCTGGAGAATCAGCTTGAGGGTGTGGAAGGCTAAAATTTTATCCTCGATGTCAAAGGTAACGTTGATCATGTCCTCTAGTCTGATCTTCTGAATTTCGACATAGGTTTGCACATGCCGTACTTCTTCGTTGATCCGCAAATATTCCTTGCCCGAATTCAGGGACAACCGATAAAAAGTCGCCAGATTGTTGACCATATCCATAATCTTTTTCGTTTCGTTATCTGCAGCCATCCAATTAATGGTCGCTAAAGTGTTGTAAAGGAAATGGGGATTAATCTGAGCTTGCAGCGACTTGATTTCGGATTCTTTCTGCAATTGCTGGCTTGTTCTTAACTCTTCTATCAACTCTCGTATTCGTTTGATCATGCGATTGTAATTTCGCATCAGCATCCCGATTTCATCCCGTCCGTCTACGGATGGGCCAATCTCCAGCGTCAGGTCCTCCTGTTTTTCCATATGTTTTGCCAGCAGCGATATTCTGCTGGACAGTACGCGGGAGATGGCCAGGGTAAGCAGGATGCTGATCAGAATGCTGCCGATCAGAATCGCAACCGTGAAATTCCGGATGGATTGCGCGCTGAGCATCAGGCTGTCCATCGGCACCTCGAGCACGTATCTCCAGCCGGACTGGCGGTTGGTTTGATACAACACCAGCTTTTTGGAGGGATTGCCTTCCGTCAGCCAGCTTCCGGAGCTTTTGTTGTCAAACATCGGGTTTCCGGACGGAGCGGCGATTGGGCGCATCTCGGGTTTGCTCTGGAATTGGATATCACCATCGTCGTTCATCATGTAAAAAAATTCTTCGAGCGAATGCTCGCTAAACATTCCATCCTGGAAAATATCCTTGATCTTCAGCTGCATCTCGACAATGCCGACGAGTTGGTCGTTGTTGTACATGATCGGCTTGATAATTGAAATGAGCGTCCTGCTGTCGTTGACTGTCCAGATCGAGGCGTTGGATAATGCGATGAGGCCGGCCAAGTCTGTTTCGTCCAGATTGGTGAAATACTTTTGATACCAATCGTTTCGCTCGGCATAGGAAATATCGATAATGGTATGCTCCGCGTCGGAGATGCTTGGTTTGTCCGGGTAAGTGCCGATATCGGGTATGGTATTATTTTTTTTATAAATAATAATATTTTTAATAGAAGGGTAACGGCGCTCCAACTCAAAGATAGAGCGCAAATTGTCAAAATATTGATAAGTATAATCCGCAGGCGAATAGTAGATTGTATTTAAGGCGGCGATAAATTTGTGATTGGTAATATACGGACTAAGAAGCTCTTGATGCGTGTTCATCTTGTAATCGATATTCATGACGACCTGATCCAGGGTCTGACTGTATGATTTGCTCGATTGGTTATAAATATAGGATTGGATTTTCTGATAGGTTAGCAGACCGACCATGCTGACGGCGAAGATCATCAAGCTGCCATAACAGATGAGCAGCTTGTTTCGAAGCTTTATGTTGTTTAGCAATTTCATCTGTGCTCGCTCCATTTGTTTACGATTTCAGAGATTGGTCTCGATATTCCTTCGGGCTGATACCGTACATGTTCTTAAAGACAACGCTGAAATAAGAGGTGCTATTATAGCCGGTTTGTTCGGCGACCTCATAGATTCGAACGGATTCGTCCGTCAGCAATCTTATGGCATGTTTCATTCTCACCTTCGTCAGGTAGTCGATAATGCTTTCCCCAACGTATTCCTTAAAGATATTGGAAATATAGTTGGGAGTCAGGTGGATGCGCTTTGCAAGTTCGTCGATCGTAATGGGTTCGTGAAAACGGGTTTCGAGATTCTGAATGATGGTTTCGATAATGGTTGTATTTTTCCTTGTGCGCTTTGCGTGAAGATGCCGGCAAGCGGAGACGGCCGTTTCCTTGAGCCACTCGTGAATTTCCGGAAGAGTATCAAAAGAATAGATGCGATCCCATAGCCGATGCTCTTCGCCGAACACGGATTCTATTTTTTCATTGGATTCGTGGATAATTCGGATCAGATCGCTCATCGTTCGAAAGCAAAAAGCTTTAATAAACGGCTTATAGCCGGAAGACATTTGGGTAAATTCTTTACATATTTCTTCAATTGTCTGTTCTACCTGATTGACATTGCCAATCTCCACCGCTTGAATCAATTGTTCGTAGAAAACGTCAGAATTGGCGGAGAATGCTTGCTCGGTCATACTGTCAAGGTAGTAGATATCCTTCCCTTTGCCGAGATAAAATTTTTGTCTCGATGCCGCTTCGCATTCCTTGTAGGCTTCATGCAATTGACTGAGCCTGGCCTTCCGATTGCTAATACTGATCGTCAACATTTCGTTGTACGGAAGCAGCAGGTTTTCCCTGACCTCGCGGATCACATCGGGAACGGGAGAATGCCCGTCAAGCTCTGAGGCATAAAGCACGATCACGAATTCGTTTTCCTTGGTTTCGAAAGCCTGCCCCTGCTGTTCGAGCGCATCAATGAAACGGGTCAGCCGCTCGAGAAATTGCAAATAAGTCAACTGTTTTTCGGCGTCTGTCTCTGGAGAATCCAATGGAGCGTCCACTTGCAGCAGCAAGGTATCATAACCATTTGAGGGTAATGGCAAAGACAGCGTGTCCATACGATTGCGAATTAATTCCTCATCCCTTAAAAATCCGTGCAAAATATGCTGAAACAGTTTCTCGGCAAGCAACGGCTTGCTTTCCTGAATTTGTTCTTTCAAGGAAGCGAGAGTTTGCTGTTTGTGTTGTTCTTGAACGATTAGCGCATGTATTTTATCAAGCTCTTGAAATAGCTTGTCGAACAGAATCGGCTTTAATAAAAATGCATACGCTTTCAATTCGATTGCGGCTCTTGCATATTCAAAGTCGTTATACCCGCTTATGATTAAAATTTTGACCTGAGGGTTCAATTCCTTGGTGCGCTCGGCCAGCTCCAATCCATGCATTTTTGGCATCTTGATATCTGTAATGAGAAGATCGACACCGTTCTTCTCAATCAGTTCCAGCGCGTGTACGCCATCTTTTGCAAGACCAACGATCTGCATCCCATAAGCTTGCCAATCCACATGCTTGGCAATGCCTTCTCTTTGTATTCGTTCATCGTCCGCTATAATCACTTTAAGCAATATGATTTCCCCCTGTCAGACTCGCATCAATATCTTTAGTATTAATATACATGCTAGAAAGCCTGCTATACATAGCGAGTATAGGTATTATGCGGAATATAAGCCGATTTTGTAGAATAGTTGAAAGAGTGTGTAGAAAATTAAAATATACTTATAACATCGTGCAATATTTTGCATGGTCTTTTCGTACATTCCGCGGTATGATATGGAACGCATAACTATCGAATGCTATGCTAAAGCAAGACATCACATTTAAGGCGGGATTGTTTATGCTAAAGGTTGTCATTGCGGATGACGAGAGAATACAGCGAGAGGGTATTTCCCGGCATATCCCATGGAATGAACTTCAGATGGAGCTTGTCGGCAGTGCGGAGGATGGCGATGAGGCGCTAAGTCTTATAGAAACTTATCAAGTCGATATTTTGATTACCGATATTATGATGTCGGGCTTAAATGGGTTGGAATTGTCCAAGCAGGCTCAGGAGCTGAATCCGCAACTTAAAATCATGATTATCACTGGTTATGATGAGTTCGAATTTGCCAGGTCGGCTATAGAATTGAAAGCGTATTCTTTTATGTTGAAGCCGATTAACATTCGGCAATTAAAAGATAAATTGGAAAAACTGGGGGCGCAAATCGTTTCGGAGCGCAAATCGGAGTCCGAATCGCTTCTTATGAGGAAACAGCTCGAGGAGAGCAAGCCGCTTCTTGTGGAGAAGTTTATAAAGGATCTGGTCTATGGATACTTGGAAAATGAAGATACGGTCAGTAAAAGGGCGGAAGCCTTATCCGTTACCTTTCCGGAAAACGGTTACAATCTGTTATTGATTCAGATCGATAACGGGCAGGAACAGCATCATTCCGAAGTAGACCATCAATTGTTGTTCTTAAGGTTTTATCATTACCTGCTCGAAGCGTATTCGGATACTGGAATGACGTTGATGTCCAAAGAAAACGAATTTATCCTCATTCTCTATGACACTTGCCAAGATGAAAATCAGACGCTTCAGCAGATTGACCGTATAAGGGAATCCTTGCATGATTTGTTTAATAAAACGATAACCATAAGCGTCAGTCGCAAAAAAAATATGTTTTTCGAGCTGCACGAAGCTTACCGGGAGGCGGAAATCGCATCGAGGCAAAAGTTTTATCTTGGCAAAGGGAATACCATTTGTTTTCAAGATTTTTATCCTCTAATAAATCATCCTGTGAGCCTTGAAGATAAGATTGAGCGATTGATCGCGGATGTTGGAATCGGGAAATATGAGCAGATCGATAAAGATATTGACAAGATATTAAAGCTGCTGCCGATTCCATCCGATGCAAGGGAGCATACGTTAAAAGCCTTTTGTTTTCGAATACTGAGCGATATTTATAAGATCATCTATAACATGGATGAAAAAGTGGAAACCATCTATGGACATGAGGAGCGCCTATGGGAACCGATTTATCGCTTCGATACCATTCCTGATGCTCGAGAATGGCTCATAAACGCACTGACGACGTTATCGAAATATATTCATCAAAAAAGGTCGCGTAAACACTCCATAGTCGTGCAGTCGATTATCCATGTGCTTGAGCAGAAGTACGATGAACAGATTACGATTGATGAGCTGGCGAAGACGGTATTTTTAACGCCAAGCTATATTTGCAATATTTTTAAAGAAAATGTCGGAGAAAGCATTATTGATTATTTGATAAAAGTCAGGATGAAGCATGCAAAGGCCCTTCTAACGGAAAGCGATGCAAAAATCTATGAAATTGCTGAAAAAACAGGCTTTAACAGCACTTCGTATTTCAGCTCCGTCTTTAAGAGCATGTTCGGTGTTAGTCCTAGAGAATTCAGGGAAGCTGGACTATCGGGGCGTGAGCAAACGCATGAATAATATTAGTTTGAAAAATAAAATGATTTTTAGTTACGGTGCTTTAATTATATTCGCGGTATTATCCGCAGGCATTTTTTCTTATACCAACGTAGAGAAGTATATCTATAATCAGGCAACCGTCTCTTACGGGCAAACCCTGGATCAAGTCGAAATGAATATCGAGGATAAGCTGAGCACGTATTATGAGTTAATGAATCAGATTGCGAATAATAAAGAAATTGTACTTGCTCTATCCCATGATTATAAGTCGCCCGCCGATTTTTCCTATGAATTCCTTAATACGATATCTCAGGCTTATGAGATTAAGGAAATCGATACGACCAATAATATATTGGACATTTTCATATTTAAAAATAACGATTCCTTGCCGGAGGCAGGAGGAAAATTACTGAATGTACAGCATGCTGTGGATACTTGGTGGTATAAGCAGTATTTTGCAAAAACGGACCAGTTTAGCGTTAATGACTACATCCAATTTTCCAAGTTGAAAATATGGTTCGTTACAGATGAGGATATTAAACCGAAATACTCTGCTGTAAATGAAGATTCTGTTCTTGAAACGAGGATCGCGATCGTAAAACCGATGATTCTCAACTTTGAAAAAATCGTAGGCATTTTGGAAATGTATATTCGATATGAGACGGTATTCGGCGAGTATATGTCCAGTGACCCGAACAATGGAGACCATTTTTTCGTTGCGGACGAGAGAGACGAAGTCATATTCAACAGTTTCGAATCTTCGCCTGGAACGAATCAAAAGCTGGATCAAGCTTATTTGGATAAAATGGAAGGGAAAGAGTCGGGCAACTTCATTGTGGCAAAAAACGATACAAAGAACTTGGTATTTTTCAAGAAAGGGAAGAGCTCCAACTGGATCTATTTTAGAGAAATGCCCTTGGAAAATTTGTTGTCGAGCGCGAATACGGTGAAGCGATTCACCATTTTTATTGTCGTTATTAGTATCGTGATTTCCATTTTGATTGCGATCTCTATTGGAAGCAGGCTGTCCAGAAGAATTTCGATCCTCTCCAGCAATATGGAGCAAGTAGATGACTTGTCCCTGGATATGCATGTTGCCATCGATGGAAGGGATGAAATCGGCAAGCTCGCTAAAAACTACAACCGAATGATTCGTAAAATAAGAGAGCTTATCGAGCAACTGACTGCCAGCCAGATCATACAGAAGGAAGCGGAAATGAAAGCCCTGCAAGCACAGATCAATCCTCATTTTTTATACAATACGTTGGCGACGATCAACTGGATGGTGCTAGAGGATGAGAAAGAAAAAATCATCTCCATGGTGGATAACTTATCAATCTTCTACAGACTATCTTTAAACAAAGGGCGCGAATACCTCACGATCGGCGAAGAGGTTCAGCAAATACAAGCTTATATGAATATCCAAAAAATAAGAATGGAAGAGAAAATAGAAGTTATCTACGATATTGAGCACGACATTCTGGATGCGTACACGCCTAAACTCATCTTGCAGCCTTTCGTGGAAAATTCGATTCTTCATGGCGCCAAAACGAAAAAAAGCACAACGACTATTACGATTAGAGGTTATCGGCAAGAACACCGCATCATACTTGAAGTTCAGGATGACGGAATCGGGTTGAAAGAGGTGCCTCTGCCTGGACAATACATGACGAAGGGCGGTTATGGCATTCGGAATGTGCATGAGAAAATACAGCTGCGATATGGAAACGACTTTGGCGTGGAAATGACCAGTACGCCGGATCAAGGGACGTTGGTCAGGATTGTTATCCCAGCCGAGGTTATGCCGCCGCCCAATACGTAAACAATCCCTCCCCAGACTACCTCCTGGGAGAGGGTTTTTTTTAGTTAAACTTAAATATCCGTAGCAAAAGTTATCGTAAAATAGTTATATTTTTGTGCAAGATCCTGAATTTGATTCCGCTTTGCCCGATGCTAAACTGAAAACATGAAAGCGTTTCAAAGGCTAAAGCAAAGGGGTTTACGGCATGAGCAAGGGAATATGGAACGATCGTTATCTTTATTTATTTGTTATACCCGGCGTCATCTGGTTTCTGATTTTTTGTTACCAGCCTATGTATGGAGTGTTAATCGCCTTCAAGGATTATGATATCGTCGCAGGCGTGTATAACAGCGAATGGGTTGGATTGAAGTACTTTAGCGATTTTTTTCATGATTTTAATTTTAATTCCATTATGATCAATACGATCGCGATCAGCTTGTTGAAATTATTAATCGGTTTTCCCGCGCCGATCATCCTTGCTCTTCTATTGAACGAAGTCAAAAAGAAGATGTTCAAGCGCATTACGCAGACGGTTACGTATTTGCCCTTCTTCGTATCCTGGGTCGTCGTATCCGGGATCTGGTATGAGCTCTTGACTGTTGACCAGGGTGGTATTGTGAATACTTTTTTAATGAATATCGGCTTGCTCAAAGAACCTGTTTTTTGGTTCGGCAATCCAGATTATTTCTGGGGGCTGGTGGTCGCATCGGATATATGGAAAGGCATAGGCTGGGGATCCATTATTTATTTGGCAGCACTATCTGGAGTCGATGTTGATCTCTACGAAGCCGCTGTCATGGATGGAGCGAGCCGCTGGAAACAAACCTGGCATATTACGCTCCCCGGCATCCGCAGCACGATTATTATTCTTTTCATTTTAAATGTGGGCAGCATATTAAATGCCGGTTTCGATCAGATTTATGTCATGCAGAATCCTGCCGTCATGGACCGGGCCCAAATCATTGATACCTATGTCATGACGACCGGTATTTTTCAAGCCAATTATTCAATCGCGGCAGCCGTCGGCCTCTTTAAATCCATAGTAGGGTTAATTATGCTTCTCCTGGTCAATGCCCTTGTCAAGATTTTAGGAGAGGAGGGCGTATTATGAGGAGACATTGGGGCGAAAAAGTATTTTCCGTATTCAATTATACGATCTTGTGTTTGCTGTCCTTCTCTATTCTGTTTCCGTTCTGGCGGATTCTCATGCTGAGCATGAATGATGGCATCGATTCCTTGCGAGGCGGGATTTACTTCTGGCCGCGAGAGGCGACGTGGAGTAATTACATCGTCATTTTCGCGAGATCGGAAATTATAGATGCGTATAAAGTAACGATTCTACGAACGGTGATCGGGACGGTGTTGTCGGTATTCCTCACAGCGATCATGGCCTATGGATTATCCAAGAGGCACTTGAAAGGCAGAAAGTTTGTTAATGCCATGATTCTGTTTACGATGTTTTTTAATGGCGGATTGATTCCGGTTTACTTGCTGTTAAAGGATCTCCACTTGTTAAACACCTTATGGGTGTATATCATACCCGCGCTCTATCAGCTGTGGTACATTATTTTGTTCCGAACCTTCTTTCAGCAGCTGCCTGCAAGCCTGGAAGAGTCGGCCAAGATGGACGGCGCCAACGACCTGATCGTATTTTTTAAAATCGTTGTACCGTTATCGCTTCCGATCGTTGCCACGATTTCTTTATTTACGGCCGTTGGTCATTGGAATGATTGGTTTTCGGGTACGGTGTTCGTGCAAGATCCGAAGTTGATTCCGCTGCAAACCTTATTGATGAAGATCATTAGAGAAAACGACTCCGCTCAGATGATCGCCGGCAGCTTATCTACCGTTTCTCAACAAAGCGTCAAATCGGTGACCAGTTATTCCGTAAAAATGGCGACTTTAGTTGTAACCATCTTGCCCATTGTCTGCCTGTACCCTTTTCTGCAGAGGTATTTCGTAAAAGGGGTATTGGTAGGCTCTATTAAAGGCTAAGGTGTTTATATAATGCATTGCGCTACAAAAGTAATTATCTAACCATACGAAGGGGATGTAAGAGATGAAAAGGACCAAAAAGAGCGTGACATTGTTCGTAATGGCATGTCTGTTATTCAGCGTCATTGCCGCATGTTCGAACAAAGAAAATAATACGGGATCGACCTCCGGGTCGCCAAGCGCAAGCGCAAGTGCGCCGGCAGAACCGGTAAAAGAGGATCCGCTGAAATTCGTGTATCATTCTTTATCGCGAGATGTCGTTTTGCAGGAAAATAATGAAATGTACGGATGGCTAAAAGAAAATAAAAACGTGGATATAAAGGCGGTAGCAGATCGGCAAACAGACAAGATGGTCGACAAACTTAATTTGATGCTTGCCAGCGGAGATATACCGGATGTGCTGGAGCTTGAGAATGTGCCGGGCGCCATTGAGGTTGTCAAAAAAATGGGGGAAGCGGGACTTGTCATTTCGTGGGATGAATGGCTCGCAAAATACCCGGATTTGGTAGCCAACAACGACAAAGCATACGATGATGCGGTGCACAGAGCCAAAGATGGCAATATGTATATGCTTCCTATTAATCTAGCGGCCAAAAAAGGAGTTTTAATGGCGGATGTCGGGCCGGTGATCCGGGAGGATTGGCTAAAGGCGGTTGGCATGTCCGCACCGACTACGACGGATGAGTTGTATGAAGTATTAAAGGCATTCCGCGATCAAATTCCGGATGTCAACGGCAAAAAAATCATACCTGCTACGTTTGATGTTTTCCGGCAGTACATCGCGAATGCATGGACGAAAAGCTGGGTCAAATTTTCGGAGGATAATAAGTCGCTCCAATTCCAATTCAATAATCCCGACATCGAAGAATATATGGTGTTTATGAACAAGCTGTACCGGGAAGGCCTGCTTGATCAGGAGATGCTTACCCAGCAAACTGATCAATACATGGAGAAACTGTCATCCGGCCGCGTCGGTTATACGGTTCGTATTTATTGGGACATGGATACGGTTAATAAAGCCTTGAAGGCGGAAAATCCGGAAACGCGGTTTGTGCCGTCGCCGCCGCTCAAAGTGACAGGCTCATCCATCGTTCCCGTATATTCCAACCCGAGCGACAGAGGATTTAACTCCCTAGTCGTCTCGACTGAATTCGCCAAAGATCCAAGAAATATCGAAAGGCTTATGGAGTTTCTGAACTGGAACGCTTCCAAGGAAGGAACCCGCATGTTGAAATACGGCATCGAAGACGAATATTACATTAAAAATGCCGAGGGATTGTATGAAGCTACGCCCGAATCCAAGGAAGAACAGTCGCAGCAGAACAACACCTTCTTGCAAAGAACGGGATTGGATTCCTATAATCTTCTGCGATCGATTCTGATACCGGCGGAAGATACGAACCCAAGATCCGAAGAAGCGAAAATGGGAACCGAGATATGGGCAGAATCCATCGGAGAACCGCTTCCTCTCGAGTTTCAATTAACGCAGGCAGGACCTATTGAGCAGCAAAAATGGGGCGTGATGTGGAGCGAATTGGATAAATGGACGTCGAAAGCCATTTTTGCCAAGTCGGAAGAAGAAACGCGTAAAATTACAAAAGAAATGCTGGATGCTTTCGAGAAAAACGGCGGCAGAGACATCGTCAATGAAAGATTGAAGTCTATGAGCGAATTTAAACAATAGAATACCGCGGGTGAATAGGAGGCAATTCCCCTCCTATTCATTTTGTTTTTAAAGGAAAGGGAAGGGACGGCGGACGGTCATGAAAGTAGTATTGATGGATAATTGGGAGCTGACAGGCTCGTACCCCGGTTTCTGGGCGTTTGGACGCAGCATGGAAGTAAACGTGGAGCTTAGAGGAGTTGTCCCCTGGATTCCCGCTGAAGTGCCTGGCAGCGTGCATTGGGATTTGCACCGCGCGGGTTATTTGCCGGATCCGTATTTTGGAATAAATGCTCCCGCATGCGAATGGGTGAATGAGAGGGATTGGCTATATAAAACTTCCTTTACCGCGGAGCCGGCTTGGCAAGGCAAACGAGTCGCGCTTGTGCTAGAGGGGGTAGATTATGCGGCGAAGGTATTGCTTAACGGCAAAGAGCTTGGCAGCCACTCCGGCATGTTTACGCCGGGTGAGTTCGACTTGTCGGATTCGCTCCGTTATGGAGAAAGCAATGGGCTGGTCGTGGTGCTGGAGCGTTCCCCGGACGGCGAGGCGCAGCTTGGTTATACGGATCGGGTGGATCATCTAAAGAGCCGATTCGGTTATCGGTGGGATTTTAGCCCGCGGCTGGTCCACATCGGATTATGGAAGGAAGTGTGCCTGAAAATCACGGAAAGCTGCGTGTTGGAAAACGTTAAGCTTGAGGCATTGCCGGGTTCCGATGGAGCAGGCGAACTGACCGTAAGCGCCGTGCTGGAGAGCGGACAGTCCGGTCCGTACCGGTTAATCGCCGAGCTGTATGATCCGGAGGGGGCGTCTGTCGGAGCGATCAGCCTTGGCGGCGAGGCAGTGCCGGGATTGCGATCCGTACGGTTTACGATGGAGGTGCCCCATGTGCGTTTGTGGTGGCCGAACGGCTACGGACAACAGCCCCTGTATCGGCTGGAACTCAGGCTGGAGACAGCCGATGCGAAAAACGGCTCGTATATCCTCTCCGATTCGTATAGCGCGCAGGTCGGTTTCCGCGAATTGGCTTTTCAAGCCAATCCGGGGGCTCCGGCGGATGCGCTGGCTTACACGATAGCCGTTAACGGAGCGCCGCTCTATATCAAGGGATGGAACTGGGTTCCCATCGATCAATTGTATGGCCGAAAGCGTGAAGAACAGCTAAAACATCTGATCAGGCTGGCCAAACAAGCTAACGTTAATATGCTTCGCGTATGGGGCGGCGGGTTGATTGAAAAGGAATTATTTTATAATTTATGCGACGAAGCGGGTATTTTGATCTGGCAGGAAATGATGCAATCGAGTTCAGGTTTTAATAACGAGCCATCAGTGAAGCCGGAATTCCTTCATACCCTCTCGCGAACGATGCGGCATGCGATCCGGGAGAAACGAAATCATCCGTCTATGGCTATCTGGTGCGGAGGCAACGAATTGACGGAGGGCGGACATCTGGGTGAGCGAATGGTGCCGCTTACCGATCGACAGACCAACCTTCGCGTCCTTCGCGACCTGGTGTCGGACCTCGATGAATCGCGGCTTTTCCTGCCTACTTCGCCGACGGGGCCGACGTTCTTTCTGGATGCGGAGAGGAGCGGACAAGGCGTCATGCACGATGTGCACGGACCTTGGAAATATACGGGCGTTACTGAGCATTATCGGCTGTATAATGTCAGCGATGCGCTTCTCCACAGCGAATACGGCGGAGACGGCTTTGCTTCCATGATGAGTCTAAGACGATTTCTTCCCGGGGATAAGCTACAAACGGAGCATTCCGGTTCAGTCGAGTGGCTGCTCCATGGCTACGAATACTGGAATATGGACGAGCAGCTTAACGGCTTGTTCGGTACGTCCCTGAACACTCTTGAACAGATGGTAGAGGTATCCCAATGGCTGCAGGCGGAAGGAATTCGTTATGCGGTCGAAGCGAATCGCAGACGCGCGCCTTATTGCAGCGGAAGTTTGCTGTGGCAGTTTAACGAGCCTTACCCGAACTTATCCTGCACCAGCGCGATCGATTATTACGGCGACCCGAAGTTGGCTTATAGCTGGGTGGCGAAAGCCAACCGCAATCTGCATGTTTCCTTGCAATACGATGCGATTTCTTATTTGCCGTGCGAAGTTTATCGGGCGACGGTTTATATAACGAACGACGGTTCCGAGTCGGGACAGTGGGATGTAGAATGGCAGGCCTTCACTGGTACTGGCGACAAGCTGGCCGACGGCCTGTTCGAGCATAACAATCTAAAGATGCTTACGACACGTATCGGATCGATCGAATTCGACGTCCCGGATAGCGGCGCGTTTTTCGTAACGGTGCGAGTTATCGATGCCACAGAACAGCGAGTATTATCGGATAATGAATACGCGTTCGCAATCAGGGAGCGGGAAGACGCGGCGCCGTTGCAAGCTTTCTTAACGACGCCGAGGACTATGCTCGAATGGCACACGGAGGAAGAGGATGGCGGAACCAGGATGTCCGTCACGAATAGCGGCGAGACAGTTGCCCTTTGGGTACGGATAAGCGGCACTGCCTCTCATGATGATGTTGCTGTGAGTCAACCGGTTGTTCGGCCGATCCAGGATGGATTTTTGATTGCTCCCGGTCAGACGGTTGTTCGCTGCTTCGAGGGTATCATGCCTGAGGAGCGACAATGGGTCGTGAAAGCGTTGAATAGTTGATAAAAAGAGTAGGGAGTTGGTGTCATGCTGTCATCGATCGACAATCGACTTCGGATGCTGATTGGAGCTGAGCCGAAGACGTATTGGGAAGAAAAAATTACAGCCAAGCTCGGTTATTGGGGCGAACGGATCGTTTCGCAGTTGTTCTTTGCTTATGAAATGTCGAAGGTTAACAAAGGGATATTCGACGAACAGATTGATGCGGCGTTAGCTTTTGTAGAGAACAAATGGGCGGATGAAGGCGTCATTGGCAAGCATACGGCGATCCATGCCGAGAAGCTGCTCGAAGCGCTTGCGTCCGAAGCGAAAAGCTACGACATTTTATGCGTATCCCACGCGCATATCGATATGAACTGGATGTGGTCTTGGGATGAGACGGTGGCGGTTACGCTGGATACGTTTCGGACGATGCTGACGTTGTTGGAGGAATATCCCGAGTTTACCTTCTCGCAGTCGCAGGCTTCCATTTATCGTATCGTCGAACAATATGCACCCGAGATGCTGCAGGAAATACGGAAGCGGGTTCAAGAAGGACGATGGGAAGTCACGGCATCGCATTGGGTGGAAGCGGACAAAAATATGCCGAGCGGCGAAAGTCTGTCTCGTCATCTGCTCTATACGAAACGTTATTTGTCCGTTTTATTTGACCTTGATCCGGATAGTCTCAATCTCGATTTTGAACCCGATACATTTGGGCACAGCGTCAACGTTCCGGAAATCCTGGCGAATGGAGGCGTCAAATACTACTATCATTGCCGCGGTAATGAAGCGCCTGCCTTGTATCGCTGGGAAGCGCCTTCCGGCAAATCCGTCATCGTCTATCGGGAACCGACCTGGTACAATGACAATATACAAGCCTTGCTTGGTTCGTATGTGCCGGAAATTTGTTTGCAAACGGGATTAAAAATGTATTTGAACGTTTATGGCGTTGGCGACCACGGCGGCGGCCCGACGAGACGCGACCTGGAACGACTGCTGGACATGCAAAGCTGGCCAGTTTATCCCAAGCTCCGATTTGGAACGTATCGCGAATATTTTGCCGAAGCGGAGGCGATTGCCGAGCAGCTCCCTGTCCTCAAGGGAGAGCAGAACTTTGTTTTTACCGGCTGCTATACCTCGCAAAGCCGAATTAAGACAGCGAACCGAATTGGCGAAGCGACGCTTAATGAAGCGGAATTGTTTAATGCGGCAGCGGCGGTGGCCGAAGAAGCTCGCTATCCGGGAGATAGCTTTGAGAAGGCATGGAGGAACGTGTTATTTAACCAGTTCCATGATATTCTTCCAGGCTCTGGGGTGCTGGAAACACGGGAGCATGCGCTTGGGTTATTCCAGAACACGATGGCCATTGCCAATACGAATCGCAAGCTGGCTTTGGAGAAGATTGCCGCAATGATCGATACATCCAGCCTTGTTGGAAAGGAGAGTAAATTTTCGGTTTCGGAGGGCGCCGGAGCCGGGTACGGTGCCGGGGGCTTCAAAGTTACGCAGGTCGAGCGAGGTCGCGGCAACAAAAGGATTGTTCATCTTTTCAACTCCTCCGCATACGAGCGGGAAGAAGTGGTGGAAATCACGTTATGGGATTGGAAAACGCCCATTCGTTCGTTACTCGTGCAAGACGGCAACGGCCAGGCAGTACCCCATCAAATCCTGGACAACGGTTTGCACTGGTATTGGAATCACGATTATATGCGCCTGCTTGCCTACGTTAAAGTGCCTGCTTGCGGGTATGCCACCTATACCGTGTCGGAAGGCGATGACAGGCTAAAGCCGTTCCTGCCGGACGATCCTCGTATAGATGAAGAAGACGGGTACGTGCTTGAAAATGAATGGCTGAAAGTAACCCTTGATCCCGTCGATGCAACGGTTCGTTCGATGATTCGCAAATCGACAGGCGAACAATTGGTAGACGGGGCGCGTCCAACCGGCGTGTTCAGACTCATCCAGGAGGATCCGGATAAAGGGATGAGCGCATGGTGGACAGGGCGTTATATGAGCGTGACAAACGTTCATCAGCAAGTAAAAATCAAAAGAGGGGCCTGGGGCGATGTTCGCCAATCGCTGCAATATGAGTTCTCCTTTGGCCGTTCGCTGCTCAAGGCGACGGTATCGCTTGACCGCAATTGCACCGAGCTTGATTATGAGGTGGAATGTGATTGGCAAGAGATCGGCAAGTCGGATCAAAGCATTCCTCAATTAAATTTTCATTGGCCACTCGCTTATGATACTAAATCGTACCAATATGACGTGCCGTTCGGAGTGATTGAACGCAAGCCGCTTTCATTCGATGTACCGGCAAACAGCTTTGCGGTGGGCGTTCCGCAGAACGAAAAACAGTCGTCGGTGATGCTGGTGACGAACAATAAATACGGTTTTCGGGGCGCGGACAATGCACTGTCCCTATCCTTAATTCGCAGCTCCTTTTACCCGGATCCGTATCCTGAGCTTGGCAATCATCACAAGTTTTCTTTCGCGGTCGTCGTGCAGGATGCAGCCCGGGCCTATGAGCGAATTGAAAGGTCGTATCGTTTCAACCATCCGCTTACTGTGTTGTCAGGTTCCGCACATGCCGGCACTCGCCCGCTTGATTCCAGCTTCTTGAAGCTAATATCCGGCACCGTTGCGATTTCTGCGGTAAAAATGCCCGAGGATCCAGATGGACAGCGGTGGATTATCCGCGTTTACGAAACGGAAGGGGAGCTTGCGGCGGTCAAGCTTGAATTGTTCCAGCAGGCGGCAGAGGCGTATTTCGTAGACACGAACGAGCAGAGGCTGCCGGAAAACGAATCGATCCAAATTACGGATCATGTTGTCGCATTCGATGTGCAGCCTTATTCGGCTGCGGCCATTTGTTTGAGATTCAACTAATCGTATGTTAGGAGAAAGAGGTGCGGGTGATGAATAAGCAAATCTGGAAGCATAGAGCGCCGCTTCTGAATACATGGCAAGCGATTGAATCCGGTACGCTGAGACTGGGATTTATCGGCGGCTCGATTACGGATGCAAGGGCTCGCCATAACTGGCCCGAACCTGTGATTGCGTGGTTTAAGGAGCATTATCCGCATGTTCGGCTGTTTGTCGAAAATGCGGCAATTGGCGCGACGGGCAGCGAGCTCGCCGTATTCCGCGCCGAGCGGGATTTGATCATGCGGGATTGCGATCTGGTATTCGTGGATTATTCGGTCAATGACGATGAAGAAGCAAGCGAAAAGAGGATGCGCACAAGAGAAGGGCTCCTGCGCAAGCTGCTTGCCGACTGCTCTAGAGATGTCGTGCTCGTTCATACCTTTCGCCAATCGTTCTACCGCGAGATGAGCGTAGGCGATACGCCTGCGTCCATCGCCGAATTCGAAGCGTTGGCGGAGCATTATGGCATAGGGTCCGTAGGGATGGGGCTTCATGCGCTCGAAGAGGTGCGGCTTGGAAGAATGCGTTGGGAAGAGTGGCTGCCCGACGGCTTGCATCCGACAGAGAGGGGCAGCTTGAGTTACGCGCGCAGCGTAATCTCATTTCTGGAGAAGGAGCTGCCGGGATCGGTCAATCCCGTTAAGCCGACAGCAAAACCGTTGCAATTGCCCCTGCCGCTTAATCCGAACAACTGGGAGAACGCGTCTATATTGCCGCTAGACGAAATAGAAACGGAAGGACCATGGGTCATTCGACGTTGGCCGCATTTGGAGTGGATGGATCAAGTGCTTGAAACGTCGGCAATTGGCGCGAAGCTGAAATTCACCTTTGAGGGTACTGGTCTTACATTAGGTTTTGACTTTGGCGCAACTTCATCCGAGCTGCGGTATCGACTGGATAACGGCCCATGGAAGATCTCGGAACGCAGTCGTCCCGTTTGGTGCGGGAATGACGGATGGTATCGGATGTTTACAGTCGCAGAGGATTTGATCAACGGGTCCCATGAATTCGAAATGGAAGTCGTGCACGGTGATACGCCCGAATGCAAGGGAACCAATTGCCGATTGGCGCTCGTAGGTATTATCCCAGGTCCTATTACGATGATGCAGGACGAATGATGAACCTGAGCAGTTCGGTTCTCATGAGCGGAGAGGCGACTTTGGAAAACATTCAAGCCTATTTATTTGATCTGGATGGCAGTGTTTACTTTGGAGAAACCATTGCCCCTGGAGCTCTGGCATTAGTAAGTTGGTTAAGAGACTCGGGTAAACAGGTTAGGTTCGTTACCAACAATTCAAGGCATTCCTCTGCTGAAATCGCGCATAAACTTGGCGGCATGGGGATAGAGGCTGCTGCTGGAGATATCGTAACCGCAACGGATTATATGGGGCGATATGTGAGAGAGCGCTATGGACTTCAGAGGGTGGGAGTCGCAGGCAGTCCGAAGCTTAATCTGTCATTGCAGGCGGCCGGCCATGAGGTGGTGCCGCTTGCAAACCAAACGGAGCTTGATGCCGTGGTAGTCGGGTTGGACGTGGACTTTACTTATGCCAAGCTGGAACGGCTCTCTAATGCGATTAAAGATGGCGCGAGATTTATTGCAGCAAATGCCGATTTGTCCCATCCGGGGGAGAGCGGGCGAAAGGTTCCGGAGACAGGGGCGCTTGTTGCTGCACTAGAAGCTGTATCCGGCAAGCGGGCCGGGTTTCTGGGGAAGCCCGAGCCGCATCTGTTCCGGTATGCTTTGGAGTCATGCGGTTTGATGCAAGAGAAGGCGGCCATGATCGGCGACAATTACGATACGGATATCATCGGCGGCAAAAAAGCAGGGATGTATACGATTTGGCTGAGCGGATTGACGTTGTCCGAACGCCAGGACTTGGCAGACAAGCCGGATGCGGATCTCATTGTTCATCATTTGCCTGAACTTTATCAACGATTAGGAGGTAATTAAATGAAGTTCGAGCACGTATGGACTGCCAATGAGAAGCAGGCGCTCATTCGAGTGGAGGGACTTGCCAGGCCTACAGTCCTGTTTCATATTACCGATAGTCATATGCAAGAAACGGATGATCGGGATGGGATTGAAATATGGGCAGAGTCTGTTCGGCAGTACAGCTTCGATGCGCTTGAGACTCGCACCCAATTTAATCGGGCTCTGGATTATGCAAATGAACTGGCCGTCGATCATGTTGTTCTGACCGGTGATATCATAAATGGAGCAACGCTCAATAATCTGGATTATTTGGACAATCGATTGCAAACGTTGCGCTCGCCTTATCTATATACGCCGGGCAATCATGACTGGGAGTACCCGTTCGAGCCTTGGAGCGAAGCTGCGCGCAGCTCCCAATATGCCAAATTTGATCGTTTTACCAACGCCAATCCGTCCTATCAGTCCACCGAAGTTAACGGGATCAATCTTGTTGCGATCGATAACAGTACCTACCAGATCACGGGCGATCAATTAGACTTCATGGAAAGGCAACTTGCAAAAGAGTTGCCGACTCTGTTGTTTATGCACATACCTATCTATATCCCAAGTCTGCTCGAGGATGTCATGCGGGAGTGGCGTTCGCCGATCATGATGGCGGCCGAGGGTTGGGATGCGAAGCTTATGGCGGAGTGGATGATAGAGGAACCCCGTGCTGCGACAATCGACTTTTACCGTATATTGATGGATAATCCATATGCCAATCTGATCGGCCTATTTTGCGGTCATATCCATTTCGCGCATCGGGACGCCTTCGGACGGGGGACATATCAATATGTTACGAAAGCCGGTTTTAGCGGCGGTTATAGAACGATTCGTCTCTTGCCCATGAGCTGAGAGAGTTGTGGTATATCTGTCTTACATGATCAGAAGGGTTGTACCAGGTTGAAAACTGGGGGCCCTTCTTTTTTGAGTTGTTCCGGATTTCGGGTACCTCAGCCCATGCCAAATGCACAAGAAAGACGTACCACATGGAAGTGGTACGTCTACAGATTAGTCGCCAGTTACCTCGAAAGCATCGAATAAATGCCCCGTCCTACGTTTAACCCCATCAATTGTTATCGAGATAAGATAACCCATTATAGAGGAGTTGCGCACTCTCGGCACGGGTGGCCGAATCGTTTGCTTCGAATCGATTCGAAGGTCTGCCTTTGACGATGCCTAGTTCAACCGCTGCATTAACCGACTGGATGGCCCATGCCTGGATGGAAGCAGCATCGCTGAACGTCGAAGCAGTCGGACTAACAGGGAGTGAGTTGCCCTTCTTCAGTTCAACGGCACGCATCAACATCGTGACCATCTGTTCACGGGTTATGGCCGCATCGGGAGCGAAAGAGGTTGCCGACGTACCGTTGATGAGCCCGAAGGAGAAGGCGGCAGCTACATAACGGGCATACCAGCTGTCGGCGGCGACATCGGCGAAGATGCTGCCCTCGTCCTCTACCGGAGTCTGACTGAGCCCCAACGCTCGTACGAGCATCGCAGCGAACTCGGCCCGGGTGACGCTTGCTTGTGGATCAAATTGCGCAGCATGGATTCCCTCCACAATTTGTTTTGCGCTCAGGTCGCGAATGACGTCATGCGCCCAGTGGTTGTCTGCTACGTCCGTGTATGACTTATTATATTCGAGCAGCGCATAGGAGCCAGGCTCCGTGACTTCTGCTGTGTAAAAGCCGTCCTTCTGCTTGCTCGGCACATAGGTGAGCTTGCCATCGACGCCGATCTTATATAAATAAACCGGCTTATCGCTGACTGCTGTTGTAGCGGTACGTTCGATCATAAGAGCAACCGGTTCAGCGAATCGGGTCGTCGCTGTAACGGTGCCATCGTCCGCGATGGTCGACGCTCCCAGTTCCACGAGTGCGGAACGCTGCCGCAACTGCGCCGACGTAAGTTCGGCGCTCTGTTTCAGCCGATCTTGCGATGCCGCGTTAGTCAGCGGAGCCAACGTCAACGTCATGGATCCGCCAGACTTGTTCGGCGTTAGCGTCGAAGCAAGACCGCGAAGCGTACCGCCGGACAAAGTGATTGTCGATGTACCGGACTTGACCTGCAAGCTTTGTCCCTTGAGCAATTCTGCCGCATCAATTGGCAACTGCACGCCTCTTTCTTGAGCCGCTAACCGAATCACGATGCTCCCGCCGTCTCCCGCTAGTTTGCTCAGTTCGGAGCTGCTAATTTGCCGCATTAGATTAGCCGATGGTCTGTCATCCTCGCCGGGTGTCGTTGTCGGCGGATTGCCTGGACCGTTGCCGGCGGGTGCAGCGTACACAAGAAGCGTAAACTGCGCTTCAATGCCGCCAGAAGCTGCCGTTATTGCCTTGATCGTCGTTTGTCCCGGCGCGATGGCACGAACCAGACCTGTCACGCTATCAATAGAGGCTACGTCCGGCTTGCTGCTGCTGAAAACGAGACCTTGCGTGACCGGCTTTACCGTGGCGTCGCTGTAAGTTCCGTCTACAGCCGCAGTAGCCGTAGAACCTGCCTGCAGCGAAGCTGGCAGTTTAATGACTGTCGACTGCAAGATAGATACGGGTGATGTGACGAATTTCATGTCGCCCCAATACTCTTGGCCGTCGCCTTCGCCGACCCACATGATTTGTCCCCATTTCTCGTCGGCGAATGAGCCATGATTGTCGGTCGCCGCCAGCGTCATGCCGACTCTGAGGTTTTCTCCGGGGGCGAACGGCGTTACTTGCAACGAACTCCAGGGTATTGCCGCCTCCATCGTATAGCCGTCGCTGCGTAACTGCGAGGCGATCTGGCCGTCTGTAAACGGCTTCTCTACAGCCCCGTCGTTATGCCCCTCACGGATGAACATATGCGGAGTCGGATTGGGCTCCGGCCCGCTTGCCGTCATAAAGATGCCGTAATCGCCGTTGCGGAAAGCCGACCCGTTTTTGTCCCGCTTGAGATCAAAGAACAGCAGCGTGGCGTCGGACTCGTACATTCGATTGCCAATCTCGGGAAAGTGCAACGAGTCGTCGGTCCGCTCCTCCAGCAAGTATAGATTATCGTTGTCCCAACGCATGCGGTATTTGCTAACCGACCGCGGATCGCGTACGACGGTGCCATACGCTTTTACATCGGGCGATTCCTTGCTCACCGTAATTTCTTCGGCATCGGCCCATTCAGCCGGATCGGCGACGCCGTCGATTGTGACAGGCTGCGATGTTTTAACTGAATTGTAAGTACGAATCGTGTCCGACATATCCCCGCCGTTCTCGCCCAGGAACCGGTAGTACGTATACGGATCGACGACTTCGAAGTTCAAGTCGGGATACTGCCGCTTCACGTATTCCACGGCGTCGACGATGACGGTCGGTTTGGTCAAAATCGTTCGAAAGCTGAAAAAGTTCGAGTTGCGCTGCAACATCTTTGCCATCGTGTCGCCCATTTTTTGCGTATCCGTAAATTGCACGCCGAGATCGGTTACTTTGCCAAAAGGCGTGCCGTTTACGATCGGCTGATCGAAGCCGGAATTATTGCCCACGCCCAGCGGCGAGAACGTGCTGTACGATTGCTGGACGCGCAGCGAGGCGGCGCCTGAATTGCCGCTAATCAGGAAGCCGGTAATATCGAGATCGAAACGATCGAACAGCCTCGCATTATAATCTTCCCAAACGTCGAGGAAATCGGGCAAACCGTCCGGGCGATTGTGGGCTTCCAGCATCATCGGGTTCAAGTATCCTGCACCGTTGTCGCTAGCCACGAAATAATCATTGGGTTTCATCGTCTCATAGAGATAGTTGAACACTTGCGGCACGCGGTCGGCCGCGTTCGGTACGAACGACCATGCCAGCGGAATTTCGCCGCGCTTAGGATCGTTCCATAAAGCCGGAAGTGCGCCGGAAGTCCAGGCCGAAGCATCAAAGTCGCTCATGTAGAACATAATGTACTTCTTATTCTTATCGTATACTTTACCGTTCGCGCCTTTATCGTTGTTCTGCTTCAGGTTGGCGTTAAGCGGAACCTGGCGGAATATAGAAGCGTTCGTTAGGCCGATCAATCCGTAAGCATCGGCATCCATCTGCCCGTTATACTTGGAGATGATGTCGGCATAACCCCATTCGGCCGGAACGGGATCAAGCGCCGCATTCGGATCGGCATAGGTCGTATATTTAATGAACCAAGGCACGAAGCCGCCGATCGTTATAATTTGCTCGCCGGCCCGACTGTTCTGCGAACGAAGGAGCTCGATAAACGTCCTGTAGTCGCTTCCGAGCGGCTGAGTGGGATCATCGTTCGGAACGCTGGTTTCGTCCGGGCTCAAATCGAAGAAAAAGGCTTTGCGGGCGATGTAATAGTCCGCATTCGGCAGCGATGAATTAAATAGGTCGGAATAGAACACGGGCTCGCTAGGAACCTCTACTTCGTCCGGAATTTGCGGTACGGTGCCATCTGCCGATACGGTGATCGTGCTGATCCACGAATTGCCGAACCAAGCATCGCCGTCACGAATCATCCGAGCCGCGAATTCGTAGGTGCCCGCTGTCTGCGGCGAGCCTAGCGAGAAACGGAATGTGCGGGTTTGGCCAGGGGCGACCGTTTCTCCTTCCTCGAGATAAATGCGCTGATCGTTTGGTGCGTTCGTGAATCCGTCTTTGTAATTCGTCCAGCGCAGCTGATTCGAGGTGGCTGCCGCCAACCGGTACAGGTCGGCTTTCGTCCAACTGCTCGTGCCTGTATTGGCGAAAGTGAGCGATAGCTCCGTTTCTTCGCCCAGTTTCATTGACTGCGGGACGTAGGCGGACACGATTGTCGCAGCCATCGGCACGTTAGTCGGCTCAGGGCTGGCAAGCTGCTGTTCGACGACAATCATTCGTTCCAACGGGGTGCCGCTCCAAGTTACGCCGTCCCTGATCATTTGTGCAGCAAAGCGGTATACGCCTGGCTGATCGGGTGCTTTAATTGCGAAACGGAACGTCTTCGACTGCCCCGGCGCAACCAACTCCTGCGGATCGAGCAGCACGCGCTGATTGTCCACGCTCTCCGCAAATCCGCCATTCAACCGCTTCCATACCAGCGAATTAGTCGACAGCGATGCGAGTTTGTCTAACGCGCTCATGCTCCATGGCTCATCGCCCGTGTTCGTTACTGTTATACTAACTTCTGCCGTCTCTCCGGCCAAGATCGCAATCGGCAGCGAAGCGGACACGATGTCGGCATTCATGCCCTGGTTTGTAGCGGCTGGCGGCAAGCTTAATTGTTCCTCCGCCGGCGCAGCTGGCGGTTGCCCATCGGCTGTGACATAGATCGTCCGCGTCGCTTTGTTCGGGCCGATCCATTGCACGCCTTCTTGGAGCAGCGCGGCGCTGAACTCGTAAGTACCGGTTTGTGTAGGGGCGATGATATGGAAGGTAAATGTTTTGACTTCGTCAGGAGCGACCTGCTCGTTGTCGTCCAAATAAACGCATTGACCCATCGGGTTAGCAGGATCGTGTTCGCCATTCTGGCTGCTCCAGACGAATTCATTTACAGTGGCGCTGAGATCGGGGGCCACCCAAGCGCCCAGCCTGACGTTCGCGGCTTTCGTCCAAGCGGCGCTCCCTGTATTCCGATAGGCGACCGTCACCTGGGCCATAGTTCCCGGTTGCATCGCGGCAGGCAATGCCGCGATCTCCAACTGGGCGGCGTACGGTTCTGGTGAGATTGCCATCGGATTGATGGATTGTACAGCCGTTATCGTCGTTCCGCTGTGCTTATCGCCGATAGGGAGTAGGCCGCCATCGGACGAAGAAGGGATGGACCTTGCCTCGTTCGCTACGACTGCGATGTCACGGGACAATCCTGTACCAACCATCCAGGCTTCGCCATCACGTACCATCGTGGCGCTGAATGTATAGGTGCCTGCGGTATCCGGTGCCTTGATTGTGAACCGGAACTGTTTGGTATCACCGGGTTTGATCTCATCATCCGTACTCAGGAATACCCGCTGATTGTTGATACTTTCGGAGAAGCCTCCATTTAGATTGCTCCAGATGAACTGGTTGGTGCTGGTCGAGGCCAGTCGGTCATTGGCCGCCAACGTCCATGGCGAGGAGCCTGTGTTCTCGATCGTAATCGAAATATCGGCCGATTGACCGGGTGTCAACGTTGTCGGGATGTAAGCCGACACAACTTTCGCGCTCAATTTGCTGGCGATCACGCCCCACGAAGCGCCGTCCAAAGCGTTTACCATCAGCGCCGGATTCGTCAATCCTGCGTCCAAGTAATTGATTTTCGCCCATATGTACGCATCGTTTTTGGCGCTCCCGGTCGATGGTTCTCCATCGGTGCCTGGTATCGTGCCCGAACCGGTAAACATTCCGACGAGGTTCTTGCTTACCGGCCACAATTCACGCTGGGTCACCACTTCATCGTATACACTGCCCGGATTGTCATCATATCGAATCGGCAGCAAGTTTTCGACGCCGGCGATCGTCGAAGCGACGTTGGCGGTTGCGGGAACGTCTTCATCCCACAACACAACACCGTCTGCGGCATCTTGCAGCAGATCAAGCAGCTCAAAGAAATCGTCTACCGCGACCTGGTCGTAGTTAGACAACAGCTTGTCCTGCCCGCTTAATTGCTCCAGCCAGAAATTGTCGATGTCCAAATTGGATTGTTTTGCAATTCCGTTGGACTCGAAGTGGAAATAGAGCTGCGGCTTGTCGCGATTCGCGAGCCCTTGCAACGCGCTGGCCAGCTTCAAATAATCGTAGGCAAGCTTCGAACTGACGCTTTTTTTACTATCGATAAAGGCTTGCAAATCAAATACGTACAGCTTGTCTTGGATGCCCTCTGCTTTTACCGGGGGCGGAACAGCCATGCTTCCTGCAAAAAGAAATAAAACCAGAAGCAGTGATGTCCATGTGCGTAATTTCATTGTTATTTTCCCACCTTTCATATAGTTGCTTGCATGTGGTATGTAAACGCTACCCGCAGTGTGGCGGTTGTTGCTCGCCAAATGTTCAGGTTGCGATTGACATCGTTCGTCCAGCGGTCATATGTAACCGCTTTAATTTAACTAAAAGGTAAAAGCAAAATGGCAGATTTGATTGCTATGTCTATTAAAAATATAGAGGACATTGGATTGGAGCGTCCATCCAATATCTTTTGTATTTATGTAAGAATATTGGGATTTCGGGACATTTATCTGCTATAGGGCAAGGGTGCTTTCGTATTGGACACCCGTCCCTATTATCGATGAGGCGTCGATCGTTCAGGCCGTGCAGAGCGGGGCGAAGGGGATTATCATCTCTACGAACTACGGTCAATTGTTATGCGAAAGGGAGTCGATCCGTGCGAGAATACCGGAGCAATAAAGAGGGTGTGAATCGGATCGACGCAATGTGTATGAACAAGAGTCGATCCGACTGATTATGAATAAAATTGGATACACGGATAAATAAACGACGTTCTACATCTTTACGTCTCGAATATGTCATTGACTGCGATTTCAAGGTCCTCAAAAAAGCAAGATCGCAACACTTCATTAGAGCGATATACGGCAAATTCTTCGATAGTAAAATTCTCAAAGCTGTAAACCAAAACGGAAAGCTTATCAGGATCGATAATCCAAAATTCCCTTACTCCTGACAACATAAACGTATTCAGCTTATCAATCATATCTTTAGAGCGGGTACTTTTTGATAAAATTTCGATACAAAGCGTTGGAGTGCCCATATATCGGTCTTTTTCATTTACTGCCTCATCATAATCGCAAACAATGAGCAAGTCCGGCTGCATGACATCAGGTATGTCCAAGTCCTTTTTATAGAAATGCACATCAAAAGGAGCATAAAAGACCTTACACTTCTTCTCTTTTAAATATGCTCGAAGATGAACATATAGATTTCCCGAAATATCTTGGTGGAATGTACTTGGGGAAGTGAGAAGAACTATTTCGCCGTTAATATATTCCATCCGTTGCTCGCTATCCTCGTAAATTTCCATGAATTCTTCGTAAGAGACCTTCTTGCCGCCATACTGATAGTCCTGTGCTCGTTCCTTTACCGTAAAATATCGTTCGATTTTAGAAAGGTAGGGCGACAATCGCGCGAATTTGTTCCCGTTTTTTGTGATGACGATTTCATTATCCTCTGCTGCATAATCCAGATACTTGCCCAAATTTGTTTTAAACTCAGTGGCCGTTACTGTTTTTGTCGTGTCTTTCATTTCTATCACCTCGTAGTGTAATAGTTCAATAATCGTACGATAATTATAGCATATCGTTCGATAAAAGTTAAAATATCGTATGATATAAAAGAGGAGTAACGGCCCGTTACATCTTGATGACAACTTCGTGCTATGATGGAGGCAAACTTTCGCCCTGCTGCAGCAGGGCATACGGGAGAACGCCGAACAATGGAGAAAACAAAGGTTCTGATCATTGAAGACGAAGCCGCGATCGCGGAGCTGCTGGCATACGGATTGACGAGAGAGGGCTATGAGGTGCAGACCGCCGGGAGCAGCGCCGAAGGGATGCGAGAAGTAGAGCGATTCCGCCCCGATCTGCTCATTCTCGACTGGATGCTGCCGGACGGCAGCGGGCTGGACATCTGCAAGAAGGTGACAGCGAGCCACAATATTCCGATCCTGATGGTAACGGCCAAGTCCGACATCACCGACAAAATACTCGGCCTGGAGTTCGGAGCGGACGACTACATCACGAAGCCGTTCGACCTGCGCGAGGTTATCGCGAGGATCCGCACTATTCTGCGGCGGTTCGCGCAAGCGAGCCAAACCTCGCAGGAGGAGGCCGGCGGAGAAACGCTGCGTTTTAATCATATCGAGATTATCCGCGGCGAACGGATGGTAAAGAGGCGCGGCGAGACGGTGGACTTAACGCCGAAGGAGTTCGATCTGCTTCTGAAGCTGTGCAGCAACCGCGGCAGAATCTTTACGAGAGAAGAGCTGCTGGAGCTGGTCTGGGGTTACGATTACGTCGGAGAGACGAGAACCGTCGACAACCATATCCAGCGGCTGCGCAAGAAACTCGATGTCGGCGAGCTGATTACGACGGTATTCGGCATTGGCTACAAATTCGAGAAGGATGCGGATTAGTCCATGCGCGGGGGATTCCGGTCCATCAGGACCAAGTTCATCGTCGGTTTTTTCCTCATCTTCGCGGTGTCGTTTCTGCTCCTCAGCTGGACGGTTACGAATATCATCCAGACCAGCAATCAGAAGATTATAACCGACGATCTGATCGGGCTCAAAAAAACAAGCAACAATTATGTGCGTCAAGCGTTTATGATCAATCACTTCGGCAATGACGACATCTACTTCGGACAAATCGCGGAGGAAATGATCAGCGATCTGAGGTACGCCATGTCGAGCGAGGTCAGCGCCTACACGGTGGACGGCGAGCTCATCCATGCTTCCGACGAGTCCGCGTTTTCGGGTGCGGGGGAAGACGATCTTAAGCAGGCAACGCGGGGAGCGACGGCTTATACGATTTCCTATGAGGGCGGGACGGCAGCGGTTTATTATTCCTATCCCGTCGTTATCGACGGCGTAAAAGTGGGCATTCTTCGTTATTCGAAGCCATTCGACCTGCTCTATGAGCAATCCGACCGGATATTAAATGCCGTCTTTTACATCGCGCTGGCGATCTTTGGCGCCGCGTTCCTGTTTTCGTATTTGCTGTCGCGGCATATTTCGGTGCCCCTGTCCAAGCTGGAGGGCGCTTCGGCCGAAGTCATGCAGGGAAACCTGGACGTCCGGCTTGAGGTAAACAGGCGCGACGAGATTGGCCGGCTGGCGGACAACTTCAACGACATGATCGGTCAGCTCAAGAGCCAGATCGGGAAGATCGAACGGGATCGGGATCGGCTGGAGAAGCTGCATCTGCAGGGCAAACATTTCTTTGACAACGTCACCCACGAGCTCAAGACGCCGCTCACGTCCATTCTGGGCTACGCGGAGCTTATCCGGGAAAACGGGGAGAGCGATCCCGCGTTTTTCCGCAAGGGGATGGATCATATCGTGGGCGAAAGCCAGCGGCTGCACGGCATGGTCGTATCCCTGCTGGAAACGTCGAAGGAGCAAGGAGGCTGGGAGGAAAGCGGGCGGATCGAAGCCGGATCGCTCCTAAGGGATGTATGCGACGCCATGTCTTTCAAGGCGCAGCGTTACAAGAAGGCCATCCGTTGCGAGACCGGTAATGAACTGCTCGTAGAGGCTCAACCGGACAAGCTCCGCCAGCTGTTTATCAACATCCTCGACAACGCGATCAAGTATAGCGATCCCGGGGCGGAAATCTTGGCATCGGCAAGCTCGGTTGCGGCAGAAAACGTCAGGATCGTGATCGCCAATTCGGGCCAGCCGATCCCGCAGGAGAAGCTGGCAAGCTTGTTCCAGCCCTTCGGGGCCGAAGGCAGAGCAGCCAGGGAACAAGGCAGCGTCGGTCTCGGCCTAGCCATTGCCAAGTCGATTATGGACGAACTCGGCGGTACAATTACGATTATGAGCGAAGATGGAATGAACAAAGTAACCATGGAGCTGCTCGGCGCGAAAGCGGGGAGGACTGTATGAAGCGGAAACGTAATTGGAGTATAACGGGAGCGGCATGTCTCCTTGCCGTCCTGCTGCCGCTTGCGCTTTCCGCCTGCGCGGGAACGCTTAAAACAGAAACGATCATCATACCGGATGGGGCGGAAGAGACGCCTGCGGCGATAGGCGGCGACGCGTTCGAGATCGACGCGCTGTACCGGCTCCCGAACGGGGACGTCAAGTACGCCGGCTTGTTCCAATGGATCGGGAACGACGAATTGATCCGCGTGACGTGGGGCTTCAAGGGCGACATCATTGTCGACAAGTATAAAACGCCGTTCGAGAAGGCTGAGCGCGTTCGCGAAATGGACGGTTATCTCCTCGATATCGGAAACTTGTCTACGGACGGGCGTTACCTCATCGGGTACTCCTACAGCGAGGACGCCGGACAGGAGTCCGCGTTGACGCTTGTATCTCTCGAAAGCGGGGAGGAGAAGGAGGTGAGCTCGCTCCGCTCCGTTCTGAGAATGGGCTCGAGAAGCATTACATGGTCTGGCGACAGCGCATACTTTTCGTTTTTTACCTTTACCGAGCAAGGGGAGCTTGGCATCGGAGCTTACCATATGGAGAGCGGATCCATAAAAACGTACAGGATGCCGGAGCCAAGCGAGATTGCATTTTATTATTCCGTCAAGCTGTCGGAGGATGGAAAAAGCGCAATCGTGATTAAAGAAGAGAAGGGAAAGCCGCAGTTCTTCGTACTGGGCAAGCTGGAGGAAGGCGAGTTTATCCCGCAATATGAGCATACGATGCACCAGAACGGTTCGGTCGATTGGATCGATCAGGACCGGGTCGCGTTTACCGGCTCGGACGGCACCTTGTTCGCCTATGATCTCCGCAATGACGGTTATGCCGTGCTGCTGGACCAAGTCGGGAATTTTGCCTTGTCGCAGGATCGCTCCTTCATCGCCTACTCAACCCCTGATGCAACCGTCGAGGTAGCGAAGCTGCAAGGGAACAATCTGTTGCACAAAACAACGGTTTACCGAGGCATTGTCGCGGATGGGCTGACATGGAGTCCGGATGGGGGCTCCCTGCTCATCCAAGGCCGGAAACCCTACGACGATGCGGCTGCCTTGCAGCCGGTGGCGAAAGAAGCCGAGGCTGTGGATGACTACAGCTTCCAGCAGATCGTGATCGACTTTCGTTCATGACAACTTGTAGACATCTCGGGCAAGCTTTGGTGACATGATTGTCCTACATTTAAGAGGTGCAAGCGTAAGCCGGACGACATCAGAATGAGAGGGTGTGTTCGACAATGATAACCTTAAGAGGGACAATCGGAATCATGGCCGTGGCGCTGGTCTTATTGCTCGTGATCCTATTGGCTGCTTGCAGTGGAAGGGGAGCGGGCGGCGGCAGCTCGTCGGGCAATTTTACGGGAGGCGCAAGCGGTACGTCTACAGGCGGAAGTTATGCCGGTGGCGAAGGCGCCGCATGGAACGGAGGCCCAATTCATGGAACCGGCCAAGGCATGGCATCGGGCGGCAAAGGAAAGCGGAAAGTTGTATTCGCGACCTTCTGGCCGGATGTCCGCTTCGCGGAAGCGAAGACCAGGTTCGAAGCGCTGCATCCCGATATCGAGATCGAGCTGCACTATATCCAAACAAACGACTCCAGATTCGAGAAGGATCTGGAGAGATTCGTAAAAACGACGAATGCGGCGATGCTGGCGGGCAAAGGGCCGGATATTTTGGAAATGGATCTATTGCCGATCGAGCATTACGTGCAGCGCGGCTTGCTTGTCGACCTGGAGACACTGATCGAGCGGGATGCGACTTTTAATCGTGAGCTATATTTCGCCAACATTCTGGATCATGCAAAGGTCGGAGGCGGCTTATACGGGATGCCGCTGTCCTTCTTCCAGCGGGGATTCGCCGAAGATGTCGATTCGACGGTCGGGATGAACGCCGCATCCACGGTAAAACAAGAAGCTTGGGCATTTATCAAGTTTATGATGTCGGGTCAGTGGATGCTTTCTGACGGAGTCCCCGTCAACGAGCTTCAGCAGTAAGCGCTTTAAAATTTAATCTGGCTAAATGAACTGCTCTATCTTTTTTCGTGTTAGAATTTATTTGGAGACATTTTTGTTGCAAGTTGTAGACGATCCCATGATTTCTGGATGATATAACGTAGTAGAGGCATTATTTATCCATATTCGGGAGGGCGTCATCTTAATGGAAAGAACCAGAAGATATTCAAGATCGGCCAGATTCAAGACGCTTTCGCTGCTGCTGCTCGTTGCCATTGCAGGTATCTTTCTCTATATGACTCAATTTGCGAAAAATGGCGGAGAGATGCCGAAAACGCTCGGCGGAAAAGAAAATAAGACCGAGCAAATCAGCTCGGGAATCGGCGATTTCGATTCCGATTCCGAATCGACGAAGGATACGTTTAAAATAGTGATTGACCCTGGACACGGAGGTAAGGATCCTGGTTCCACTGGGGCCAGCGGAATATTCGAGAAGGTCAGCAATCTGGCAATCGCGGAGCGTGTGTATGATCTGCTGTTGGAGGATTCGCGCTTCGAGGTCCGGATGACCCGGACGGACGATACGTTCGTGGAGCTTGAGGATCGTGCGGGTATGGCCAATGACTGGCCGGCCGACGCTTTCGTCTCCATTCATGGCAATGCCTACGAAGACAGCAGCGTCTCTGGTTCGGAGACGTTTTATCGATACGATAACGGTCTGCTGCTGGCGGAGGCGATTCATGAAGAACTCGTAGACGCAATGGGATTCAGGGATCGGGGGATCCGGCTGAACGAGCTGAAGGTACTCACCTTGAGTCAGGTTCCCTCGCTGCTTATCGAGACCGGCTACCTGTCCAATGTGGCGGAGGAAACCGCTATCCTGAGCGAGGAGGGGCAGGATCAGATGGCTCGGGCCATCGTTGACGGTTTGAAGGCGTACTATGAGCAAACAAGGGGAAGTAGTATGTAGTCGAGAAGGATAGATGGGATAAGATCAGATGAACCACGACGCCAGCTTTGGGCCGTGGTTCTTTTTATGGTCGTCACACTTATTGGCGTAGGCGATACTGCTCCGGGGTCGCCCCCGTAGACTTCTCGAAAACTCGGTAAAACTGGCTTGGCGTAGAGAAGCCCAGCATAAAGCTGATTTCCATCACGGTATGCGCTGTCCCCTTCAACAGTCGCCGCGCTTCCTCCATGCGAAGATGGAGGACATATTGATAGGGCGCATAGCCGGTAGCGGCTTTGAAGGAGCGGATGAAGTGGAACCGGCTCTGGAGCGCAATGGCCGCCGCATCGTCGATTCTGATCGCCTCCGTGTAATGAGCCCGTATATACTCGACTGCCTTCGTAATATGTTTGTCCGACAACTGAGGGGACTGCTCCTTATCGGACAGGAGCCCCTTCTCCCCGCCTCCCTGCATGAGCTCGAGCAGTTCGTTCAGGATCAGCGTCTCCGACTGCTGTTCGGCCAGCAGCTCCCCGGAGGGCATGGACAGGTCCAGCCACCTGCGGAAGCGGGCTTTAACGAGGCCGGGCTCTACCTGCAGGCGCAGTGCAGTCTCGTCACGTCCTCGTACCTCTGGAAGAGAGGCGTCAAATCGCCCGCCTTCCGTAATGGCAACAATGACTCCAGCGTCGTCTCCGATATGGAAGCAATGCCGGTCATCGGCATGAAGAAGAAGCGCTTCTCCAGGCATGAGCGTCATTTGCTTATTCTCATGCGTGAAGTAACAGGTGCCGTGCGTAGGAATCGTCAGTTGATAATGTCCGTCATGCGTATGAGGAAGGTTCTCGAACGCATTCGCGATTTGAACAACTTCTATATCTGGCAGCGTTAATTGAATTTGCATGTTTTCTCCAGTCTCAAACCGTACTTTTTGAACACGCCTTGTCAGGCTATAGCAATTCGTGCTCGAAGGGAGCAATAATCGCGAGCGACGCCGTGACATGCTTGGTTGTAGCATTAGAACATCATTGGCAGAAAGGATGTCTACATACGATGTCACCAAGAGAGGCAGTCGCCCAAGCCGGTACGAACACGGCTTTCACCATTCTTCTTAGCGTAAGCGCCGCGCATCTGTTAAACGATGTGATGCAGTCCGTCGTTCCCGCCGTTTTCCCCCTATTCCAGCAAAAGCTTGAACTCAGCTTTGCGGAAATAGGATGGGTCGCTTTTGCGCTTAATATCTCGGCGTCTATTTTGCAGCCGTTAATCGGATCTTACACCGATCGGAAGCCGATGCCAAGTCTTTTGCCGCTGGGAATGTTATTTACGCTGCTGGGCATGATCGGATTCGCCGTCGCTCCATCGCTGCTCTATCTGTTGCTTTCGTCCGTTCTTATCGGGGTGGGGTCTTCCATTTTGCATCCGGAATCCTCTCGAGTCGCGCACTTGGCCGCCGGCAAGAGCAAAGGCTTCGCGCAGTCGATCTTCCAGGTGGGAGGCAATACCGGCCAGGCGCTCGCGCCGCTTATGGTCGCCTACGTAATCAGCCCGCAAGGGCAATACGGTTTCCTTTGGTTCGTCCTGCTTGCTCTTGTCGGGATTGTCATACAAACGCGCGTAAGCAAGTGGTATCGGGATCATGTGAAAGACCGTCCTGTCGCTAAGAAAAAGACAGGCGCGGCAGGCAAAGCAACGTTCGGCAAACCGTTTATCATCTACGTCATGTCGGTGCTCGTCCTGATGCTGTTCGCGAAATTCGTGTATCTTGCCGGCATGACCGGCTACTATTCTTTCTATTATATGGACAAATATGGGCTCTCCCTGAAAAGCGCGCAAATTTGCTTATTCGCTCTTCAATTCGCAGGGATGGCAGGCACGTTCTTCGGCGGACCTCTGGCCGACCGGTTCGGCCGGCAAAAAGTGATTTGGTTCTCCATTTTGGGAACCGCGCCGTTTTCGCTCTTGCTGCCTTACGCGGGGCCGACGGCCGCCGTGCTGCTATGCATCGCAATCGGGCTTATTCTGATGTCGGGTTTCTCCGTCATTATTGTATACGCCCAGGAAATGCTGCCCGGCCATGTAGGAACGATTGCCGGTCTATTTTTCGGCGTATCCTTCGGACTGGCGGGACTCGGCTCAGTCGTCATGGGCTCCATGATCGATTCTCATGGCGTCGAGCAGGTTATCAAGGCATGTTCCTATTTGCCGCTCCTTGGTTTGCTTGCCTTGCTACTGCCGAGAGATTCCAAGATCATGCGGGGAGCCTGAGAGGCTTCGGCGTAAAATCCGGCACGCTCGGGCTGATGTGGCAAGCTCGGGCGCGCTGGAATGATTTTAACGCGTTGCTCATATCGGAGGAGAGGACCGCCATATAATGTAGAGAATAGCTCTACACCCTTCTGAGGGAGGCGAAGGCATGGCAGGTTTTTTTCTCGTCTATCTCCTTGCCGCGTCCTGCGCGGCGGGGTTTCTGCTGTTCCGCAGGAATACGGTTCCCCGGGAGAACGGGGGCGTGTTCCGCATGAATGGACAGCCGTCCGTTATTATTCCGGCCAGGAACGAGGAGAGCAATCTGCCGTACCTGCTCGGTTCGCTTCAGGTCCAGTCCATGGAAGGGCTGGACCTTATTGTCGTCGACGATCATTCCGAGGATCGTACGCGAGCCATCGCGGAGAGCTTCGGCGTCAACGTCATTGCAAGCCCGCCGCTGCCTCCTGGCTGGACGGGCAAGAATTGGGCGGTGACGACCGGCTTCAAAGCTGCAAAAGGCGACATTCTTATCTTTCTGGATGCCGATGTCCGGCTTGCGCCGAATTCGCTATTCTCCCTGCTGGCGGCAAGAGAGAGGATGGGCGGCGTATTATCCGTCGTGCCCTATCATCAGACGGAACGTTTCTACGAGCGGCTCTCGCTCATTCCCAATCTGCTGGGGCTGTTCGCCTTCACCTCGCCCATGGAACGGCGCAATCCCGCCCAAGGTTTATACGGGGCTTGCATCGTGGCGACGAGGGAGGACTACGAGAGGGCGGGCGGTCATGAAGGCTTGAAAGGGGAGCTGCTCGACGATCTGGGACTAGGCGCCCGATTCAGGGAAGCCGGCATTGCCATTCACAACTATATCGGTCACGGTCTGGTCTCCTTCCGCATGTATCCCGGCGGCATACGCAGCGAAGTGGAAGGCTTTAGCAAGGGCGCCGTGCTCAGCACAAGCAAGCTGAGCCTTTGGACGACGCTGCTCGTCGCCATATGGCTGATCGGTTTGGCGGCGTCGGAGTCCGCGCCATTTTTTTTCGGGACGCAATGGGGGATTCCGCTGGGCATCGCGTACGTGCTGTATACGGCGCAGATCTATTATTTTGTTCGTTATACGGGCATGTTCGGGCGATGGCTTCCGGCGATTCACGGCATCAGCACGCTGTTCTTCCTGTTCGTTATGCTCTATTCCGTCATTCAAGTCGCCTTTTTTGGCCGAGTCGCCTGGAAAGGCAGGGCGGTGCAAGTAGGTGGCAAACGGGGGGATGGGGCAGGTGGCAAGGGTAGAGGAGATGGCGTGGACAGCGAGACTAAGGGTACTGGGGAGGCGGTCAGAGATAGGACGGGAGGGGGGCCGTCATGATGGTGCTTCCATACGCGTGCTGGACTATACTTTGCTTTTTATGCGGGTCATTTATGTTCTCTTATTGGCTTGGCTTGCTGGCGGGTCATAACGTAAAGAGAGTCGGGGACGGCAATCCCGGGGCCGCTAACCTGTGGAAATCAGCGGGCGCCGTCTTTGGTATCTGGGGCATTGCGCTCGACTTTCTCAAAGGCTTTTTTCCGATATGGCTGCTCATTCACGCAGGAGGAGTGAACGGCTACTCTTTAGTGCTTCCCTCCGCGGCTGCCGTACTGGGCCATATGTTCTCGCCGTTTCTACGGGGGAGGGGCGGCAAGGCCGTTGCCGTCACGTTTGGGGTGTGGAGCGCGCTTACAGGGTTTGCGGCCGCGCTTGCGTATGCGGTCCTATTGGCTGTTCTTTTGCTCGGCGGCAAGCTGCTCCGCAGGGGGAAGCCGTCTTCGAGCGTGTCGGACGGCTCCCAGATCGTGTTTGGCATGCTGCTGCTGACGGCTTTGATACTCCTCTGGAGCGGCTTCGCCGAGCTTCATCTCGCTGTGTTCGGAATGGTCAACACGCTGCTGCTAGCTTATGCTCATCGTAGGGAGCTTAAGTCGTTGCTGGCGATGCGCACGGGAACAAAAAGCGGGGGCTGAGCGTCTTACGCCCTGGCTCTGCGATCGTTCAGCATATACCAACCGAATACGATATAGCAGAGGCCCCATGCGACCGATCCCATATTGGAGATGGCGGGGATGAAGTAGATGGCAGGGTAGATCATGAACAATACCATCACCCATAGCGGATAAATTCGCGCACGAATCAGGATGACGCCAAGGACGATCTGTCCCAAAAGAGTCATGATGGAGTTTGCGCTCAGCACCGGCGCGATGATGGGGTCATCCTCCGTCTGAATGCCCAGCATGTTCGACCAGACGAGGGCAACGGTCAGCATGCTGCCGATCGCGATCAACAGAACGGAAAGGAGTGCCACTATTCCAGTCCGCGGCAAGGAGTGCAGGTACACGCCGATGATGCCGATCCCCATAAATATACAAGCGATAAAACCGAACACCAGCTCCGGCATGCTGTCGAGCCCCCATATATAGGAGCTTGGCGCCATGCCGATTCGCGCAATGCCCCCCAGTATGGCCACAATAGCAAGCACCTTGATGACTTGTTTTAACTCCATGATTAAATTCCTCCCGATCGAAAGAATAATGCGTCACAATGCCGTGACTCCCCTATCGTAGATCAATTTCCCGGAAGCAGATAGTTACGCGCTGTCATGAAGTTTGTCATCGTTGTCATGCTGGCGTAAATGATCGAAGTAATGTTAGACGGAACTCGGAGGCTTTATTTCGCCGTTGCGCCTCCGCAGGTGTATACTAGGGTCAGACTGGTATCATCGGAGGAGGTAACCCTTTGTCGGAAACAATCGGACTCGTGCTGGAGGGCGGCGGTATGCGGGCGGTGTATACGGCTGGCGTGCTGGAATGTTTGATGGAGCATGATGTGTACTTTCCTTATAATATCGGAGTGTCGGCGGGCGCCTGCATGGGCGCGAGCTACTTGTCCAGGCAGGTTGGGCGCAACCGTGTGGTCAACGTAGATTACGTCAGCGATCCGCGCTATATCTCTTGGGGCAATCTGCTGAAGAAGCGAGAGATGTTTGGAATGGACTTTATTTTCGACGAGATTCCGAACCGGCTGGTGCCCTTTGATTACGAGGCCTTCCGGAACAGCACCGAACGATACGTCATTGGAACGACGGACTGCGAGACGGGGGAGAGCGTCTATTATGAAAAGGGCGAGCCCGGCTTCGATATGCTGCCGTTGCTGCGAGCGTCAAGCTCGCTTCCTTTCATTGCCAGAATCGTGGAGTTCGGCGGCAGGAAGCTGCTGGATGGAGGATTATCCGATCCCATTCCTCTGCGGAAGTCGGAAGGGGACGGCAATAGCCGCAACGTGCTCATATTGACCCGCAACGAGTCCTATCGCAAATCGCCGAACCGTATGGGCTGGCTGGCGCGCCGCGCGTACGGCAAGTATCCCAAGCTGGTGGAAACGATGCTGCGCAGGCATGATGTCTACAATGAAACGCTGGCCTACATCGCCGAGCAAGAGCGTACCGGCGCCGCATTTGTCATTCGTCCATCCGAGACGTTGACGGTCGGCCGCATGGAGCGGGATCCGGCCAAGCTGGGGGCGTTGTACGAGCAAGGCTACGCGGATGCCAAGCGGCTGTTGCCGGAGCTGAGGAGCTGGATGGGATAGTGTGCTGGAAATCCTGTATGGATCAAGCGAGGTGGGAGGTATGGAGAATAACTTGCCGGACAACAAGCCGTTGACGTTGCCTGTGCAGAGTCATGGAGATGCCGGGAGGCTACGTACCGCTACCTTCGGCATGGGCTGCTTTTGGAGTCCGGAAGCCTTGTTCGGCGCGTTGCCGGGCGTCGTTCGCACCCGCGTCGGTTATGCGGGAGGAAGCAGTCCAAGCCCGACCTACAGGGAACTTGGCGATCATACGGAGACCGTGGAGCTTCTATTTGATGAGGCGATGATAACTTTCGAAGATATTATCCGGACGTTTTGGAGTAACCATACCCCGTTAAATATTAACGGCTATAAGGGGAGGCAATATCAGTCGCTGCTCTTCTATCATGACGCCGACCAAAAAGCGTCGATCGACGCGGAGCTGGAACAGAGGGAGAAGGCCGGGCTTGGCAGACCTGATACCGAGGTTACGCCGTACGCGGGATTCCACCTTGCGGAAGACAGGCATCAGAAGTATTACGTGAAGCGGTTTCCGAGCGCGGTAAGCGAACTGGAGTCTTTATATCCGTCGGAGAACACGGAAGCCTGGACGGGCACGACGATCGCGGCCAGGCTGAACGGCATTGCCAAAGGTTATCTGAATATGGGACAACTGAGGTCGGAGCTCGAGTCGTGGGAGCTGGAGGACGAGGAGCGCGTTCGGTTGGCGACGAAATTGTTTCAAATTCGGTGGTAATAAATTCCCGTTAGAGCTCGACAAAATAAAATGGGGATGCCCGCCGCCGGCAGTTTTTTGTGATCTTGTTGATCCAACCCAATATGACGTGGGGATATATCAATCAAGTGAGGAATGTGGCTATTATATACAGGCCAAACATCTTGAACATCGAATTTAAGGCTCATTAAATATTAAATACCTTGTAAAAAACAAAGGCAGCTCGGGGCGCAATAAGCTCCGGGCTGTCTTTGTTCCATTTGCGACGGATGGATGTTGTTGTGTGGAGAACAATAGAAGGAAATCTGCCCTCTAATTCACAAGAATAACCACTGATTTTCTAATTAAAGGGAAATGTGCCATCTAATTTGATGTATTTGCCTCCATATAGACGGTATGTTGAGAATTAGCGGGAGATTTTCCCTTTATAGTCCTGCTGAAGTGAAATTCGATGAATTTAGTGGGACATTTTCCCACTATAGTAGTCAACAGTAGCCGATGAATCGATAAGGAGATGGGTGCCGCCGGGGTGCGGGGTGCGAGCTCCGAGCTCCGAGCTTTCACTGGTAACGTCGTCGCCATATGTTCCCCCACCTTAAAAAAACAAACATGAACTCCTAATTAACTTTATTGTTAGACCCGTCAGCCTGGCGCATAATTACGTCATAACCATTAAGGGGGAAACACAAATGGCTAACAAAACAACCAAAACATTAAGCGTATTAATGGCTGGCGCCCTGGCGGTCGGTCTTACCGCTTGCGGAGGCAATAACGGAGGCAATACGGGAACAAACGAAGGCGCCGCTGGCGGCAACGGCGGGGATAAAGGCGGAGAAAAAGCGACGATCACGTTCCAGAACATCTACCCGGACTCATCCGATCCGAAATACCAGATGATCCGTACGATCGTAGCCAATTACGAAAAGGATCACCCGGGCGTGAAGATCGAGCTGGATTCCTTGAATACGGACCAACAGAAGCTGAAGCTCAAAACGCAAGCGGCTTCCAAAGAAGTGCCGGACATTACGATCGTGAACCCGGCCGCCCAAATGCAGCCGTTCGTGGAAGCGGACCTGTTCGCTCCGCTCAACGAAATGGTGGAGAAAAACGGCCTTAAGGATACATTCCAGGAAGGCATTCTGGACTACTACACTTTCGATGGCAACCTGTACGCGCTGCCTGACGGCAACAACATCGGCCTTGTTTATTACAACAAAGCGTTGTTCAAGCAAGCCGGCATCGAAGTGCCGACGACCTTCGAGGGCATGGTAGAAGCGGCAAAAACGTTAAAAGCAGCGGGCATTACTCCGATTGCAATCGGGGAGAAGGACTCCTGGACGGGTTCGTTCCTCTTTATGAACGTCCTGCTCCGCACGAACGGCCCTGGCTTCCTGCAGGACGTTGCCGACGGCAACAAAACGTTCGAAGATCCGGCTTTCGCCGAAGCCGTAGACGCGTTCCAATCGCTGGTTCAAGCCGGTGCCTTCCAGGAGGGCGCAACTTCCTTCGACTATAATGCGGGCGAAAACCTGTTCAAAACGGGCAAAGCGGCCATGTACTATATGGGCAGCTGGGCAACGGGCGGCATCGAGACATCCGAAGTGAACAAGGACGACAATATCGGCGTCTTCAAGTTCCCTACGGTTAACGGCAAAGGCAACCCTGACGAATTCATGCTGGCTCCGGGCTCCGCATTCGCGGTATCCAAGCACAGCAAACATCTGGACGTGACGTTGGACTTCCTGAACTACTTCATGCAGAATTACCCGATCGAAGCGTTTAAGGTAAAAGGCGCGGTAGGCGTCGCCCAGACGATCGAAGAGGACTTCGCGGCTGCAGGCTATTCCAACATGGCGATTCAAGTACTTGATTTGTTTAAGGATGTTAAAGGCGGAGACATCTCCTTCGACAACACGATGAACCCCGGCACGTCCCAGGTCCACTTGACGAGCATCCAGAACCTGTTCGTATCCAAGAAGGACGCGGCGGACGTCGCCAAAGAACATCAAAAAGCTTTCGAAGAAAACAACAAGTAATCGCATCATCAGTTCAAGTTGATAAAAGGAATGGAGGGGGCAGCCTGATAGCCGCTCCCTCCGCCCGTGTCGGCTAGCGAAGGTTTTGTGAGAAGGAGATGGATGCCTTGAACGTATTGAAAGTGTCCAAGTGGACCATCGCGGCGTTCGTGCTGCCTTGCGTTTTGTTATATGTCGGTTTGGTTTTCGTACCGATCCTCGTGTCCGTATACAGCGCCATGCTGGATTGGAACGGAATCGGAGCCTCGACGTTCGTCGGGCTCGATAATTTCAAGTACATGCTGACGAGCGACACGGTGTTTTGGCCGGCGGTCGGACGCACCTTCCTGCTTGCGGGATTTTCGATGCTTATTCAATTGCCGCTTGCCCTGTTCGTGTCGATCTTAATTAGCCGTTACGTGCGCAAACCGAATTTTTTGGTTTCCAGTTATTTTCTGCCTGTTATTCTGTCCGTGGTCGTTATTGGCCAACTATGGAAAACGATCTATAACCCCGGCTCCATGGGGGGCATGATCAATCAAATTCTCGAAACAATCGGGCTGGAGAGCTGGACCCACTCCTGGCTGACCGAGCCGAAGATCGCGATCTTTGCGATTATCGTCGTAGGCCTGTGGCAGTACCTGGGCTACCATATTCTCATCCAGTTCACTGGCGTCCAGAACATTCCGGCCGATATTTACGAAGCCGCCAAGATCGACGGCGCAGATGGCTTCAAGGCCGATCGTTATATAACGTTGCCCATGATCATCCCGATCTTCAAAATTTCCGTCGTGCTGTCCTTTATCGGTTCCCTGCAGTCCTTCGACCTGATTATGGTCATGACGGGCGGAGGACCGGGCAACGCAACCGACGTGATTGCCAGCCATATGTACAAGATGTCGATCCTGTCGCAGAAGTTCGGGTACGGAAGCGCCATCGCGACCTTTCTCGTCGCCGTCTGTCTGATCGCGACCGTCATCATCAACTTCCTGTTCAATCGATTGGACAAAAAGTATACGTAAGAAGGAGGCGCTTGTCATGAGCCGAACCGCGATCACGGCGACCAAGCCAGCCGCGACTGTCCGCACAAGCGGCAGCCGCTTCTCCGTCGCCAAGCCGCTGATCTACATCGTGCTGGGCATCCTGCTCGTCACGCAGCTCTACCCGCTGCTCTGGCTGTTCCTGTATTCGTTCAAAACGAACGACGAGATTCTGTCCGGCAGCTTCTTCTCCTTGCCGTCCGTTTGGCAGATCGAGAACTACAGCGCCGCCATCGAGAGCGGCAATTACTGGAGATACCTTGGCAACAGCCTGTTCGTCACGTCGATTACGATGGCCAGCGTCATCGTGCTGGCAGCGTTGGCCGCTTTCGCCATTACGCGATTCCGCTGGAAGTATGGCCAACTGGTACTGCTGCTGTTCCTGCTCGGCATGATGATTCCGCTGCAAAGCACGCTGCTGCCGCTTATGATTATTTTCAAAAATATGGACATTCTAAATACGCATCTGTCTCTGATCTTGCCGTATATCGCGTTCCAGACGCCGATCTCGGTCTTCATCCTGAGCGGCTTTATGAAGGCGATCCCGCACGAGATCGAGGAGTCCGCCATTATCGACGGAGCGGGCGTATTCCGGATCTTCCGCAGCATCATTTTGCCGATCTCCGTACCGCCTATTGTGACAGTTTGCATTCTGACCTTCATCAACATTTGGAACGAATACATTCTGGCCGCGACATTCATCTCGTCGGAGAAGCTCAAGACGCTTCCGTTCGGCGTAAACAGCTTCGTCAGCCAGTATTCCGTCAACTATGGCGCCATCGGCGCGTTTCTGGTGCTTGGTGCGCTGCCGGTCATCGTCATTTATTTCCTGCTCTCCGAGCGGATTACAAAAGGGATGGTAGCCGGCGCCGTAAAGGGGTAAGATGGAGAGATGAACAAATTCCAATCCATTCACGGCCGCCTGTTTCCCATGTTCCTTCTTAGCATGCTGGGTCTTCTGCTCGTCGTCACGGTGGTTTATTACCAGCGGGCGACGGAGCAGATCAGGGATCGGGTAGGCTCCATCGCCGAAAAAAATATATCGCAAACCGTCAATCTGTTCGACCTGCTGCTAAGAGGGTATGACAGCGTCACCAAATCGCTGAACAGCAACTATGAGCTCATCCGTCTGCTCAAGCAGTACGCCGGATCGGAATCCGTCGAGGCCGTGCAGCTGGAGAAGCGGATTACCGACATTATCGGCGCCATCTTTTATTCGCGCAGCGATACGGTAGGCATCCATATCGTAACCAACTACGACAAGGTGTTCAGCTTCGACCGGACCAACGGAGCCAGCGTGCGGCAATATTCGGAGACGTCCTGGTTTACCGAGCTCAAGGGATCGACGGGGGAGATGAAATGGCTGGGCGTGTTTCCGGAATCGCTAATGAGCGCGGGAATTCAGCGGCCTGTTTTTGCATTCGGGAGACAGTTGTACGAATTTGATACGCTAAAGTCCATCGGCATCGTGCTGATCGAGACGGACGCCGACGCCATCGAGACGGCGCTTACGAACGCAAGCCTTGGGCCGGGGAGCCAGGTTATTATTCGAGGCGCGGGAGGAGAAGAAATCATTCGCACCGGTGTTTCCGAGGGCGTCGAACCGGCCCTTGTGCCAGCGGAATGGCCGGGAACGCTGCGACAGGGAGAGGTCGTCGTGCGCGACTCGGATGACGTCACGTCGACGGCAGCGCGAATCGGCATGGCGGATTGGACGATGATCGGCGTCACGCCGAACAATGAGCTGCGGCTGGAGCTCAAGGAAACGCAGCAGTTCCTTATTACGCTTGCGCTCATTCTCATCGTCGCGGCAACGTTGCTGGCTACTTTCGTCTCGCGTTCGTTCTCCTCGCCGTTCAAGCGGCTCATCCAGCAGATGAAGATGGTCGAACTAGGCAATTTCAAAGGCGAAGTGCAAGTGCGTTCGTATTATGAGATTAACGTGCTCGTCGGCTCCTTCAACCGGATGGTTCAGCAGATGGACGAACTGATCGAGAGGATCAAGCTGGCCTCCATCAGCGAGAAGAACGCGCAGTTGCAAGCTTTGCAATCGCAGGTGAACCCGCACTTCCTGTTCAACACGCTCGATATGATCTACTGGATGCTGGACGAGCGGGAAAACGACCGGTTAGGCCGCGTCATTTTGGCGCTATCGCGCATCTTCCGCTACAGCAGCGATTGGGAGGAAGCGTCGAAGGCGAAGCTGCGGCTGGAGCTGGAGCAATTCAGGCATTATTTTACGATTATTGAGACTCGCTTGGGGGATAGAGTGACGACCTCCATCGAGGTCGAGGAGAAGTGGCTGGATATCGAAGTCCCGAAAATGATTCTTCAGCCCATCGTGGAGAACGCGGTCAAATACGGGCTGGAGCCGCTGAACCGTCCGGGTCTGCTTCGCGTCTATTCCAGAGAGGCCGACGGCGGTCGGGTAGAAATCGTCGTGGAGGACGACGGCGTCGGCATGGAGGAAAAAACGCTCGCAAGGCTGAGCGACATGCTGGAGGAGCATTCCGTCATGCCTGGGCAGTCAGGCTGGGGATCATCTCATAATCCGACTCTGCCTAAGCGCGCTTCGGACGCTTCGAAAGCAATCGGAATGGAGGACAACAGGTCGATCGGGGATGCCGGGAGCCTGCCGGCTTCGGGCGGCGGCGGGCAGTCGCAAGAGCGCAGGGGCATCGGGCTGCTCAACGTCCACCGCCGTATCCGGCTCATGTTCGGAGAAACGTACGGACTTCGTATCGAAAGCGTCGAGGGGCAAGGGACGGCCGTTATCGCGTCGTTCCCGGCTCAAGGGAAGGAGGAGGCAAAGGGATGAACATTCTGGTCGTCGACGACGAAGAAGTGATAAGGAGCGGTGTTGAGCGGACGATACGGAAAGCATTTCCCCAGCATCGCGTGGTCATGGCGGACAGTCCCGAAGCGGCCGTGGAGCTGCTCAAGAGCCTGCCTATCGATCTTGTGCTGACCGATGTGCTTATGCCGGGCATGACGGGGCTGGAGCTTATCGAAATATCGCGGGGCCGGCACTCCCATATCAAGTGGATCGTCATCTCGGCTTACTCCGAATTCGCTTACGCGAAGGAGGCCGTGCGTCTCGGGGCTAAGGATTATTTGCTGAAGCCGATCGGCAAGGATACGCTGATCGACAAGATCAAGGAGTTGGAATTGGAGATCGAAAAGGAGAACGAACGGAACAAGGAAGCCCAGCTGCTGTCTCGCAATCTCCGCTTCCTGCGCGAAGCGATCTTTGCCAGATGGGCTTCCGATCTGGACCTGGGAGGCATCGATCTGGCGCCTTTCGTAGGCAATCACCCGTACTTTCATCTCATCATGCTGCGTCTCGACAGCGAAACCGATCTTCGACTGGAGCACTTTATCGTGGAGAACGTCATGTCCGAGCTGATCGATACCGCTGGCGACGGGTTCGTCGCGAGCATCGACTCCAAGAGCCTGCTTGGACTCGTCACGCTGCGGGAGGAGCAGGGGCTGGGTCCGCTGATCGAGCAGATGCGTTCGCATCTCAAGCGGTATCTCAAAATTCCGTTCCAGGTCGTGCACTCCGACCGGATTACCGACCTGGACGCCGTGCCGGAGCAGGTCAAGAGGATGCGCAAGTCGTCGGAATCGCAGGTATACGATCATTATGCCAGCGGCGGCGAGAAGGCGGTGGAGGTGGCGATTCAGTATATTCGGTCCCATATGGCCTCCGAGCTGACGTTGGAGAAGGTGTCCTCCGTCGTCTATTTAAACCCTGTGTACTTCAGCCAGCTGTTCAAGCAGAAGACGGGCGGCGGCTTCAAGGAATACGTGACGGGGCTGCGTCTCGAGCGAGCGATGGAGCTGCTCCGGGACTCGGAGCTCAAGATCGGCGAGATCGCCGAGAAGGTGGGTTATCCCGACGTCCGACACTTCTCCCAGATCTTCCGCAAGAAGGCAGGCTGCACGCCTTCGGAATATCGGCAGAACACGACCGCACCCACCCTTTAGGGCCCATCGGGCCTAGGCGGGAAGCGGAATTGCCCCTCTATTGCTTGAGTCGACCTGTCCTTTATTGGGCAGGTTTTTTTGGTGCGGAATGGGGATGGGGATGGAATGGGATGGGCTGCGCGGCTAACGGACACCAGCGACGTTATTGGGGCGGAAAACGCCGATTTCCAATTCTAACAGACAGGAAAGACCTTATTGAGGTCCGTGGAGCGGTTTGGAGAGGTCTTTGGCTCGAATAGTGTCTTTCTTGTCTCTTAGAACTCGAGTGCGGGCGATTTCATCGAAATAAGGTTTCTCATGTCCGTTTGCGGGTGCTATTGTTGTTACCGGGTGTTTAGTTTCCATTCAACCCATGATATGGATATAGGCCAAGCACGCAAGCCAAATGGTCAGAGGCAGAAGTAGACTTGCCAACGTGTACTTTATCGTGTACGATTTCTTGCGGAATAAAACAAGAAGGGTATCGGCCATGAAAAATAAGACGACTGCCAAAAGGCTGATATACAGCAGAATCAGACCAAAAGCGATATGCAGGATGGCCGATATAACCAGTCTCAGCCATTGATGTGAAGTCGCGGCGCGGGAGATCAGCTCGCTAATAACGGATGTTATGACTCCGTAAATATAAATAGCAGGTGCAGCATACATCATATAAATCATTGTATAACCAATGGCTTCGTGCAGGCGATCGCTCAACGAATAAAAGCGGGCTTTGTCGCCAAATGGATCGGGACCAAACCAAGCGTATAGAATCGAAAATAAGGAAGTCGCAATAGCTGCGCTTATCAGCTTTCTCATGAACATTTGTTTGAAAGACACCTGCATACTGCGGTATTCCCCCTTCGTGCAGAACACACTCCGCGTTCCATTACTTGCATCATACTGCACAAAGGACTATGCAAGAAGTTCTATCTTTTATAGTACCATCGTATAATCAATGTTATTAAATGTAAATATTTTCATTTTAATATAATCATGCATATTTTTTTATAACATGTTAGCATTCGATGGGTAACGCAAAATGAACCGAAAGGGATGATACGATGAAGATGAGAATGGAGATTCTCCCGAATTACCGCCTTGCCTATGTGAGGCAGACGGGGCCGTACGGCCCGGCCAACACTCAAGCCATGCAACAAATAAAGGAATGGTCGAGGGCGAAGGGGCTGCTTACGGAATCGACCGTATTACTGGGGATCGCCAACGACAACCCTCGAACAACTTCACCCCAGGAATGCAGATACGATGCTTGCATTGTTCTTGCCGATCATAACGCGATTGATGAGTCGATCGGCGAAAGGGAGTTCGTTGGCGGAGAATACGCGATATTTACGGTCAAACATACGTCAGAAGATGTTCAAAGAGCATGGGGCGCTATTTTCCCGGCTCTACACGATAGAGGGCTTCGTCAAGCCGATAAGCCGATTATCGAAAGATACGTCGGCAATATGGAAATCCATGATTTTTGCGAAATTTGCGTGCCGGTCGAACGGTAATCCTGTCCGCGTAGCGGAATGAAAATCAAAGTTTAAAGCGATTTCTGCCGTCCGGCGCGGCAAGACGGCGGCTTAACCGTCGACCGCGCCGGCTTGCTCCCGCGACCGCAACCACTCCTCGTGCCAGCCTCGCACCAGCTTCCACAAGGCATCCCGGTCTGCCGAGCCGTATGCGACAAGAGGTTCGCCGAACACGTCTCCGAGCACGTCCAGCCACTGGGATTGAGAAGCGAGCTCCGTCTTGGCTATATGCCCTCCCTCGCGCCTGCTCCACACGCAGCCCCGCAATTCGTTGCTGCCCGTCGCATGACGATGGCGCAGCAAAAACGTATGCAGCCAAGGGGATTCCGGCGATGTGCTGTAATAGGTGTGTTTGTCGTAGAACGGGGTCAAATCCTGAACGATCTCCGGCGCCACGTCGACCCCGGCGAATGTCGCGAGGGGGTCATGCACAAGCCGCCAGCCATTTTCCGCCAGCTCCGATTGTGTGACGGTATAAGCGAACGGTCCCTGATGATAGATTCCCTCCGCAAGAGGAAGCGGATCATGGGGCATATCGCCGAGCCCCGCATCCGCGATCCAGAGCTCCTCTTCGCCGTCCTCATTGCTCGTTCCGACCGTAAGAGCCAGATGAAAGCCGTTGATCCTTGGTTCCATGCCTGCGGGCTGCACGCCCGCCCGATGCCAGTTCACGCGGAATCCCAAAGAACGAAGCAGCGTGCCGAACGCCCCGTTTAAGTGGAAGCAGTAGCCGCTTCTCCCGCTCAAGACAAGTCCGACGGAATGCTCAAGATCGATGGACGCCGGTCTGCCGGCGAAGATATCGAGCGTTTGCCAGGACAGCCGCTCCACGTGGGCGCGGTGCAATCGTCTTAAGTACGAATAGCTCGGCGCTTCGATGTCCGATATATCCAGCCGCTTTAGATAGGCTTTTATTTCCGTTGCGGTAAGTATCATAAGAGCATCTCTCCTTCATCATTGCGGGTTCATGCAGCTTACTTTACAATAAAACTGACTTGCAATAAATGGACAGAATTCGCGGAAATTAAAAGACAGATTGACCTCGATGAGGAGGAACGAATATGCTGGACATTTGGCTGGACGCCGACTCGGGCTCCAACCAGCCTCAATACAGGCAGCTTTACGATGAAATCCGTAATCGGATTACGAACGGAAGCATTGCGGACGGATCGAGGCTTCCTTCCGTAAGGGCGTTGCAAGCCGCGCTTCAACTGAGCAAGACGCCGATCGAGACCGCGTATCAGATGCTTGTCGCCGAGGGGTACGCCGTGAGCAAGCCGCGATCCGGGCTGTTCGCCGTAGCTCCCCGAGCGGGAACGATCCCGGACGCGGGGAAACAGAAGAATGGGAGGGCGGGGTTATACCCCGACATCCCGCTGTCGGAGCGGCAATTCCGGGAGGGCGTTCTCCAGCCCCCAAAAGCTTTTCGCATCGACTTCAACACGGTTGGCGTGGATGCGGCTTTGTTTCCGCTTCGGGCGTGGAAGAAGGCGCTGCATGATACGCTTGAGCATGAATTCCTGAATCACAGCGGTTACGGAGACCCGCAGGGGGAGTATGAGTTGCGCGCCATACTGGCGGAGTATCTCGGACAATCGCGGGGCGTAGTCTGCTCGCCGGAGCAGATCGTCGTCGGCGTGGGCATGGCCGGCAGCCTGAAGGTGATCTTATCTCTGCTGGATCCCATCGCAATCGCGGCGATCGAAGAGCCCGGCTTCCGGACCGTCAGGGATGTATTTCTGGCGGCCGGAACCGTCGTGGAGCCTATCCCCGTCGGAGAGCTGGGCATCCGTCTGGAGGGGCTGGCGGAGAGCAAGGCGGATATCGTCTACGTCACGCCTTCGCATCAATTTCCTACCGGCGCGGTCATGCCATACGGAGAACGCTTGAAGTTGCTGGAATGGGCAAGGGAGAGGGGCGCTTACATTATCGAGGACGATTATGACGGGGAATTTCGTTACCGGGGCAAGCCGATCCCCTCCATGCAAAGCCTTGATCCCGAAGGCAGAGTGATCTATGTCGGGACGTTTTCGAAGGCGTTCGCGCCAGCCTTCCGCATGAATTACATGGTCATACCGGAAGCGCTGCTGCCCCGGCTGGGCGCCATCGGCCATCTGCTAAGCGTTCCTTCCCGCATGGACCAATTGGCCATGCGGACATTTATCGAGCAAGGGCATTGGTATCGGCATATCCGCCGGATGCGCAATGCTTATCGAAGAAAGCATCAGCGATTATCGCAGCTCCTGCAGGAGCATTTTGGAGACGCCATCGCCGTCTCCGGCGGCAGCGCCGGACTCCATATCGGCGTAACCGTGCGGACGGAGCGCTCGGCGGCGGAGCTAATGGAGCTGGCTGCGGACGAAGGCGTTCGGGTGTACGACTACGCCCGAACCTGGATGGGGTCGATTCCCGGCATGGGGGAGGCGACCGTGTACCTGGGCTTCGGCGACCTGAGCGAGGAGGAGCTGGCGTTAGGAGTGTCGTTGCTGCGCGAAGCGTGGGGGGGAGCGATTCCTAGATGAGGATGGCTCATGGTGGAGAATGCCTGCCAGCTGCCGGTCGTCGGGAGAGTGGGAAGAAAGCGAAAGTCGGATTGATGGCGCAGCGGAATGGCTTATACAAGGAATCTGTCTTACAAACAGGCAGCCAATCGTACAGATGTATCGTTCGTAGAAGACCCCCTCCTTGATACAATTGGTTTGGACGATTCGTCGTCCGAATAAGGAGGAGGTAGGAGAAGGGATGTTAACAGAATTTCAGCAAGAAATTGACAGGATAATCGAAAAGATTGATCGAAATATGGAGGCGTACGGAGCAAGATTTCCACATCTCCATCGGGAGGGGCGTTACGCCGAGAATTTTGCGGAAGACGGAAGTTGGACAGGGTCGTTCTGGACCGGCATGGTGGGACTTGCCTACCGAGTGACGGGAGATTCGCGATATATCGACTACTTGCAGCACTATTTTCCGCTTTATCAAGAACGCTTGAGAACCGGTTATACCGATCACGATTTAGGTTTCCTATATCAGTTGTATGCCGTCGAGGCGTACCGGTTGACGGACGATGAGAAGTACCGGCGCCTTGCCGTGGACGCCGCGGACAAGCTGCTGGAGAGATACAATGAGCGCGGACAATTTATCCGGGCATGGGGTCCGCTGCATAGCGACGAACGCAGGGGGAAGATCATCATTGATTGTATGATGAATCTGCCTTTGCTTTATGAGGCGAGCGCGTTGACGGGCGCAAGCAAGTACCGCGAGGCCGCGGAGGGCCATGCGGACAGCTCGCGCAAGCATTTGCTCAGGGCGGATGCTTCGACCTACCATACATTCGACTTTGATCCCGACAGCGGCGAGCCGCTTGGCGGCCGCTGCGAGGACGGTTATGCCGACGAGTCGACCTGGTCGCGCGGACAGGCATGGGGTGTCTACGGCTTTCAAATGTCGTACGAATGGACGGGGCGGCAGGAGTTTAGGGAGACGGCGGAGCGGATGGCGGACTACTTCATCCGCAACTTGCCGTCTGATCAGGTGCCGCTATGGGACTTCCGGCTGCCTGAGGACGCGATCGAGCTAAAGGATACTTCGGCAGCCGCCATTGCGATATCCGGATTGTTCGATCTGGCCGATGCGCTTGCGGCGGATAAGCCCGAGCGGGCTGCGGAGCTTCGGAGACGGGCGCTGGACATGTTAAGCGCCCTCGTCGGCTATTCCTCGGCCTTCGATCCCGCCGTCAGCGGTATTCTCTCATGTTGTTATGGAAGGACTGAGGGAAGGCGATCGCATATGTATACGATTTGGGGCGATTACTATTATTTGGAGGCGCTTCTTAAGGCAACGGGCCGCAACTGGCATATGTGGTCGAGAGAAAGATAGAGACAGAGGGGGGCGGCGGAATGATTAACGGGTGGATGCAAGGATGGCGAAAGCGAAAGGGCAGCGCGATGGTGCCGTTATTCGCTTCTTATATCGTCATCTTGCTGCTGGCCATTGTGATCGGCAGTATGCTGTATTGGAAAGCAACGACGGTCGTACAGCATACCGTGGAAAACTCGAACGCCGCGATGCTGCAGCAGTTGCGCGAGGTGGTGGACGGACGACTGCGGGAGATCGAGCAATTGGAGCAGCAGATCGCGTTTCATCCCAAACTTGGGAAGCTGCTGAACAGCGATAGGGTCCTTGCCGAGCAGGAGGCGTACGCGGTCGTTGAATTTGCCAGCGAGTTGAGGCGGTTCAAGACACTAGCCAATCTGCTCATCTATGACTTTTATATTTATGCGGACGCTTCGCAGACACTGGTCGGCCCCGGCGTTAAATCGACGCCGCAAGTCTTGTTCGACGGGGTATATAGATTTCCGGGCAAATCAAGCAAGGATTGGACAGAAGAATTTCAGCGGCTGGCCATGCGGAAGTACGATCCGTCTGTCTCAATGCAGTCGAGCGACGGCGCTCCGCTGAGTCTGATTACTTATCGGCAGTCGCTGCCATACGGCAACCCCGGCGATGTGCGAGGATCGCTTATTGTATTGATCGACGAGTCGCAGCTCCGCGCGTTATTCGACAAATTGGCCGCCGTCAACCAAGGCGAAATTTATATTGTCGACAGCGAGAATCGGATCGTCAGTTCTACTGCGACGAACGGCAGCGCTTCAAGCGCCGGCTTGTTCAGCTACGGCGGGCTGTACGGAGAAACGGGCAAGCAGGAGCTGGTTTCGGGAGGAGAGGCGACGATAGCTTCCTATACGACCTCCGGAGTCAACGGCTGGAAGTATGTATATGTTGTTCCGAGCGACGTTTTTCTCGATCAGGTTTACGCCGTCAAGAAGTGGGCGCTGATTTTGCTGACTCTATGCGTCGTAGGGGGCGTTGCAGCCTCCTTATATTTGGCTTACCGCAATTATAGGCCGGTGCGCGACGTTGTAAGGGCTATCCGGACATGGAGAGCTTCGGATACGGTGCAGGAGCAGGCCGGGGGTGAATACGATCTTATTCGAAGCACGATCGAATCCGCCCGCCTGACCGAGTCGCGGCTGCGGGAGCGACTGGAGCAGCAGTCGCCGATTATCCGCGTCAATTTTCTGCGTCGCCTCATTAGAGGTTACGCCGATCCGGCAGAGTTAAAGCCAGAGGCGCTGGCGTTTGCCGGGTTCTCTTTTCAGTGGCAGTCGTTCGCGGTGCTGCTGATCGAGGTTGACGATATAAGCGGTTTCGCCCAGGCCGGAGAACGGGAATGGCCGTTTGTCAGCTTCATTATCGCCAATATCGCCGGAGAGCTGGCGAACGAGCGGCATCAGGGCTATCCGGTGGAGCTTGATCGCGGTCGCGTAGCGATGCTGGTTAATGTCCGCCAGGAGAGGGAGGCAGAGGCCGCAGCCGATCTCAAAGCGGTCGCGGGAGGTTTGTCGACCCTGCTTGCCGACCGCTTTCGCTTGCAGGCGACGGTGGCGGTCGGAGGTCCGGTCTCTGGCGCCTCGCGGATTGGCGAAGCTTTCCTTGCCGCGCTTGCCGCGCTGGAGGAAGAGCTTTCCCTCGGCAGAGAACATCCTGCCGCCGGTCCGATCGGAGGCGCAGGCGACCTCGTGTCTATGTCGGCGGAGCCGGATGAGACAGGCTACTACTACCCGTTGGAGGCTGAGCAGCAGCTCCTTAATGTCGTTAAGAGCGGCGATTCGGAGCGGGCCATCAAGCTGCTGGACGCCATCTGCGCGGATAACTTCGACAAGCGGGGCATTTCAGCCGTATCGGGACGTTATTTGCTCGTACACCTGACTGGCACGATGTATCGTCTTTTGCAGAGCCATCCCGGCTTGAAGCAGCTCGTAACCGAACAACTGGTTTCCCTGGATAATAAGGGAGGAGACCTTGACGAAGCATTTGGCGAACTTAAGCGAGTGTATGTCGCATTATGCGGGCTATTGCGGGAGCGGCGGGGCGACGCGGGGGAACGTCTGCTCTCTGGCGTACGGGAACATATCGAGCGGCATTACGGCGACAATATGCTTAGCGTCAACTCTATCGCCGATGCGTTCGAGCTGACGCCTCAATATTTGTCGACCGTGTTCAAGAAGGCAGGCGGTCAAAATTTGGCGGATTATATCGCGGAGGTTCGGCTTCGCGAAGCCAAGCGGCTTCTGGCCGATACATCGGAGACATTGGCGGCGATTGCCCTTCGAGTCGGATACGCCAACGATATCGGATTTATCCGCTTTTTCAAAAAATACGAGGGCGTGACGCCAGGTGCCTATCGCACCAGCTTGGATAGGGATAGGTAATAAGAGTGATAGATAACCCGGTTCTTACAAGCAGTTAGCCGATCTTAGCATGAGGCAATACCGCTCGAGGCTAGCCGGGGCTACAATCGAATCCAGGACCACGCCGAGGGGCTGGGGTCAAATCTATCGCAAAAGGGGTAACAGACAATGGCATACCAAATGGACAATCGGGAATCGCTCAACAAGCCGTATAGAAGGGCTGGGCGACGCGGCTCCAAGACGGCTATCGCGGCGCTGGTCGCGTTGGCGGTCGTCGCGACAGGCTGCAGCGGCAACGGGGGAGGGACGGACGGCACGGCTCCGTCCACAGCGCCGTCAGGCAAGCCCGCCGACTCTGCGGCGGCGCCTGAGGACGGCAGAATCGTATCATCTCCGCTGACGTTGTCCTACTTCGTCAAGCTGGCAGCGAATCGGCCGAGCGGGATGAACAGCCTGAACGACATGGAAGCTTACAAGGAGTTGGAGGAAAAGACAGGCATCCATATCGAATTCGAGCACCCGGCCGCCGGCCAGGAAGCGGATCAATTTAATCTGATGCTCAGCTCTGGCGATTACCCGGACGTGATCGAGTGGGGCTGGAACAGCTATCCGGGCGGCGGGCAGAACGCGCTTAACAGCGGCGCGATCATCCGGCTTAACGAGTTGATCGATGAACACGCGCCGAATCTCAAAAAGCTGTTAGACGAAAATCCGGAAATCCGCAAGCAGATTTCGACGGACAACGGCGACATCTATGCGTTCCCTTTCATTAGAAACGATCCATATTTGCAAACTTATTATGGTCTCGCACTGCGCAAGGACTGGCTCGACAAGCTGAATTTGCAGGTGCCGACGACGATCGACGAATGGCATACAGTGCTGAAGGCGTTTAAGGAGCAGGACCCGAACGGCAACAACAAGGCCGACGAGCTGCCGCTGCTATTCGATAAAGGTACCATGAATTGGGGCAACGAAATTCTTAACGCTTATGGACTTCGCAACGACTTCTACCTCGATACGACAACAGGCAAGGTACAATACGGCGCCGTTCAGCCTCAATTCAAGGATTTCCTGGCAACGTTGCAGTCGTGGTACAAGGAAGGGCTTATCGATCCCGATTACGCCGCGACGGACGCCAAGCAAAAAAATGCCAAGGTGACAGGCGATCTCGTAGGCGCAATGCAGGTGACGATCGGCGGCGGCATCGGCACGTATCTGAACGCGATGAAAGACAATCACGCAACCTTCGACCTTGTGGCGGCTCCGTATCCGACGCTGAACAAAGGCGACAAGCCGGCGCTCGGCCAGCAGGAACCGATATTTAACGGACTCGGCGCGGCTATCTCCAAGTCGAACGAGCATCCGGTCGAAACAGTCAAGTGGCTGGATTACAAATACGGCGATGCAGGTTCGATGCTGTTCAACTTCGGAATCGAGGGCGTCAGCTACACGATGGAGAACGGTTATCCGACTTATACGGACGAAGTGATGAAAAATAAAGAAGGTCTTGCCTTCGGCGTCGCTTTGACGAAATACGCCATTCCGTTCGGCGCGCCGATTGTGCAGGATAAGCGTTATATGGAGCAAAATGCCGCTCTTCCGCAACAGAAACACGCGCTGGAGGTGTGGACGCAGGCCGACAATAGCGGCTGGCTCCCGACCTTGTCGTTGACGACCGAGGAGGCCGCAAAGCTCGCTTCCATTATGGCCGACGTTAGAACGTTCAATGACGAGATGTTCGACAAATTTGTTATGGGAGCGGAGCCGATCGAGAACTTTGACGCCTTCGTTGACAAGCTGAACGGGATGGGCGCGCAGGAAGCGATTCAAATTCAGCAGGCTGCTTACGATCGTTACCTGAAACGATAAAGACAAGCGGCAAAGCGGTTGGAGAAGGAGATCTCCTTCTTCGACCAAAGCCGTATGAACGCTTAGACCAAGTTTTCACATGGGAGAATATTAATATGAAAACAAAAATGCCTGTCATGCGCAAATTATCCAAGGATCTTGTCCGCAACAAGTACGTGTACATGATGCTGTTGCCCGTCGTTGCCTATTACTTTATTTTTTCTTATTTGCCCATGTACGGCTTGCAGATCGCCTTCAAGGACTTCGTGCCGACGAAGGGCATCTGGCACAGCGATTGGGCGGGCTTTAAACATTTTGTTGCGTTTTACGACAGCTATTATTTCTGGCGCATTCTGCGCAATACGCTTCTGCTCAGCTTCTACGAGCTGGTCTTTGGTTTTCCGGCGCCGATCGTACTGGCGCTTCTCCTGAACGAGCTGAGGCGCAAGATGTTCAAGAACGTCGTGCAATCCATTACTTATTTGCCTCATTTTATCTCGGTCGTCGTCGTTGCCGGCATGATGGTCGATTTCCTTGCGAGCGACGGCATTATTAACCAGATTGTTGCCTGGTTCGGCGGAACTCCCCTCTCGTATCTGCTTCAGCCCGAGTGGTTCCGAACCATCTATGTCTCCTCCGGCATTTGGCAAGGCGTCGGCTGGGGCTCGATCATCTATCTGGCCGCTATCGCCGGTATTGACCCGTCCCTGTATGAAGCGGCGCGAGTCGACGGCGCCGGCCGTTTCCGCCAACTGTTGAATATTACGATTCCGGGCATCATGCCGACGATTATGATCCTGCTGCTGCTGCGGTTCGGGCATCTCATGTCGGGCGGAAGCTTCGAAAAAATATTGCTGCTCTACAAGCCGACGACCTACGAAACGGCCGATGTCATCTCGACCTTCGTATACCGGCGCGGGCTGCTGCAATTCGACTACGGCTTCTCGGCGGCGATCGGTTTGATGAACAATATCGTCAACTTTGCGCTCCTGCTGACGGCCAATGCTCTTAGTCGCCGGTTTAGCGAACATAAATTATGGTAAGGAGGGCCAATATGCTCAATTCCCGATCGTTTGGCGAGCGGCTGTTTGACAGTCTGAACGCGCTTTTGATGATTGCGCTTATGGCCGTAACGTTGTACCCGTTTTTGTACGTATTGTTTGCTTCGTTCAGCTCGCCGGCGGAGCTGATGCAGCATCGCGGTCTGTTGCTTGCACCCGAGGGTTTCAGCTTGCAAGCTTATAAGCTTGTACTGGCCGACCCGATGATTGCGTCGGGTTACTTTAACACTTTGTTTTATGTCATTATCGGAACGGCGCTTAATATTTTATTGACCTCCTTTGCAGCGTACGGCCTATCGCGTCGGGGGACGCTGCTGGGCAATAAAGTGATGTTCGCCATCGTATTTACGATGTTTTTTTCCGGAGGACTGATCCCTCATTACCTCATTATTAAAAATTTGCATTTGTTCGACACGCGGTGGGTAATGATTCTCCCCACCGCGATCAGTACGTGGAATTTGCTTGTCATGCGGACCTCGTTCCAGCAGGTGCCAGTGGCGCTCGAGGAATCGGCCCGCATCGACGGAGCCAACGACTTTACCATCCTGTTCCGCATTTTTCTCCCGGTATCGTTGCCGATTTTGGCGGTCATGACGTTGTTCTACGGCGTGCAGCACTGGAACTCCTACCTGGATGCGATGATCTATTTGCGCGACCGCGAGCTGTATCCGCTGCAGCTGATTTTGCAGGAGATTCTGATCGCCAACAGCACCGACCAGATGATGACGACAGTCAGCGACTTTGACAAGGGACTTGTGCAGGAAACGATCAAATACGCGACGATTATCGTCGCTACGGTGCCGATTTTGCTGTTGTACCCGTTTCTGCAACGTTATTTTGTGAAGGGAGTGATGCTGGGCGCGATCAAGGAGTAACGGCATAAGGCCACGGAGGGAAGACCGCCGGAGCAGGGCATGTTTTTATATTTCTTTCATAATTCTTTCATAGTGGTTTGGTATACTGCGGAATGGATCTTGCGATCTAGAATTACCCAACTGGAGGGAAAAGAATGTTGAAAAGAGCGGCGCTTCGCACGATGGCATTGTTGGTTTTTCTAACCGCCGTCTGGATGCCAGTCCCTGGACAGCAAGCCGAAGCGGCATTGTCAGGCGACTTCAGTTACATGGATAACGGGGACGGAACAGCGGCAATTACGTCATACATGGGAACGAATACGGACGTGATCATTCCGAGTGCATTGGATGGGCTAACGGTTACAGGAATCGGGCAAGCTGCCTTTTTTAGCGACAATCTAACCAGTGTCGTCATTCCGAACACCGTAACCAGTATCGGTAAGAGTGCTTTCACAAACAATCGTCTGACAAGTCTCATCATACCGGATAGCGTGACGACGATTGGAGATCAAGCATTCATGTACAACCAACTGACAAGTCTCGCGATTCCGGATAGCGTGACGACGATTGGAGATTATGCATTTCGGATCAATAATTTGACCAGTCTGACGCTCTCGAATGGCTTGAAGAGTATCGGACGCGCGGGATTCGAATTAAATAATCTTACGAGCGTCATTCTTCCGGAAGGCCTGGAGCACCTGGGGGATTTTGTTTTCTATCGGAACCATTTGACGCACGTCACGTTCCCGGACAGCTTGACGGGGATCGGGACAGCAGCCTTCCGAAGCAACCAAATAACCAGCCTCGAGCTTTCCGATCGTTTGTCAAGCATCGGTAGATATGCATTCGCTAATAATGAACTGACAACGATTGAAATTCCGGAAAACGTGACGAGCATCGAGCAATATGCATTTGTTGGCAATGCATTGATTCAAGTTACCATTCCCGGAGATGCGACAAGTATCGGGACAGATGCTTTCGAAAACAATCAAGCGTCCCCGGATGATCTGGCCTTTATCAGTTATGACCCCTCGCCGGCCAAAGATTATGCGGTTGCGAAGGGTCACACCTTTCATAAGCTGATGCCGGAACTGAGCAGGTTGACGTTGAGCGAGGGCAGCTTAAGTCCGGCGTTTGCTCCGGACTCGCTCGCTTACACTGTTTCAGTGACGAACGGCGTGTATGCGATCACGGTGACGCCGACCGCGAGTTACAGCAACTTTGCCGTCACGGTAAACGGCGATGCCGTGACGAGCGGCCATGCATCGGCGCCAATTGCGCTTCATGTCGGCGAGAATACGATCGAAATCGAAGTCGTCACGATCGACGGCACAACCGGAAGCTATACGATCGACGTGACCCGTGCGCCGTCAAGCGATGCTTCCGAAGATGACGACAGTGAAGCCCCGCCTCCGGCTCCTGTCATTCCGCGATATGTGATGACGTTAACGACCGGGGATAACGAATCCCAAACCCTCTATTATGAACAAAAAGATTTGCTTTCGGATATCGTTGAGGCGGATAGCGGCGAATGGCAACCGGCTATGAGCTCGAACGCCTGGACGCTTACGATCCCGGTACGAACGATGCGGGTACTGGAAGAGTATAACCCCGAGGGCGTGGTGCGGTTAAGGACCCCTTTGGCGGCTTACGACTTGCCGGTGGCGGTGTTGTTGTCCGAGATCGATACTGCAGAGGTATCTGGAACGAAACTAACAATCCGTCTCGCCGATTCCATCCTTCTGCGAGAGATGAAGCAAGCGGCGGCGGCGATCGGTGCCCGATTGGCAGGGGTTCCTGTTGAGACGGAATTGGCGGTTGTGACGGATGACGAGGAACGAATCATAGATCGATACGCGGATTATGTTGTTTATACTTTGGCTTTGGATGACGCAGGAGATCCCTCTGTACGAATCGGGGCACGCTACGATCGATCGAATCAAACCTACCATTACGCGCCGTCCCGAATGGAGGGAGCTAAAGCGGCGTTTCAGAGCCGTTCAGGCGGCATCGCTGCCGTGCTTGTTTACGAAAAGGCATTCGCGGATGTGATGGGCCTATGGTCGGAAGAGGTCGTCAATCGGCTCGGCTCGAAGCTGATTGTTAACGGTATGGATGACACAAGGTTCGCTCCGGATGCTCCGGTGACTCGCGCGGAAATGACGGCGATGTTGGCGCGATCCCTGGGTTTGCAGGCAGTGGCGGTGGGAGTGAGCGAGTTCAAGGATGTAGACCCGGCAAGCTGGTATGCCGATGCGGTGGTAACGGCTTTCCGTGAAGGATTGGTGCATGGGGACGAGACGGACAATTTCCGTCCTGGAGATCCAATCAGTCGGGAAGAAGCCGCGGTCATGATCGTTTCGGGGATGCGCTACGCGGTTGATCGACCGGATCGGGCCAACGTTGGGATCCTGAATCGTTTTCGAGACGCAGGCGAAATATCGCCTTGGGCAAAGGACGAGATGTCCACGGCCTTGCGAGCCGGTCTGATCGTAGGCAACGGGAATAACCAACTGCTTCCCAAGGAGACGGCGACAAGGGCGGAGGCGGCAGCGATGATCGACCGCATGCTGCGGAAGATTGGGTTTATCGATTGAAGGTGGTTTATATTGGAATACGACAGAAGAAATCCTGTTAATTCAGGATGAAGGCCATTTTGATTCTGAACTGAAGAAGATCGCTCCTTATCTCGCCTTCTTGGCCAGGATATTGGCGATCTTCTTTAAGTTCTGGCAGGTTGCGTCATCAAAGCTTGTGGCTGCACCTTTTTGCGTCCGTGATAACGACAATAACGAAGCCCGTGAAGCTCCCTGGCGTCCGCAAAGCATCGCTCTATGGTTTGGTAGCACGTTCGGAGCTGGCGGCGGTAACTCTCGGGAGGCGTAATAGTTATTTTCATTCCATTTTGATGTAATTAGCTCCTTTTATGCCTATACGATGATTGATAGAATGGGTACCAAACGGTTTTGAATATATGGAGGTGTGAATGAATGGAGAGTAAAAGAGCCGAGTGGATTTTTTACCCAGGCGACTTCGAAATATGGCTTCGTCGAGAAGTGGAATTCAGACGTGATGAACGAAGAATAACGATTCCGCCAATCTGGCGTGTCGATAGTCCATATACGGCAGTTAGATTTCGGAGGACCGTACATTTAGAGGCAGCAGAATCTGTTGTTTTTAGGGCAAATGGAGAGTTTATGCTGCAGATCGACGGTGTAACGATGAATTCCCCAGGGCAAGGAGTTGTCATTCAAGCCGGGGAGCATTCGATCTTCGTTCAAGTCCATCATTTCACAAGAGTCCCTTCTTTATTTGTGGAGGGTCCAACTGTTAAGTCGGATCATACTTGGGAAGTCAGTCATTTGTGGCAATCCGGCTATGTGAAGGCTGGGCGTGCAGGCTTTCATCAGCAGGAGATTCCTCCATCAGACTTCAGATTGGATACGATAGAGATTGAACCGGTAAACGCTGTTTCTAATGAAGGAGCATTGCTCATAGATTTTGGCAAGGAAACCTTCGGCTATGTACAGCTTCATGATATACGAGGGCAAGGAAAGGTACGGCTTGTTTACGGCGAATCGCTCGAGGAAGCGAACGACTTCGAGCATTGCGAGACTTATGATATTGTTGATGTCACTAGCTTGACTACGAGTTTAACTTTGTCTCGATCACGCGCCCTTCGGTATGTTCGGATTACGTCCGATGAAGGTGTGAGCATTGGCTCCGTCACATTACTGTATGAATATTTGCCGCTGACCTATCGTGGTCAATTCAAGTCTTCCAATGAAAAGCTAAACCAAATATGGGAGGTATCCTCTTATACGTTCCATCTGAATACTCGGGAATTTTTCCTTGACGGGATCAAACGGGACCGTTGGGTTTGGTCGGGGGATGCGTATCAAAGCTATCTCATGAACTATTATCTGTTCTTTGACCTTCCGGTAACACAGAGAACGATGATCGCGCTTAGAGGAAAGGATCCAATTGAGCATCATTTGAACACGATTATGGACTATACCCTTTATTGGTTTATGGGACTTGAAGATTACTATCAATTCACTGGAGATTTGTCGTTTATTAGAGACCAATACGATTCCATGCTGCGTCTAATCAAGTTCTGTGAATCACGGTCAAATGAAGATGGCATGTTAGAGGGGCAGAATGGCGATTGGGTATTTGTGGATTGGGCGGACATGGATAAGGAAGGAGCACTGGCTTTCGAGCAAATGCTGTACTGCCTCTCCCTGGAGTCCATTGTTCGTTTTGCGGAGCTGTTGGGTGATGAGGCGTCAGGCGACTACTATCGGCCCCAAGCCGAACAACTTCGGAAGAAAATTCGCCAGCTTTTTTGGGACGAAGAAAAAGGGGCCTATATTCATCGCATCATTAACGGCTCACTCGATGCGTTCGTGACTAAACATCCCAATATGATGGCGGTGCTGTATGGATTTGCGGATGCCAAACAGATGAATCGAGTGAAGGAGCAGGTGCTCCTGAATCCTTCCGTTCCGAAAATTACGACTCCTTATATGCGATTTTATGAGCTTGCGGCTTTGTGCGAGGTGGGTGAACAATCGTTTGTTCTCCATGAAATGTTGGATTATTGGGGTGGCATGCTGGATTTGGGAGCAACCTCCTTCTGGGAGGAGTATGATCCTGCTATACCGATGCCGGATCAGTATGCCATGTACGGACGCAAGTATGGCAAGAGCCTTTGCCATGCCTGGGGCGCTAGTCCGATATATTTGATCGGCAGATACTATCTCGGAGTGACTCCCGCAAGGCCCGGCTATGAGGAGGTATTCATTCGTCCAGCGCTTGGAGGGCTTGAATGGATGGAGGGACGAGTTCCTGTGCCTGCAGGTGAAGTATATGTATTCATGAATCGCAAGTCGATACGTTGTTCGATACCTGCAGGTAAGGGGCGGCTGCAATTCCGCAGCCGCCACGAACCAAATGCCGGTCAGAATATCATAACAATGCTTGCTGACGACTGGTACGAGCTTTGCATCGATGTACCGGGCATAACCTATGAGGTTGTCTTTACTCCAATGGACTGATATTGAGATTGGCTCTGTATTCAGCAGGACCATACCCTGTTTTATTTTTAAAGGTCCTGCTGAAATGCTTCCAATCTCGATAACCAAGCTTTTCGGCTACTTCATATATTTTAATTCCAGGCTCCGTAAGCATTTTTTTGGACTCTTCGATTTTTAAGTCAGTTAAGTATTCCAGAAAGGTTTGCCCCGTTCGAATGCGGAAAAGTCGGCTCAGATGTGACCTGCTTATATAGGTATGTTGACTGACCTCCTCTAATGAGATCATTTCTCCCAAATGTTCACGGATATATTTTTTGGCTTTGAGCATGATTTGTCCTTCTTGCTCTTCAGGATCGCTAGACAGAAGAAGATCGTTTATCCATTTTCCGATTTGCTGCTGCAACGCTTCCTCGCTGCGCGACCATTGCATTTGATTGACTTTCTGAGTAATGTGACGTGCTTCTATCGAAAAAGGAATTAGTGCATTCTGATTAATGCGCCCATTCAGATCCAGCATCAAGCGTTCCAGAGACCACATAAGCTGACGAGGAGTACCTTGCTTCACACTCTCGCGAACAAATTCATGGAGGCGTTCGATGACACGATCGATATCGCCAACGTCGAGAGAGACTTCAAGCTGTTGCCATAATCGAGCAAAGGAAGCGGAACCTATCTCAGCCTGTTCATCCTCAGGGTATTTCTGAATGCAGCTGCCTCTGTAAAGTCTCGTAAGCAGTGCTGTCAGGGCTTCCGAATAGGGAGCTTCTTCCGAATGATCGTGCCGGTAAGGACGGGATACTCCGATACTAATGGATAAACGCACGCGATCCTCCCAAAATTCGAACAGAGCAGAGGCGAATCGTTCGAATTGCTCCATTGCTCGTTCGGGAGACTCGCCGGTGAAGCCGCATATCATATTACAGCTATCCATCCGGGACTCCATCTCTTCAATGAGGTATACGCCAGTCATATCTTGTAAGATTTCAAAAGAGGATTTTCTAAGCATCCACGAAAGAGTTTGCCAATCTCCAAATTCAAGGGCGCGGGTTTCTTGAGGATTGTCAATATCTACGACAGCTAATAATTTGAATGCATCCAGTTCGTTGAAGCGCTTCCAACTTCGGTGGATGTTATAGGTATCGTTTAACCCGGACGAAATACGCTCGATCGTTTTTGTCAAATCGGGCACATTTACTGGTTTGAGCAGGTAATCTATCGCTCCTAGGCGCAAAGCTTGTTGAACGTATGCGAATTCATCAAAGCCACTAAGTATGATAGTCTTCATTTTTGGAAAACGGCTTTGAACATGTTCTAATAACGTTAACCCGTCCATCCCTGGCATTCGCACGTCGGTGATTAGCAAGTCAAAATGATAATAATGAAGAATATCCATCGCGTGATTGCCGTCAATCGATGTTTCAACCTGGTGTATAGGAATGCCGGAGTTGGCAAGCTGCTTTAACATGTCGCGAAGTCCTTCTCGGATCGCAAATTCGTCATCCACAATCAATACGTTCATAGGAGCAACCCCTTTCAAATGTGTGCGGCTTTCGTATAATGTTCAGCGGGTATGCGGATTTGGATGATCGTTCCCGCTCCTTCTTCGCTTTCAATGTACATGCTTCCTCGCTCGCCATATAGATTCTTGATTCGTTGATATACATTGGCAAGACCGAAACGTTGGTCAGCTGTAAACCCCTGCTCTAAGCCGTCGAGAACCTCTTGCAATCTCATGTCGCTCATCCCGTCGCCTTCATCCGCAATATCGACGAGGATCGAATCCTGTTCACAACGAATACGAATGAGCAACTGAATGAACATGTCGAGCTGCGATTGACCGTGTTTAAGCACATTTTCGATAAGCGGCTGCAGGATCATCCGAGGGAAAAGGAAATCCTGGACATCTAAGGCCACATCTACTTGAACCTCTAGCAAGTCTCCGAAGCGGAATTGTTGAATGTGCAAATATTGCTCGATAAATTCCATTTCTTTACCTATTGTAACGAGATCATTCTCTTGATAGGTTTGGTAGCGGTAAAGCTGCCCAAGCGATACTAAAGCGGCTTCCGCTGCGGCATGGTCCCCCTTCTTGATGGTCATACGAATCGATTCCAGGACATTATAGAGAAAGTGAGGATTGATTTGGCTATGAAGCGCCTTGATTTCAGCCTCCTGCTTTAGAATCTTTGACTTCAGCACCTCGTCGACCAGATTGCGTATGCGATTGATCATGCTTCGGAAGGAAACGGATAGATAACCAATCTCATCGTATTGCAACGGTTCCTGCTTCTGCTCTAATTCATCAAGCTGGGTAGAACGAATTTGCTTGCTCAATTGTTTGAGACGCTGGGTAAATCCGTAAGCTAGAAGACTCGATAATAGAATCGCAATAATAACCCCGATTACTCCCCAAATTCCCGTCCACAGTGCAATTCTGGATATACCTTTGCTGAAATTTTCCATCGGCACAAATCCGATCACCTTCCAGTTAGTTCCGGATGACCAATTGTAGCTCATCATATATTTTTTGTTATTGAGCATTACGGTGTCCGAATGGGCTCCGGGCACTTGCTTGCTCATGTCGAAGCCGAGTGTTGGATTCCAATATTCCCCTAATTGGGATGAAAGCGTAGAATAAACAATTTTGTTATCGTTGTCGAGAATATAGAATCTGGAGTCCGATCCTAGATTAATACCATGCATAATCGTATTCAAAGGCTCCATCGTGCCGAAAATTTGCATGACGCCCGCCAAATTCTTCGTACCGGAAAGACGAAGAGGCTGGACGATGGAGAAGAAAAACGTTCCGTTGCTATTATTCACAATTTGTTGACGGACGGTACCCAGCACAATCGGCGAGAAGTCGACCAAGTCCAATTGGCTATACCACGGTTGGGTCGCATAGGAGACATTCTTCCATACACCGCCGGATTGTTCGTTTACATAAGTATAACCTTGATCTGTATAGAACGTGACCCCGTAGAGAGAGCCCTTCAACTGTAATTTAAGTGTATCAATGATGTCGCGAATCATTAACGTTTTCTCCAAGGTGGGCAGACCTTCTTTGAGATTGATTTCCTTTAATGCCTGTTCCAAATTATCCGGCCATGTTGATTTGAGATCGTCCAGATAATTTTCTACCTGGTGATTGACTTGAGAGAGCACTTGCGGAACGAATTCACCGATTTGGCTTTCCAAGCTATTGCGGTAAATGACATACGACAAAAACCCAATGCTTAGAATCAGACTGGTCGACAGCAGAGAGAAAACAATGGCCATTTTGTAGAATATAGGCCAGTTTCGATATTTCAGGCGCGATAACCTTCTCAAGCTCATCCGCTCCAACCGTTTTATTTTCTATCCAATGAAGTGATAATCATGAGTATAAAATAGAAGATTCATGCAAGCAATATTCAAATGCTGTTGTGTCAATATCTGCACCCTTTTGCTCGGATTGTCACCTTTAAATGCAATTGGCCGTTCGATAAAATGACAATGCAAGCTAATCAAGTCGCAGCGAAATAGGCTGCAAGGGGGTGAATTATCAGATGGAGTATCACGATAATGAGATGGCCGGTCGGGTTGTTAGAAGACCAAATCCTCTTGGCTGGATAAGGGTAAAGCAGATGAAGCGCTTTTGGTTTATATATCTGCTGATCACGCCTGTTCTCGTGTATTACGGCATTTTTCGTTACTATCCGATGCTTGTACAGGTGACGCTTGCCTTTAAAGATTTTACGCTTCTTGGTGGGATCTGGCATAGCAACTGGATTGGATTCGATAATTTTACGCACATCTTCTCTAAGGATGAATTCTATCAAGTACTGAGGAATACCATCGCTATCAGTTTGCTGCGTTTGGCGTTTGGATTTCTTCCGCCGATCATATTAGCTATTCTGCTTTACGATTTGCATTCTTCCCTTCTTCGCAGAATAAGCCAAACGTTGCTTTATATTCCTCATTTCTTCTCGTGGGTCATCATGTATGGACTTGTATATGCGTTGTTCTCTAACACGGGATTAGTTAATCACTTGCTGGAGGAAGTGGGAGGCAAGGCTCAGAACTTCCTGCTTGATGCGAATTGGTTCCGGCCATTATTAATAGGATCGGCGATATGGAAGGAAATCGGATGGGGCACGATCATTTATTTGGCAGGAATGTCCATGATCGATCCCTCGCTGTACGATGCAGCCAAGATAGACGGCGCCGGTCCATTAAAACGTATATGGCATGTAACGCTGCCGGGGCTTCAATCGGTCATGATCTTTTTGTTCACGCTTTCATTGGGGGGCATCTTGAATGCGGGTGCGGAACAGATTCTGTTGTTCTATAATCCGGCCACCTATAGCGTGGGGGATGTCATCGATACATATGTGTATCGGCAGGGTCTAGGCTCTATGCAGTACAGCATGACAACGGCTGTTTCCTTGTTTCAATCCGTAATTGGTCTCATATTAGTATTGTCGTCGAACTCGATCTCGAAGAAATGGACGGGGACCGGCATTTGGTAAATCGAGGAGGAGGAAGGAGGATGAAGGATGTCCGAACGGGTCTACCAATGGTCCGCAGCGATTATTGTTTCGGTAATAAGCGCCTTTTCCGTCCTGCCCTTGTGGTATGCGATATCATCTTCGCTTGTGTATATACAGGAATGGAACGCCAAGGGCGGCTTTATTCTCTGGCCGGATGAAATTACGCTGCAGGCGTACCAGCAAATGTTTGCAAGCACCCTGTTCACAAAGGCGATGGGGGTAACGGTATTAAGGACGGCGATGGGGGCGTTACTGACTTTAGCTTTTACCGTTATAACGGCATATGCGGTGTCAAGGAAGAAGCTTCCTGGTCGGAAAGTGCTGCTATTGGCTATTCTGATCACCATTCTGTTTGGCGGAGGCCTTATTCCAACCTATCTGGTCGTTAGGGATATGCAGCTGCTGGATTCGATTTGGGCGCTGATCATCCCGGGATTGGTGGATAGCTGGAGTGTGCTGGTGTTAAAACAGTTTTTTGAAAACTTGCCCTCAGAGGTAGAAGAATCGGCTCAAATCGACGGGGCTGGAGAGATTCAGCTTATGTGGAGAATTATGATTCCGATGGCGGCGCCAGCCATGGCGGCAATTGGACTCTTTACAGCCGTTGGTCATTGGAATGCATGGTTTGATGCTCTTATTTATATCGATGATCGCAAACTTTATCCGTTGCAGCTTCTTATTCGCAATATGTTCGAGAATGATCGCGAATTCTCGATTATGCAAAATGCGGGAGCGGCCACAATTATTCCATCCATTTCGCAGGAATCATTGAAGATGGCATTGGTTGTTTACGGTATTCTGCCCATTCTGTGCGTCTACCCGTTCCTGCAAAAATATTTTACCAAAGGCATGTACTTGGGGGCTGTAAAGGGTTAGAACTAATATAGGAGGCATGATTTGAATGTTGAGACGAAAACAATGGGGAACAGTAGGCACACTGATGCTTGCCGGAAGCATTATGCTTGCAGGATGGTCATCAGGAGATCCGAACAATGTAAGTCCTTCGAATGCGGTTAGTCCAACAGCTGGAGCAACCGACGCTGAGAAAACCAGCGATAAGAAGTTCGCTATCGAATTGATCGAGACGGGCTGGGTTAACACACCTACAGACGACAGTGATCCTTTCAAGAAGTGGATTGATGAAACGTTTAACGTTGACTTCACCTTGACGACGATCCCTGCCAATGATTTCGAGAGCAAGCTGTTCACCCGTTTCTCGGGAAGCAATCAGCCTGATCTGATCTTTGTTGCAGGCACGGATCGAACCTTGTTCCAGAAGCTATACAATCAGGGAGTGCTGCTTGATGATTGGGTCCCATTGCTGGATAAGGTGCCGACCGCGGCAGCCACTATGTCCGATGTAGCCAAAAAATATGTATCTCAAGATGGAAAGATGTTCGCGTTGCCAAGACAGCCGGATGCCAATACATGGTCGTTCAAGATCCGCAAGGACTGGCTGGATAAACTAAGCTTGCAAATTCCGCAGACGGATACTGAATTAATTGAAGTATTCAAGCAGTTTACCTTCAACGATCCAGACGGCAACAATCAAGCTGATACATGGGGAGCAACCTCTGCAGGCGCAGGCGCGAATTTTAGCTCCTTGTCGCAATTAGAAAATATGTATGGTCAAATGGGCTTCCAGGTAACCAATAACCAGGTAGATCATTCCATCCTTAATGGTACTCATCAGAAATTTCTGGATTTCGTGAAGCTGCTGCAGGATGAGAAGATTATTGATCCGGACTGGTACACGCAGGATTGGGAGCAAAAGAAAGTGAAGCTGGGTACAGACAAGGTTGGCGTGGATCAATATCCTGGCGTTCTGCTTTCAGAGTACGAAGCGAATACCAGCAATACGGGAAAAGCGGCGGATATATGGACGAATCTCCCCATGCCGAAAGGCACGGATTCGGGTGGCAAATTGCCTGCAGATGCTCCGGTTAGCGGCATGCTGGCGATTTCCGCAAACGCGGCAAAGGATCCTGAGAAGCTTGAACGAGTGCTTCAACTGATTGAAGGCGTAACCTATCCAAATGACGGGTACTGGAAAATACGTTGGGGCGTTGGCATTACAGGAGAAACGATGACCGACCTGGATAATGGCGCCAAATTCTTTAGCGAAACCAAAGACTCCAGCAATTATCGCAGCAATGTACCGGGAGCATGGGATTACGGCACCTGGATCGCTACCAATCGTGACAGTGTGCTTCAAAGTACGGCGAAAGAACCGGGAGCGGTACAAGAAAAGACATTTGAACTTGATAACGAGACGATCAATGCCGCACGCTATCAAGATTTTGAATCGTTGTTGACGCTGGATCCGCAGTTGTTGAATGACGTTACGAGACTTCAGAACGAATTTGATATCAAATACGTCCTAGGAAATACGAGTGATTATGAAGCATTCAAGGCAGAATGGTTGAAGGCCGGCGGCCAACAGCTTCTGGACAGCGCAACGGAACAATACAAGGCGCTTGGCTATATCAAATAGCCCGTATTGACTCAGGGAGCCATAGTTTCATTCCAGCATTAGGGCAGTTACAGCGACAAGCTTCTAAAGGCGGATTGGCTATGGCTCTACTTATGACGAAGAGCGGAGGAATAGATGGATGAAGACATATGCTAGTGATTTCAATAAGTACTGCAGAACACTTGGAATATTCATGCTGGCAGCGATTGTTGCGTGCAGCTCGCTGTCCTTGCTCCCATCCCGAGCTAGTGCGGATGGCTGGATCAGGCTGTATACTCACACTGGAAATGAGAATAAAGCTCATTTTGAGTTTCCGACTCATGCAAGCGCTACAAAAACAAAGGGCCAGAAATTTACTGCCGATGCTGAGTTTGATTCATTGCGTCTGTCGGCGCCAAGCTATGGGAACAATACGGGGAAGCTTACACTGTCCTTGTATGCCTGGGATACTGACTATGAAACGACAACAAGTCAGGAGCCTATCGAAGTTGAAACATTTGTCAATTTTATTGATAGCGACTGGCTGGAAATTAATTTTGCAACGCAGGACGAGGGGGATTATCTCTGGGAATTAAGCGGTCATGAAGAGTGGGTCGGGGTATACGGATTTGCTCGCAATGGTAACGATAAGTCCGTCTCATTCGACAACGGTGTGGAGCTGCCGGGCTACAATTATATGTCGGAAATTGAATTAAGCGAAGGAGGAGCAGTAGATCCCGAAGGATCGGCAGTTGCTGTGATGGGTTGGACCAAGCTCTATAGTCCGCAAGGCGATAGACCCGCCTTTGATTTTAACGCAACAGCAACAAGAGGGCAAAGATTTAATGTATTATCAGGATTTGATTCTTTCCGCGTTGTGGCGCCAAGCTATGGGAACAATGTCGGAGAGCTGACGCTGTCTCTGTATGCTTGGGATACTAACTATGCAATGACAACAAGCAAAGAAGCAATTATAAGTAAAACATTTGTTAATTTCAATGATAATGCCTGGCTGGAATTGGAGTTTCCGGAGCAGCCTCAGGGATCTTATCTCTGGGAACTGAGCGATCCGGTAGAATGGATCGGAGTTTACGGCTATGATCGTCAGAATGGGGATCCGTCCGTCTCTTATGCCAATGGAGTGGTATTGCAAAACTTTAACTATCAGGCAGAGGTTGGTTTCATCTCCGGAGTAGTACCGGGTAAGCCAGCAGTTCCTACAGGTTCTGCAACGATCAAGGCAGGAGAAACAGCTGAATTCTATAGCGGAGCATCCCACGGGGCTGGATCGATGCTGGCGTATCTGTTCGATTGGGGAGATGGCTCGTTGTCCATGTCATCGCCAGTTAAACCAAGAACGAATGGTGAAGCGTATCGTAATGGACGTTCTTCACATGCATGGGAAGCGCCAGGGACCTATTCGGTTAAAGTGCGGGCCTATGATAATAAAGGCAACCCGTCTCAAGAATGGTCGGAGCCACTGCAGGTTGTCGTTGCAGAACCTGCAGGAGCGACTGGCGATCATATGATAAACGGAGTGCAGGTCTCTTCCGTTTCCTCCGAACGGGAAGCGGCTTATGCCGGGATTCATGTCTTGGATGGCGATCCGAGCTCATACTGGTCCAGTGAATTGCATGCAGATGATCCTTCCCAAGAAGAGCATCTTGCGGTGGATTTGGGCCGCGTATACACGGTTGACCGAATTAAGCTGAGCCCTCGAGCCGGAGGTTATGGTTTCCCGCGAGAACTAACCTTATCTTATAGTGTAGATGGTCTAATCTGGCACGATGTACCCATTTACGAGAATATGACCGTGCCTGGTCCCGTTGATTCTGATTTCGTATTGGAGACAGGCGGACTTGCGGCCAAATATTTCAAGATTACGGCCAACGAGCTTGGCGAGGATGATCAGGGCGAATCAGCCTTTCAATTAGCCGAGCTAAAGGTGATTGGCAAGGAAGGAACACGATTCTATACCTCCAAAGGCGACATCTATGATGCGGATTGGAGCAATATGTTCACGGTTTATGGATTGGCGCAAAATGAGCTGACACCGGAAGGAAATCGTTGGTTGAACGGCCCAGGCGGCAACCTTGCCATTGGACCGACAGAATGGCAATTTTGGACAGCGCAGAAGCTGGCCTGGACGAATGATACGGCGAATAAAAAAGAGCTCTACCGGCAGATGCTCGATGTGCCGTTAGATGATGGATTTATCTGGGCGCATGCGTATGGGGAGAAGCATCTGGATTTGTCCAGACATTATTCCAATAACCCTTTGTTTATTATGGGCGTGCACAGGCTGTATATGTGGACACGGGATCATTCCATGTTCAGTAATCCATTGCCGTCTTTGTCGTATTGGGCAGCACCGGCCTACCCTCAAGGCGTGAACACGATGTTGGATAAATTGCGTGAAGCGATGGAATTTATGCTTGAGGATCAAGAGGGCAAACATGGTCTGCTCATCATTAAGGATCCGGAAAATGACGGTACGGCAGATGCCCATGCTTCCAACTATTGGGACAACTACCCGATGGGTTATAAGAGTGCCTATGAGAATGTATTGTTCTATGGATCAGTGAAGGCAATGGCCGATCTTGAGGGTGCGGTAGGCAATCCGGATCGGGCAACTGAACTGCGCGAGCTGCTTCCGCTTATCCAGGAAAAGTTTAATGAGACGTTCTGGAATGATGAGCTTGGGCGTTATATCGCTACGATTGACGTGAACGATGAGGAGCACGATTACGGATTCACCTTCTTGAATGCAATGGCTGTTATGTATGGTCTGGCCGATGAGGCTCGTGCCGATTTCATATATGACTGGTTGGATGGCAACCGAATTATTGAGGGAGATACTTCGACAGGGGAGGATATCTATCACTGGGGCTGGGCGCCAAGAGCGAATACGGTAGCAGTCGAATCCAAGGAGCCGTATTGGTGGTTTGATTATAACGGAGCCATCAGCGTAGACCCGAATAATCCTTCAAGCAGCGCGAGATGGGGCGAGCATCTGGAGAATGGCGGGGCGATCTTCTATACCTCCTTCGACGATATGATGGGCAGATTGAAGACATCTGGCGGAGCAGACAGCGCATTTGCAAGAATGGAGAACATACTGGAGGAATTCCATCAGGACGAATTGCGCCGAGATCCCATCAATCCTGTTGGAGGGCCATGGGTGTTTGGCATCGTCGGCGAATATTCGGAATCAGGCATTGTACCGATGGTCATGCTGGAAGGCTTCCTGGGCGTAGAAGCAAGGTCGGATGGGCTGCACATCAACCCGAATTTGCCTGCCGAGCTTGACAATATGGGGTTAAAGGAAGTGCTTTATGCCGGACAGCTGTACCAGATCGAAGGTAACCGGAACGCGACTCAGCCAACAGTAAAGAAACAATCGGACGGATCCATCAAGATCATCGTTCCGAATCTTACGGAATACGTGATCCCTCATGATCAAGTACCGGAAGAAACGACTAGCCCTATCATGGAATATCCAACATTGCCTGGTGTACCGGAAGTGAAGCTCGTAGAAATCAATGGCGGCAGTGCGATTGTAACGCTTGATGAAAAAAATCCGGCATATTCGATCCCGGTGAAAGGGCTAGAGGGGTTAGCGCTTGTCCTTCAATCGAAGGATGCAAAGCTGCGAATCGAGCAAGGGGTGCTGGAAGCTCTCCTCAGCAAACTGGAGGATCCAAACGGTGCGACGCTTGAAGTGAGTATAACAGCGTTATCTGAAGGGGAGTTGAAGGCCGCCGTAGCGGGTAATCCGACTGCTGTTGAGCTAGCTGGCCCAGCTTACGAGTTCGATGTGTATCTGCGGACTGCGGCTGGGGACAAGTTTCAGCTTGGAGAAGGTAAGGAAGTTATGAACCTGACATTGGATTACGATGATGTATTTGACGAGGAGCTCCTCGGTGTCTACGTATTCGATGAGGAGGCGCAGGAGTGGCGGTATGTCGGTGGTATCGTCGACAAGGAGAACCGGCAAATATCCATAAACATCGATCGCCTAGGGAAGTATGCCGTTTTCCAATATACGAAGCGATTCGATGATGTTCCTGCAGACCACTGGGCAGCCAGAGTTTTGCAAATACTCGCTGCCAAGCACATGGTCAACGGGACAGACGATAAGAACTTCGCACCCGATGGCGATGTAACGCGGGCGGAGTTTGCAGCGCTGCTTGTGAGAGTTCTAGGAATCGAATTGTCAGAACAAGCATCGCCGTTTACTGACGTAACCTCGGATCAGTGGTACTATTCGGAAGTTGTCGCAGCTTATCTGGCGGGACTCGTTAACGGTACATCGACGACGGCGTTCTCACCTGAGGAGAACATAACCCGCGAGCAAATGTCGGCAATGCTGGTACGCGCATACGAATTCGTGAATGGCAGCATTGAGGTTGATAGCACGGGGCCGGATGCCTTTACAGATGGCTCTAATGTATCCGACTGGGCGATTGCAGAAGTAAGCAAGGCAATTGCTGTTGGATTGATGCAAGGAAAGGGCAATGGTCAATTCGATCCGCGCTCTTTTGCGATTCGTGCTGAAGCAGCACAAGTGCTATACAATATTCTCACCAAATAATTCTTGTCATGCTCATTGCTTAAAGTATACCGTCAAGCCGACGTATTTCAGGTATCCCCTGATATTCGCTCGGCTTTTTCTTTCATTCTCTTCTCTTGTTGTCCTTTGTCCTCACGAGGCAACCTCCTAGCAATTTGGGTTGCCTTTATTTTCTCGCGCGGTTCCAGATTGATTTGCCATTAGTCGGCACGTTGTTTCTAAATCAAATTAATGCCTACTGTTATCCGATTCTGTCCTCATTTTCCGGTATATCCGGGGAGAAAAGCCATAACGTTGCTTGAACATCTTCGAGAAGTGGAATTCGTCATAAAAGTTAAGAGCCAACGCAATTTCCTTGGAGGACAGATTCGTTGTCTCCAATGATGCTTTTGCCGAGGCGAGCTTAAGGTCGAGCATATACTGAGCGGGAGATTGTCCCGTCATTCCGCGGAATCGCGAAAAAAACGTCGTTCTGGTTAAGCCGCTTTCCGCAATGTAATCCTGGACACGGAACGGCTTATCGATGTTCTGGTGCATATGATAAAGAACGGTATCGAGCTCAGGATCGCGAGTAGTGTTTGTGATAGATTTTTCTCGGGCGAACAGAAGGAGCAATTCTTGAAGGAGAATGTTGACTGAATATACATAACCTACGGGCTTAACGATGAGAGTTTCGATTATGTTCTCGCAGAGTTTAACACTATCTGCAACTTTGGCGCTTGTCGTCACTTGCCCAATAGCAAGCTCAAGCTCCTTAATCATATCCGTTCCGGCGAAGTCTATGAAATAAAATTTCCAATTGCCGTCTATGCAGCAATAAGAGCATGGCATATCCACGTCAGCGATAAAAAAAGTACCAGCATGCAATAGCCTTTTTTCGCCAATTAACGTTAGACTGCCAGCACCTTCTATTGTTACGAATAGACCGGGTTCGGAAAAACCATTCTGTTTCGCGACTTGATAAGATTCGTTCGCATGCACCTTCCAGATGGAATGGAAACGGCAAGGTAGTCGACTATCGCTTGGGGCTAATTCGTATGGAATGTTCATGATTTTATGCATAACGCTTCGATCCTCCGTTCTGGTCAATTATACATAAATACTGCTTGCGATTATAATATTTTGATATATTCATGTACTATTTTACATGTAATGAATACGTTTCTCCATGGTTTCGCGTTTGCGGAATAATTATACTTTGGTCATAAATAACAAGGGAGAGTGTTACGTTATGATGGTCAAAGTCGGCAGCAGAGAGCTTGAATTAGGGGGCCCGCATCTGACTAAACTGAGAAGCTCGAACGATTTGCTTCACGATATCGATGCCCTAAGAAACAGAATGCAAGAAGACGGTTACCTCTTGCTTAGAGGTTTCCATGACCGGGAACAAGTTATGAAAGCACGTCAACGCATTCTGGAGAAAATGGACCGGATGGGCAAACTGGAGCGGGATACGTTGCTGGAAGACGGGGTAATGGCGGACGGCAGCAAAACGATATTTTTCGGCGGGACAAACGAGGATCTTCCGGAGTTGCTTAGCGTACTTAACGGCGATCATGTTATGCGATTCTTCGATGAGCTGCTTGGTGATCAATCGATGACCTACCACTATAAATGGTTGCGCGCGGTCGGGAAAGGCGATTATACCGGTGCCCATTACGATATCGTATACATGGGAAGAGGGACACACAACTTGTACACCGTCTGGTCTCCGCTCGGCGATATCAACTATGCGATGGGAGGGCTCGCGATTTGCCTTGACTCTCACAATTTCGCAGAGCTTAAACGTTCCTACGGCTCCAAGGACTCGGACAGGGACAATATCGGGTTTGGACACTATACAGACGATCCTCTTGTCGTCACGGAAAAATTCGGAGGCAAATGGGCGACAACAGAATTTAAAGCCGGAGACGTATTAATTTTCGGAATGTTCCTTATGCATTGTTCACTGGAAAATACGACTAATCAATACCGGCTAAGCGTCGACACGAGATACCAGTCCGTTAACGAGAAAGTAGACGAGCGTTGGAGCGGTAAAAAACCTCGCGGGCATCACAAATAAAAGCATTTCTGAACAGCGCTTGAGTACTCAGCCTGCAGATCAAGAGATTTGCAGGTTTTTTGTTGTTGGAATGGGCTTCCGAATGAGATGTCGCCATATTTCCGCCATGTTCATCTAGTCGGTTTTAGAAGAAAATGGAGGAAGCCGAGTAACTGGAAAGGCAAAGGCAAGGGCAAAGGGAGGAGTAGCAAAGATGACCGAGATCAAAAAAGAAGTCATTCAAGAAGAGCTGAAACGATTGGAGCTTGAGGAGAACGTTCGCATTCTCTATGCCTGCGAATCGGGGAGCCGGGCGTGGGGATTTCCATCCAAGGATAGCGATTACGATGTCCGATTTATCTATATAAGACCGGTGGAGTGGTATTTGTCCGTCTTCGAACGTCGCGATGTGATCGAGCGGCCAATCAGCGATATGCTGGACATTAGCGGATGGGATCTGCGCAAGGCGCTCGGATTGCTGCGAAAGTCCAATCCTCCGCTGCTGGAGTGGCTGCAGTCGCCTATCAAGTATGGCGAATATTATAGCTCTGCAGAGCGGATACGACGTCTGGCGTCCAAAGCCTTTTCGCCCAAGTCGTGCATGTTCCATTACTTGAATATGGCAAGGGGCAACTTCCGCGAATATTTGCAGGGTGACGTCGTTCGCATCAAAAAATATTTTTACGTGCTGCGGCCGGTGCTGGCTTGCGAGTGGATCGTCAAATTCGGAGAAATGCCGCCGCTGGAATTCCATCGACTGGTGGAGGAGATCGTGCCGGAGGGAAGCGAGCTTCATGCCGTTATTCAGGAGCTTCTCGCTCGAAAGATGCGCGGCGAAGAATTGGATCGAGAGCCTCGTATCGATGTCCTTCATGATTATTTGGATTCTAAGCTCATCATGCTGGAGGTGATGGCCCGTGCCGCCGAATTGCCTGCAGACCCGATACGGATGGAACGGTTGGATGAGGTTTTTCGCGATACGTTGGCCGAGGCGTGGAGGTAAAGTTCGGTACTAAACCGTTTATTCCTTTGAACTTGAACCTCGGCAGGGGTAAGATGGATTTACTATATGGAGAAGGGAGGCCGATGGCCGTGATCGATACGACGACAAAACGCAAGCAAGCTGCGGCACAATATCATACGCTTATTGTCCATCGGCCTCTACGGGCCTGATCTGAGAAAGAATTCGCGACATTTGTCTCCCTTGCAGAGCGGAGCGGTGAAGCGTTTGTCTTGATGCACAGTTCAACCGTGAGCCCTCGGGCTTGCGGTTTTTTTCTTGGGGGAGCCTGCGGACCCGCAGGGTGGGAATGAGTGTGAAATCACTGCGCCAGAACTCCCGCAGAAGTCTAACGGGATTCAGCCCCATGCTGTAAAGTATGAAAAAAACAAGGCGGGCATGCGCGAAAGCATAGGTGCTAGGACTAGAACCAACACCAGCACCAACACTAGCACCAGCACCAGAACCAGCACCAACACCAGCACCAGCACCAGCACCAACACCAGCACCAACACCAGCACCAACACCAGCACCAACACCAGCACCAACACCAGCACCAACACCAGCACCAACACCAGCACCAACACCAGCACCAACACCAGCACCAACACCAGCACCAACACCAGCACCAACACCAGCACCAACACCAGCACCAACACCAGCACCAACACCAGCACCAACACCAGCACCAACACCAGCACCAACACCAGCACCAACACCAGCACCAACACCAGCACCAACACCAGCACCAACACCAGCACCAACACCAGCACCAACACCAGCACCAACACCAGCACCAACACCAGCACCAACACCAGCACCAACACCAGCACCAACACCAGCACCAACACCAGCACCAACACCAGCACCAACACCAGCACCAACACCAGCACCAACACCAGCACCAACACCAGCACCAACACCAGCACCAACACCAGCACCAACACCAGCACCAACACCAGCACCAACACCAGCACCAACACCAGCACCAACACCAGCACCAACACCAGCACCAACACCAGCACCAACACTAGCACCAGAACCAGCACCAGCACCAGCACAGAACCAGCACTAGCACCAGTATCAGAAAACTAGAACCAGCACTAGCATCAGTACCAGAACCAGCGCCGGCACCAGCACCAGAACTAGGGGAAGAATGCGATAGACGCTGCATACCATCCCGTTGACGTACATTTGGATGTCGTAGGCACGAATAGAGGGAAAAGCTCCTCCTAATCTTGCGCCAATCCATGGATTTGGGACAATAGCTGGAAAATCTCCCTCTAATTATCGTGAAATCGGCCGGAGGACTCGTAATTACGCAATATTGAGGGAACATTTCCCTTTAATTTGATGCAGAAACCCTAGGGGATCGAAATAGTGGGAGGTTTTCCCTTAATTTATGTTTGTAAGTCGGCCTAGCCGAATCTAAAAGCCGGATACCGGGCCCCTGGTGCAAAGCAGGTCGGCGCCGCCGATCAATTCCACGTCAAGAAACCAATGAAAAATAAAGGAGTACCAACATATGAGCACACAACAAACTTATTACAGACGAGTGGATCTGCCCGCCGGGGATCTGCATGTCTACGCCAGCGACCCGCTCTTCCACGGAATGGGGCACAAGGTCCTCGAGATGGCGAACAACAATTTGCAAATCCCGAATATCCGCTTCATGAGCTACACGCCGGACGCGCATGTCGGCGTCGGGACCTGCATCGGGACGACGGCGGTATGGGGGATGGAGAACGGATTCGTCTCGCCTTCCATAGTGGGCAGCGATATCGGCTGCGGCATGCGCGTCCACCTGACGAACATCCGCGAGGAAGAGCTTCGCGACGTTCGGCTGAGGCGCAAGCTGGTAAAAGCGATCGAACGGCTCATCCCGGTGGAGAACCACGCGAGGGGCTTCTTCTCCGATATCCGGCTGGAGCATGTGCTGCGCAAAGGGCTGCACGGTCTCCCGGGCAAATACGTGCCGGATGCCTACACGCCCAAGAAAGCGACTTCGCTTACGCATGTCGAGAGCAGCGGCTTCCGCTTCGACGAAGCCGAGCTCGACCGGCTACCGGAACATGTATGGCATCGCGCCCATAGACAGTTGGGAACGCTGGGCGGCGGCAACCATTTTGTGGAGATTCAATCTCTTCGCATCCATGAAGACAACCGCGATATTGCAAACCGCTGGGGGCTTGAGGACGGCATGGTCGTCGTCATGATCCACTCCGGCTCCCGGGCATGGGGCGGTTCCGTCAACCAGTATTGCGGCTCCGAGGTCGCGAAGTCGATGAGCCGCGCGGGACTCGGCACGGCAGACCCGAAGCTGCAGTTCGCGCCGCTGGACAGCGGGGCCGGGTACGCGTACGTAAACCTGATGTATTCCGCGCTTAACTTCGCCATTGTAAATCGCCATCTCATGGCTTTCGCGGTCCGCGAGGCATTTAAGGAGACGCTGGGCAAGGCTGCCGAGCTTCGCACGTTATACGATCTGATGCATAACTACGCCTGCGAAGAGGGGGGAGGGGAGTCCGCCTACTTCGTCCACCGCAAGGGAGCGACCAAGTCGCTGCCCGCAGGCCATCCCGGCAACCCCGCGCCGTATTTGGAGACTGGACATCCCGCCCTTATCCCGGGTTCCATGGGGACGGCCTCCTATCTTATGGTCGGTGCCCCTGGCGGCGCGGCCAACTACCATTCTATCTGCCATGGAGCAGGCAGAATACGGTCGCGCAACGCGACGAAGCAGCTTGTCACGGTCGACGAATTCGCCCGTTCCATGCGCGTCGGCGAAGAGGACGAGATCGTGGTGAACCATCGCGGGCTGGAGGCTATTCTGGACGAATCCCCGCAAGCGTACAAGAACGTTGATGAAATCGTGGACAGCGTAGTCGGAGCGGGTCTGGCATCCGTTGTCGCGAAATGCCGCCCTATGGCGACGATTAAAGGCATTTAATATAAAGGTGATGAACAATGAACAAGATGAACATCGTATTCAAAAACGAACCGAAGACCGAAACGCCATTCATCGTGCGGTCCGCGGATGCCAAAGATAGAGGCGCGGCTATCGGCGGGAGGCATAACTACTTCAACTATGTGGCCATGATGGAGCGGATTATGGTCAATCTGACGGAACGTTGGGATGCAGAGCCCAAGCTATATTACCAGGATGAGAACAACGACGTCTGGGATGCGCTCTGCGAGGACATCCGCAGCGGCTACGAAGGGCTTCGGCATGTTGCCAGTCTGTACGATCTGGTAGAGACGAGCCAATTCCAGTTCGAGTCGGAGCCGGACCGGCGGCTGTCGGGCTACGAGATTCGTCCGTCCGCTCGCAACAACCTTTTCGTCTATGACAAGTTTCGTGTGGCCTTTGCCCGAATTCCGAGAGAGACGCAGTACGGGCTTGGCAACGAGGATATTATTTTCGCGGAGAATGATGAGGGGCTTGGAGCGTTCCTCGCCGATATGCGCAAGCGCCAGCTGGAGTGCAGGAAGCTGATCTTGTTTAGCGATACGCGCGACGGATTGGAGCAGGAGCGGATGAACCCCAAGGGCGAGGTGACGCGCGACGACGTATTTATGGAGGAGTCGCTCAAGACGCAAATTTACCGCTCGTTGGACGAATTTTTCAGTAATGAGGGACTGTTCTTCCAAGAGTATGGCATTCCGTATAAAAGGGGCATTTTGCTCTACGGTAAACCCGGCAACGGCAAAACGACGCTCGTCCGTTCGATCTCGGCTACCGTCGACGCGCCTGTCGCGTATTGGCAAATTACGGAGTATACGAACAGCGAGTCCATCGCCGAAGTGTTCGCGGCCGCGGCCCGCATGGCTCCGATGGTGCTCGTCATCGAGGATCTGGACTCCATGCCGGAGTCCTGCCGCTCGTATTTCCTGAACACGCTGGACGGCGCCGCTTCCAAGGAAGGCGTCTTCCTGATCGGAACCACCAACTACCCGGAGAAGATCGATCCCGCTCTTATGAACCGGGCAGGTCGCTTCGACCGGGCATACGAGGTGAAGCTGCCGGACGAACGACTGCGTCTTGCCTATCTGACGCGCAAAGGCCTGGGAAGATTCGCCGCCGAGGACCAGATCGCCGATATCGCCCGCCGTACGGAGGGCTTCACCTTCGCGCAGCTTGGCGAGCTCTACGTGTCCGCGGCCCTGCAACGCCAGTACGAAGGGGAAGCGGATCTGGAACGACTAGTCGAAGAGATGAAGTCGGACTACGCCAAGAGCCGCAGCGGCGACTGGATGGCCGCTGACAAATCCCGCTCGATGGGATTTTTGTAAACTTCGAAAAGCCGGCTTCCATGCCAGGCAAAGCTGTCTGCCGTGAATGAGAGAATCGCTGGTCTTCTGCGGAAGACGTTACTACCTGCGTCCATGCCGGGCAGAGCTGTCTCAGCGGAACTCTAGTCTCACTGGATCGCTACGGAAGACGCTACTGCTGTGCTCTCAGCAGGTCACGGAAGGACTCCGCCGCGATGGAGAGGGGGGCCTGCTTTCTGGCGGCAATGCCAATCTGCCGATCCGGCAGCGGGACCTCCGTGCGAAGCTCCAGGAGCGATCTCCGGGAGATGCCGGAGGCGATGAAGGCTCTGGGCAGGAACGTTACGCCATATCCCCGTTCCGCGAACTCGGCCAGCATGTCCAAGCTGCTTAATTCGAAATCGGCTTTGGCCTCCATGCCTTGTGATTGGAACCATCGCTCAACGTATTTGCGCGTTGAGCTTCCGGTGGAAAGCAGCAATAGAGGAAGCTTAGTAAGTTGTTCCGCCGATAAAGGCCGGTCCGCATATTCCTCGAAGGCCGTTCCTGCCACGACGCAGTATGGGGAGATGCGCGATGCGACGATCTCGATCTCGTCGTCCGAGACAGGAAGATGGACGAAGCCGAGATCCAGCTCTCCTTTCTTTAGCCGATCGACAATACTGCTGGATTGATCCTGGATAAGCTGGATGTGGATATCCGGATAACGGTCTTGGAACGCATCCAGCGCCGGGAGCACGCTATCCCGAATAATGGCTCCGTTCGCGCCAATGCGCACAATCCCTTCATGCAATTGACGAAGATTGTTCATATGCCGTTCGGCGGCTCCCAGCTCTTCGAAGGCAAGTCGAACATGCCGATACAGCACCTTGCCCTCCTCGGTCAACTGCACGCCTTTAGGCAATCGATTAAACAGGGTAACGCCTAGCGTTTCTTCCAACTGCTTGATCGCGTAGCTGACGGAAGGCTGCGTCATATGAAGCTGCTGGGCGGCTTTGGTTAAATTCGAGGCTTCGGCGGCATACAGGAAGATGCGATACCACTCCGTATGAGACACCATTGACATCAACCCTCTCTATGACAGGATTCAAATATTGTAATTTCATTTATTCCAAGTATACCTCTAAAATGAAGAAGAGAACACTCGGACGATGAAAAAAAGAGGAGGCTTGCGTTATGGCGGGCAGCACATTCGGGGAACGATTGAAGATGACGACATTTGGTGAATCGCATGGACTGGAGGTGGGGGTCATCGTAGACGGCGTCACGCCTGGGGTCGAGCTGGACGAGGCCTATATTCAGGTGCAGATGGACCGCAGAAGGCCCGGCCAATCCTCCGTAACGACGCCTCGGAAGGAATATGACAAAATTCGGATCGTATCGGGCATATTCGAAGGGCGTACGACGGGCACGCCGCTATGCATCATCCTGAACAATACGGATATGAAGCCATCGGCATACGACGATATTAAGTCATTGTACAGACCGGGGCATGCGGATTACACATACGATCAGAAGTACGGCATTCGGGATTACCGGGGCAGCGGAAGAGCTTCGGGCAGGGAGACGGCAGCCCGCGTGGCGGCAGGCGCCGTGGCGCGCAAGCTGCTGGAGAAGCGGAACGTATCCGTTCTCGCCTATACGAAGGAGATCGGCGGCATCCGCTGCGAAACGTTCGATCCCGATGCGATCGAGCGGAATGCGGTGCGGGCATGCGATCCTGTGGCGGCCGAGCGCATGATTAAACACATCGAAGAATTGGCTCTGGAGGGCGACAGCTGCGGAGGTATCGTCGAATGCAGAATCAGCGGCGTGGCGGCAGGACTTGGAGAGCCGGTATTCGACAAGCTGGACGCGGAGCTCGCTAAGGCGATGCTGTCGATCGGCGCCATCAAAGGCATCGAGTTCGGGACGGGATTCCAGGCGGCCACTATGCGGGGCAGCGAGCATAACGACGAGATGGGCGCGGACGGCTTCAAAACGAACCATGCCGGCGGTATCATCGGCGGCATCAGTACGGGTGCGGACATCGTGTTCCGCGTTGTCGTCAAACCCACCTCTTCCATCTCCAAGCCCCAGATGACGGTGGATGTGGAAGGAAACGAGAAGCCGATCACGACGATCGGCAGACATGATCCCAGCATTTGCCCTCGTGTTGTACCGGTTATCGAGGCGATGGTCTGCATGGTTATCGAGGACCATTATAAGCGGCAGGCCGCTTTGCTGGATTAATTTGTTGCTGAACGGATATGCGCCTAGCACTTTTGCGTCTAGCGCCTCGCGCCTAGCCTTGTGCCTCACGCTTTGTGCTTGTGCGCCTCTCGCCTTTGTGCCTTGCACCTAGCGCTTCGCGCTTTGAGCTCGGGCCTTGCGTTTCTTCTCCTCGCAGCTAGCGTCTACTGCCTTGCAATTCGTGCTTGTGCACCTCGCGCTTGTGTGACTCGCGTCTACCGTCCCGCATCTAGCGTCTAGCGTTTTGCGCTTCACACCTTGCAGCTCGAGTCTAGCGCCTTGCGCCTCGTGCTTGTGCACGCCCTGCTCCTCACGCCTTGCGTTGCCTAACGGCAGCCGGGGCGTTTTTTGGCTGCAATGAAAAGGCTATTTGGCTAAAAGCATCGGTTACGATAACGCGATTAGAAAAATAATTGTACGAAAATACACAAATAAAGCCCATTATGAGTTATAATTTCATAAATTTGTGTAAATATACATAAATTTTGGTCTGAAGGACTTCAAAGAAACGATGTAGATCGAGGATTTGTGTATATTCGTACAAATTGCGGCCCAGGGGCGGTAATGATCAGAAAAATTGAGTAAAAATGCACAATTAATGATGAGGGTACCCGGAGTTTAGGTCATACAAGATGTTCAGGTCATACCCGGAGTTCAGGTCATACAAGATGTTCAGGTCATACCCGGTGTCCGGGTCACACACGGCATTAAGCTCACATTCGGTGTTCAGACCATACGGCGTGTTCAGATCATACCAGGTGTTCAAGCCACACACGGTATTAAGTTCATACAATGTTGCGATTATGCTTCGGCCGCTTCCAATCAAGAATAGTTCCAGCAGCGCCGGAATGCCATGAAACACGTACGCAAGGATGGAGACGCTGCGCACGCTGATGCAGCTGACATCGATCGATCTAACGTTCCTTACCTGCAGCAATCCGGTGTAACTTCCCAGGTTCACCAAATTGAAATATAATCCAATTGTTAGATTTAAATTCCAAAGTATACCATCGTATTTTGTCGGAATTGTAGTTAGAATCTTGTCAGAAAGAATTGCGTTTCGACTACGCGCTTCGACACCCCTCTGCGATCAAGCTCGCTATACTAGTCATAGAGATTATTACTCAAGATGACGGAGGGGCGCTATTTGGACAAAAAATCGCTTAGAAAGAGGACGGCCTGGTTCATCCACATAGAAATCGATCGGGTTGTTGCCAATTTAAAAAACGGGGTCGTTGGCAAGGAGCATGCGCTCGGCAGCCTCAATACGTTGCATCAGATGGCTTCTACACTCAAGGACATCGATTCTATGCAGCATGTATGCAAAGTGATGAACCGCATTATCGATTCGGCGCATACGACTGGTGCTTTCTACTTCACGGAGTATCGGAGAGAAGCACGGGGTTGATGGAATTTCCCCGATCCGCCAACAATTGGTCTTCGATCCAAGCCGCCGTCTCTAACGGACGGGAGATGGGAAATTGATGACCGAAAGGCAACGTATCCACACGGCATCCCTGCAAGGCGTGCGGTAACCGCCATACGGCATCCGCTTCACCCCACAGAATGGCCGCTTTGTTCCGTACTGAAGCCGACAGCATCGGCAAGTAAACGTCCGCGCGCGTCAGTTGCCTGGCAATTTCCGCCGTCGTCGACAACACTCTGGGAGAAGCCAGCTCCTCCCGGACGTAACGAACATAGTCCTCCGGCACATTCTCGCTTATGGCGAAGGTGCCGGATTTTTTGAGTTGTTTGGAGATCAGGCGAAACGAGCCGCGCCTGAACAAGCGGGCGCTCAGCTTCGGGAAACGATACGCGGCCTTGCGTACGGGATGAAGCGCAGGCTGGAGCAGAAGCAGCTTGCGAACGGGGCCGGGCACGCTCTCCGTCGCTTTCGCCGCAATCAAACCGCCAAAGGAATGGCCGATCAGCACGACAGGTTCGTCGAAGCTTCGCAGCAGGCGCGCAAGACCTTCGACATACCCTTCCAAGACCGAAGGATGACGATGGTAAGGCGCGCGCCCAAGGCCGGGAAGCTCAAGGATCTGCTTAGGCCCGTCATGCTTGACGGCTCTGGCAAGCGGCAGCAGTTGCTCCGCCGAGCTGTAGATGCCGTGAACGAATACGAGCGGCATGGGTTGACCGGTCGTCGGTAGCCGCGAAGGCTGATTAGCGGAAGGGAGGTTCCCCTCTCCCGAAATAACCTCAGCCGTAATGCCCGCAGCCGGATGAATCCCATCCTGCAAGGCCAGCAGCGTCATCCCCTCGTGGACATGAAGCGTCGCATCACCGGAAAGCTTGCGGCCCGGATGGCTAAGCCGATAGTCGAGATCGGCGACGACGCGGCGGAGCGCCTCTTGGTTGACGGCAAGACCTCGCAGCACGCGTTCCTTGGATGTCGTCGTAAATTCTTTCCGCACGATGAAGTTCATCGACTCGGAGGGGATGCCGAGCAGTCGGTTCCCGCCCCATGACAACAGCCGCTTTATCAAGACGGGAGGAGCCGCGGCGAGCGGAGGTTTCACCCTAAGCTCCCGGGCGATAAGCCCCGTCAACTCCGGCATGGAAAGGCTATCTCTCTTATCATCCAACAAGTAAAAGGTATCGCTGACGGCAGGTCTCTTTGCGACGAGACTTGCGATGAACGCCGCCGTATGATCGACATGGACCATGGGCAGCCAATGATCCGTCCCGCCAGGAGACAGGGGCATCGCTCCTTTGCGAACGGCATCGACGAGAATGCCGAGTCCGCCCGTCTGCTCGGTCTCGCCGGTAACCGAATGGCCGACGACGACGCTGGGATTGACGGTGGACAAGGTTATTTCAAGCGGTCGCAGAGCCTTACGAATGTAGGAATCGGCCTCGAACTTCATGATCTCGTAAGGCGGTGCGTGGCTGACGGCGCCGGGCAGATCCGTCAGCGCGTTGCTCTCGTCATATGGACTCATGAATCCGACGACGTGAACGAAGTGGCGCAGCTTGCCTTCCCTGACAAGGCTCTCCGCAAGTCCGGCCGCTTCCCGGGCCGCGCCGCGGAACACGATCTCGGCCTCGGCCAGATCCAGCCCGATATTCATCGGACCGCCTGCGTGAATGAACGTGTCGCAAGCCAGCAATTGCCCGATGTTCTCCGTGGAGAGGCCCAGCTTCGGCAAGGTTAAGTCGCCGACCATTGGCAAGACGGTCTGATCTCTATCCGTCATCCGCAGCTCTTCCAGCACAGTCTCGAACTTCGATAGGGAGCGCACAAGCGCATAGACGCGATGGCCCTCCGCAGCCAGTCTCCTCAGGAGAGGTTTGCCGATAAATCCCGTTCCGCCGGTCAAAAATACGTTCATGTGTCATCCGTCCCATCGATTTGAATTTATAGTACTAATAGGTACTAATTTGATTAAAAAAATTACTTTAGCAAAAGCGCTAAAGCAGGCAATACATCCTTCAGCATTCCGTTCATGCCGGTGCTCTGGGCGACAAACAACCCACCTTCGATCGTCGAGACGATCATCGCGGCGGTTGCTTGAGCAGGCAGATCTTTGCGCAATTCGCCCCGACTTATTCCGTCCGTCAGCAGGGCTTCCAGGCTTTCCAGCTGCATGGAGAAAAAACGCCGGAATTTCTCTTTAGCCGCGGGGTATTCGCCAGCCGTCTGGACGTACAGCGTCAAGAAGGGACATCCGCCGAGATAGTTGTTATTTTCGTTCTCCAAGGATAAAGCGGAGATGACCCTCTCAAGCTTGTCGTAGACGGACGCCCCCTCTTCCGACAGAATAGCGGCCAGCCTTCGCTCGTAGTGTGACGTTAAGCCGTCCACGATCGTGAGCAGAAGCTCCTCCTTGCTCTTGAAATAATAATAAATATTCGTCTTGGAGACATGGCTGTAGGCGACGATGTCATCCATGCTGGTGACCGTTACGCCCCGCGTGAGGAAGAGATGCGACGCGGCTTCCAGAGCGACGTCGCGATTGGAGTTCGTTCGTTTTGTTGGTGTCATAATGGTACTATACGGTACTAATATCATCATGTCAATTCATGATGCCGGCAGCGTCCCGAAAAAGCGTATGAAAGCGGCGGGCGAGTCGCATGACCCGCGGCCTTGTCTGCAAGGTCGTTCATTTAAGCTTCGCTGAGCACGTTCTCCATAAGCGCGGAGAGAAGCTGGATGCCAACCTGATTATGCCCGCCTTCGGGGATGATGAGGTCGGCGTATTTTTTGGACGGCTCGATAAAGGCTTCATGCATCGGTTTTACCGTCTCCAGATATTGGTCGTAAATGGACTGTATGCTGCGGCCGCGTTCCTGGATATCCCGCAGCACCCTGCGTAAAATGCGGACGTCCGGGTCGGTATCGACGAACACTTTGATATCGAGCAGATCCCGCACATGTTGGTCGGCCAGCACGAGCAGCCCTTCCAGCACAACGATCCGATTCGGCTTGAGCTCCAGCGTTTCGGTCTCGGAGCGGGCGTGACGGGAGAAGTCGTAGACCGGCGCGACGGCCCGGCGTCCTTCGCGCAGAAGCTTGAGATCTCGAATAAGCAATTCGTTGTCGAAGGCCAGCGGGTGATCGTAATTGAGGCGCTCGCGTTCTTCGAGGATAAGCTCTGGGAAGTTTTTATAATAATTGTCCTGCGAGATGAATGTGACTTTGTCTGCGCCGATCCGGTCGATGACGGAACGCGCGACGGTTGTTTTGCCGGAGCCGGTGCCTCCTGCGATACCGATCATTAACATGGGCGAAGCTTCACCCTCCTAGTCCTGAATGCGTTTGAGATCACCGTATTGTAGCATATGACAGCCCCTATTTCACCATGCGGAAAACAGCTGGAGTAAATTTGCTATTTGCGCTTGGACCGCACTTCGTATTACCTTAGTGTGTAGGATGACTGATCGGGAGGTGGCGGGTATGCCGCTGTTGACGAAGGAGCAGAGCTTGCTTCCGGCGGCTCGCAAGGCGAAGGAAGTAGAGGCGATTATCGCGTCGCCCTATACGTACATGGTGCTGCTGGGCGGGCATCTGGGACATGTTCAAGGACTTGTCGATCTGGCTAGAGCCGGTGGCAAAAAAGTGCTTCTGCACGCCGATCTCATCGACGGCCTTAAGAACGACGAATACGCGGCGGAGTATCTATGCCAGACGATTCGCCCGGCAGGGCTTATCTCGACGCGCGCGGGCGTGATCGCCCGGACGAAGCAAGCAGGGCTTATCGCCGTACAGAGGCTGTTCCTGCTGGATTCGGATGCGCTGGAGAAGAGCTGCAAGCTGCTGGAGAAGACGCAGCCCGATTACGTCGAGGTGCTGCCGGGACTAATGCCCGAGATTATCGCGGAAGTGAAGGAGCGGACCGGCATCCCCGTCATCGCGGGCGGACTGATCCGCACCAAGGAGCATGTGCGGCAGGCGCTGGCGGCGGGCGCCGCTGCGATTACGACGTCGCGGAGCGAGCTTTGGCGGGAATAGGACCGCAGTATGGGATTTGGTTTATAGATTGTGATCATTTATCGGATTATGGATTGATCGATAGTTGTTGAACCATCTGGTATGAGGAGGAAGCGTTGTGGAAACCTATATGTTATCGCTGGATCAGGGGACGACCAGCACGAGAGCGCTGCTTGTAGACCGCATGGGGAGGATCGCTGGCATCGCGCGAGAGGAGCTTAAACTTGAATACCCATCGCCTGGCGCCGTGGAAGCGGATGCATTGGATATTTGGGAATCAACGAAACGTGTCATGCGCGGCGTGTTGAAGGAAACGGGCGCGCGGCCGGAGCAGATTGCGGGCATCGGCATTACGAATCAGAGAGAGACGACGATCGTCTGGGACAAAGCGACAGGAGAGCCCATTCATGCAGCGATTGTCTGGCAGTCTCGCCAGTCGGCCGATATTTGCAACAGTCTTAAAGCCGATGGACACGGGGACAATATTCATGCCCGCACGGGGCTGTTGATCGACGCTTATTTCTCCGGGACCAAAATCGCTTGGCTGCTGGAGCATGTGGACGGCGCCCGGGAACGCGCCGAGCGCGGGGAGCTGCTATTCGGCACGGTCGAGACGTGGCTCATCTGGAAGTTGACAGGCGGAAAGGCGCATGTGACGGATGTATCGAATGCGTCGCGCACGCTGTTGTTCAACATTCATGATCGCGGGTGGGATGATGAGCTGTTGAGCTTGCTCCGCATCCCTCGCGCGATGCTGCCGGAAGTGAAGTCCAGCTCCGAAATTTACGGATACGCGGAGGAATCGCTGCTGGGGCTTGCCCTTCCGATCTCCGGCGCCGCCGGCGACCAGCAGGCCGCTCTGTTCGGACAGAACGCCTTCCGCAAGGGAGCGACGAAAAATACGTACGGCACGGGCTGCTTTATGCTCATGAATACCGGCGAGCAAGCGATCATGTCGCAGAAGGGACTGCTCACTACGATCGCCTGGGAGCTGGACGGAAAGCTGGAATACGCGCTGGAGGGCAGCGTATTCGTGGCCGGTGCTGCCATTCAGTGGCTGCGCGATGGGCTGGAGTTGATCGAATCGGCTTCCGAGACGGAGGCGCTGGCGGCCGAAGCGGGAGGAACGGACGGCGTTTATGTCGTGCCCGCTTTCGTGGGTCTTGGCACGCCGTATTGGAACAGCGATGTACGAGGCTCCGTATTCGGTCTGACGCGGGGAACGACCAAGGCGCACTTCGTGCGCGCAGTGCTGGAATCGCTGGCGTATCAGACGAAGGATGTGCTCAAGGTGATGGAGGAGGAAGCAGGCGTCCATCTGGCATCGCTGGCGGTGGATGGAGGCGCAGTGTCGAATGGTCTTTTGATGCAGTTCCAGAGCGATCTGCTCGGCGTGCCGGTCGAGCGACCGCTATCGCTGGAATCCACGGCTCTTGGAGCGGCTTATTTGGCCGGTCTCGCCGTAGGTTTCTGGAAGGATAAGTCCGAGATCGAGGCGCTGCGCCAGGTGGATCGTCTATTCGAGCCTGCCATGGACGAAGCTCGAAGACAAGAGCTGTACGGCGGCTGGAAGCGCGCGGTCGCGGCGGCGATGGCATTTAGCAACTGAACAGTCTAGGCTTGCGATCGGCTTTGGCACATGCTATAGTGGGGTTAAGTTAATAAAGGTCGGAGATTCGGAGAAACCGTTTAGGCCATCAGCCTTCCGCGAGGGAGGAGGATGGTCTGGGCGGTTTTTTTCGATTTCTATCGTGTTTCAGGCTTCAATTTGGAGAGCGTGCGGATGAGCATAATACTGGCAAATGGGTAATGATAAACATAACGTGTCTACAGGAGAGCGAACGGAGGAATCGGATATGGAACAAAAACGGGTAGGAACAGGGAACGAAGCAGGCGAATTCGGAGGAGAAGTCGGGCAGGTCAGCGATACGGCCTTCGGAGCGAGCAGTCGTAGCGGCAGTCTTCGCGCGATGGCGGCCAGTCAGTTGGATGTATTGATCATCGGGGGAGGCATTACGGGGGCCGGTATCGCCCTGGACGCGGCGTCTCGGGGGATGAGAGTCGGTCTGGTGGAAATGCAGGACTTCGCGGCGGGCACGTCGAGCCGTTCGACGAAGCTGGTGCACGGGGGGTTGCGGTACTTGAAGCAACTCGAGATCGGCGTCGTCGCCGAGGTAGGCAAGGAACGTGCCATCGTATACGAGAACGGACCGCATGTGACGACTCCGGAGTGGATGCTGCTGCCGTTTTACAAGGGGGGAACATTCGGCAAGTTCACCACGTCGATCGGCCTTAGAGTGTATGACTTCCTGGCGGGCGTCAAGCGGAGCGAGCGCAGGAAGATGCTCGGCAAGGCAGAGACGCTGGCGAAGGAACCACTGCTGAAGGAGGACGGCATAAAGGGCGGCGGCTATTATGTCGAATATCGGACGGATGATGCGAGACTGACGATCGAGGTGCTCAAAAAGGCGATCGATTCCGGAGCCATGGCGGTCAACTATGCGCGCGCAGAGAAGCTGCTGTATGACGGGAAAGGGACCGTATGCGGGGCGGAAGTGCACGATATCATCGGCGGAACAACGCATCGGTTGTCGGCTACTTACGTCATCAATGCGGCGGGACCATGGGTCGACGACGTGCGCGAGCTGGACGGCTCCAAGCGGGGCAAGACGCTTCGCTTGACCAAAGGCGTGCATCTGGTATTCGACGGAGGCAGATTTCCGCTAAGGCAGGCGGTGTACTTCGATACGCCGGACGGCCGCATGGTGTTTGCGATTCCGCGTGACGGCAAGACGTACTTCGGCACGACGGATACGAACTATGCGGGCGATACGGCCCATCCGGCCATGACGGCCGCTGACCGCGACTATCTGCTGACAGCCGCGAACGGCATGTTTCCTCGGCTTAAATTAACTTCTGCGGACGTGGAGTCGAGTTGGGCTGGACTTCGGCCGCTTATCCAACAGGAAGGAAAATCCCCTTCGGAGGTATCCCGCCGGGATGAGCTATTCGTATCGGAATCCGGCTTGCTGTCGATCGCGGGCGGCAAGCTGACGGGTTATCGCAAGATGGCGGAGAACGTTGTCGACAAGGTTGTCTCGCTCATGAAGAGCAACGGCAACGGCGGGTCGTACGGCAGCAGTATGACGCGCGACTTGCCGATATCGGGCGGTGACGTGGGCGGCTCTGCGCGATTCGAAGCTTATGTCCGTTCGGCTGTTGCGGATGGAGAGAGGGCGGGTTTCAGCAGACGCGATGCGGACTTCCTGGCAAGGCGCTACGGCTCGAACGTTGGCAGAATCTTTGACGACGCCGAACAATCCGGCCGCTTGGCCAGTGTCTACGGGTTGCCGGCGAATTTGGCCGCGATGCTGCGGTATTCGATGCTTCACGAGATGGCGGTTACGCCGGCCGACTTCTTCGTCCGCCGCACGGGGGATCTTTTCTTCCGCATGGACACGGTCCGCGCATGGAAAGAGCCCGTTATCCGGGCCATGGAGCAGGAGCTCGGTTGGAGCGTGGAGCAACTCGAACGTTATGCCGCGGAACTGGATACGCTTATTCGCGAGGCAGTCACGCCGGCGCACCCTTAATCGGCAACTGCGATTGAACGCCGAATGATTGATTTGTTAGTTTTATTGCAATTAGGTGGCGATTTTCCGCTTATCTATAGTTTGTTGCTAGTATGTTGTTAGTTCGTTGCATGTAATATCAAATTACCGCTAAACGATCGCAAATCCTCTAAGTTGGAACGCTATGGCAACTTCTGCGTATTTCGACATGTCCCGACTAATTTATGCTAGAATAAGAGACAATTAGTATGGATGTAGGCGAAGGATGCAAGGCGACGCGGAAGCGTGGAACCCGCATCTTTCGTGGATAAATCGCAGAAGGCGGGTGAATGCGATGAAAGTAGCGAAACTATTGTATACCGTTATGATTCTATCTCTATTATATGTTGCCGTGCCGTTAGAGACGGCGAGTGCCGGCATGTTCGACCGGATCAAGGATATTTACCAGGCGCCCGACAAGCTGGACGAGCTCCAGGAGGCTTACGACGCCAGCATCAAGGCCGTGGAAGGACAGCTGGAGGATTCGCGCCGCCAAGCCGAGCAGTTGCTCCAGCGCCAGCAGGAGCTGGAGTCCAGCAACGAAGCTATTCGGGAGCAAAACGAGCAGATGCAGGCACGCAATGAGGAGCTGGCACGGGAGAATGCAAGGCTGGTGGGCCAGATGGAAGAGCTGGAGCAGAACCGTCAGTCGCTGTACCGTAAAGCGGCAATCGCCGCGGGAGCTCTTGTAGCGCTCATTGCCGTCTATGCGTTGTCCGTACGGGTATGGCGCTTCTTGACATGGCGCCGACAAGGGCGCGGCGGCAGAGCGCATGACGACAGCCGCGGAGTGACGCTGCCATGAACATCGCGGCGCCTTCTCCGCTAGGGCATGTGCGCGTCGAGCTTGGTCAAGAAGAAGCTCTTCAGGTGCTGCATCCGCGATCGATTATCGCGTTCAGCGGAGCTCCCAGAAATCGCGAGGACAAGTTCATGAACATCGGGGGCGCCTTCCGCAAGAAGAAGTGGATCCGTTCCAGGCTTCAGGGGCCGGCCTCGTTTGTCATGGGGCTTCCGGCAGGTTATTCGCTTGTGCCCATTGAGGTGCCGGAGGGAGGCAGCCTGCTGTTCGACTTTCGCCATATTATGTTTCTCTCCGACGATATGACCTTCAAGAGCAAGGTGATGCGGCTCAAGACGGCATGGATTACGCGGGAACTGATCCGCATCCAGTTCAGCGGTCCGGGTACGCTGGGCGTACTGTCGGTAGGCGATCTGGCGGTCATTCAGCTGGATCAGGAGACGCCGTTGTTCGTGGATAAGGGAGCGCTTGTCGCGTATCCCGACAACGCCTCCATCCAACTGTCCGTCTACGGCAATTCCCTCGCGAGCCAGCATATGAACGTGCAGTGGGAGCTCAGAGGGAAGGGGCCGGTGCTTATTCAGACGGGTTCGCGGGACAGCGGACTGGAGAGCCGGCTCAGCGACGAAGGCTGGTTCAAGCGGCTGCTTCGCGAAGTGCTCCCTTTCGGCAGCGTTTATATCAAATAACCGATAAACAAACAAAAAATCCGCAGCCGAAGAAGGCTGCGGATTTTTTTGGAAGGAATAGGAAAAGGGGCTTTCTCCGGCTTAAAAGCCGAAGGAAGCCCCTTTTTTGTTGGGATTCATGCAGAATCGATGAGTGCTTCGTATTTACGGTTTATTAACGGATTTGCCCGCGTATTTCTCCATCCGGATTACGCACCGTATGCACGTTTACGTAGGCGTTACCGCGTTCGATCTCGCGAACTAGCGCACGAATGCTTTGCCCTCTAAGAGGTCCGACCAGATCGTTGCTTCTGAGCGTGCCTCGAATAACGCCGCGCCTAAACGATACGCCCTGACGGTTGGGTCCGAACAGAAAAGCGACAACGGGACCGTTCTGACCGGGCCGACCAAGATGAATATGCGCCTGCGTCACTCTGCGAATGTTGTTCAGTGTGAGACGGAATTGAAGCGCGCGCACGCGTCTGCGGTCAACGCCGGTTCGTCCGAATATTTCGCGGAACACGGCGCTGCCGGAGGCGTTCGTGATCACCGGCGGCACTTCGTTGCGGCCGCGAAGTCTAGCTCTGAAAGTGGCCAATCTACATTCCTCCCTTTCATTCATACGACAGCGTATGCATGCGGGAAGGGAGAAGTTTGTTCGGCTGTACCTCGGCGATGATGGAATTTAAATGATTAATAGAGACTAATCTAGTCGTTCAGCGTCAGCTCAATTACAGTGTCGCGTTTGTCCGGCAACGGATAGGTGTAATGCTCGGGACGGGCGAAGTTTACGAATGCGTCCTCTTTGAATTCCTTGGCGCTCCAAGGCGTATTTACGATGAGCTCGGAGCCGTCCGCGAGCAGACGCGCCGACTTGACGTGGCTGGCCAAGCCGGCAAGGACGATGGGACCGATGCTCTCTTCGAAAACGTGGGCGTACAGCTTGCCGCCGTTGCTCGTGTACCGTCCCCAATCGGGCTTCGGCAGCTCCGACGCGCCGCAGCCGTAGATGCTGTCGCCGTTGCGCGCGATCCAGTCGCCGACCTCGGCGAGAATATCGAGCGACTCCCTCGGAATGACGCCTCTGGCGTCGGGTCCGACATTGAGGAGCAGATTTCCGTTTTTGCTCACGCATTCCACGAGCTTGCGGATGACGGTGGCCGGACTTTTGTACTGACGGTCGGCGGCGGCATACCCCCAGTTGTTGTTCAGCGTGATGCAGGCCTCCCAAGGGACGGGGTTGCCGTCCGCGCCGGTAATGCCGCGCGGAGGGATGATCTGCTCCGGCGATGCGAAGTCGCCCGCGTATACCGTAGGCTCGTCGGAATAGATGCTGCCGCCGTGCTCTCCGCTTCCTTCCAGCCGGTTGTCGATAATAATATGCGGCTGCAGGGAGCGCATCATCCCGATCAGCTCCGTCGCTTTCCACGTTTCCTGGCTCATTTCGCCGTAAGAGAAGTCGAACCACATGATGTCGAGTTTGCCGTAGTTCGTCAACAACTCGCGGACCTGCCCGTGCATGTAGGTCAAGTAACGATGGAAGTTTGCGGGATCGCGCTTGAATTGCTCGTTATTTTTCATGGGATGGATCTGGTCGCCATAAGCGGGATAATCCTCGTGATGCCAGTCGATAAGGGAGTAGTAGAGCCCCACCTTTAGTCCTTCCGCACGGAATGCTTCCAGAAATTCCGCTACGAGATCGCGACCGGCCTTCGTGTTCGTCGCCTTGTAATCCGTCAGCTTGCTGTCGAACAGACAGAAGCCGTCATGGTGCTTGGCGGTCAGCACCGCATATTTCATCCCGGCTTGCTTGGCCGCCTTCGCCCATGCGCGGGGATCGTAGTCCACGGGATCGAATTGTTCGAAGTAAGGCTGATAATCTTCCACGGTCAATTGCTCGAAGCTGCGGACCCATTCGCCGCGAGCCGGGATGGCGTACAGCCCCCAGTGGATAAACATGCCGAACCGGTCGTTAAGGAACCATTCGGTCCGATCCGTTCGTTCCTTGATTAATCGTTGTCCAGTACTCATGCGAGAAACCTCCTGTCTCGTAATGTTCAGCATCAGTTTACCAAGCTTGTGATAGAATGGACAGAGAAGGAAACTAACTATCGCGGGTAAAAAAATAGCGGATAACCAGGCTTGGACAAGTTCCTGTTCAAGCGACAGAACGGGGAGGTACGCATGGACGGAAGCGTCATCGGCGGAGCCGCGCACGACATGGTATTGGGGATGCAGGTTGAGGTGCTTGAAGCGAAGTTGACGCAATGCTGGACGGGCTGGCGCGAGCTGGATTATCGTCCGGCTTTTAATAAACTGTACTTTATTTTGGACGGGGAAGGCTGGATCAAAATCGAAGACCGGGAGCTGTATCCGGAGCCGGGGCAAGTCGTGTTGATGCCCGCGCACAAGCAGCAATCGTTTTCGGCGATCAGCGATCGCCCCTTCCGCAAATATTGGTGCCACTTCACTGCTATAACGGGGCAGACGGATGTCTTTCATTGGCTGGATCTGCCATGCAGCTTCGCGGGACTGGACCGGGCCGTAGTGGAAGAGCTGTTCTGCGAGCTTGTGTCCGCGCACCAGGATTCGTCCATCGCAGCCAGACTTAAGGAGAAGGCGATTCTGCTTCACATCCTGTCTTTGTTAATGGAGGCGCAGCCCATTCGCATCCGTCAGAGCCAGAGCCATGAGATGGAAAGGCTGACGCTCATTCAGCGATATGTGGACGAGCATCTCGATCAAGAGATGACGCTGGAGGAGCTGGCGGAGGTGCTGCATCTGCATCCCAACTATTTCAGCAAATATTTTAAGCGCCACTTCGGCATTCCGCCGCTCAAGTACGTCAGCCGGAAGCGCATGGATCATGCCAAGCTGCTGCTCAAGACGACGTCCCGAAGCGTGAAGGAGGTCGCTGCGGCCACGGGCTTCGACGACGCCAACTATTTCTCCAAAACGTTCCGCAGGGAAGTGGGCTTCAGTCCTTCGGAGTATCGGTTGAATGTGTGAGCGGCAGGGATAAGGGATAGAATGGATACGGCCAAGCGCCTCTCCTGAGGCGTAGTAAGAAGAGTGAAGGGTGGGCATGCAATGAGAGGTTCGTGCAAAGGGAAAAGAAGTTTGATCAGTGGTATGGTTATTCTGATACTTATAATAACGGCAACCGCATGCATGAAGCCGGAAGACAAAATGTTCGAGGAATCAGACTTTGCCGCCACGGTTGAAACGGTTGATGCAAGGACATGGAAGGCCAATGAAGATATCGAAATTACGACGGGGGTGATCAATTTGACGAATCGATCGGCGGCTGTATATCACGGCTCCCCGCTTATCCATGTGCAAATTTACGATGAGCGCGATCAGCCCCAGATTGAGATGCATGTTACCGATTCTATTGGCATTAACGGCATAGCGAAGCCCAATGAAACGTACAATCCCGATAAGGAGATCTACGAGTCGGGCAAACGAATCATTCGGATCGAACAGCCGGGAACGTACACGCTGGTGGCCACGGCAACATTTGAAGTGAAGCTGAATGGAGACCGAAAGCAATCGTTTCGAATTGTTTCGGAGCCATTCGAAATTCGGATAACCGAATCTTAGAACGTACTTACATAGTATTACAGGACAAGCATTTACATGCTGTAACTCCAGCGAATATGTCGCAATAACCTTCCATTCATTGATTAATTCGTCTATAATACTGCTTGTTCGACAAATATGGACAATCTTTTCGCGGGATTGGGAAGGACAGGCTTTGAAACTGAGAACTTATTTTGCATTATCGTTCGCGCTTATAATTTTACTTGTTATTGCATCAGTAGCTACGTTATATGGACAGCGGACAAAAACCGTGTTAGAGAAGGAAATTGGGGGACAGGTCGCAGCCCTGGCATACGGTATGACCGATAAGCTGGACCGTTACATGTGGTCGCGTTATAACGAGATCATGCTGTTGAGTACGCTGAACACGCTGAAGGAGCAGGAGGATCTGAAGGAGGTCAGCCGCCTGCTGAACGAATTGCAGGACAACATTCCAGCGTTCTCTTGGGTAGCTCTGCTGGATGCGCAGGGCATCGTGAGGGCGGCGACCAAAGACCTTATGATCGGTGTGAATTTCGAGAAACGTCCCGTTTTTCTTGAGGCGCTCCAAAAGCCGTTTATCGGTGACGTGCATGAAGCTGTGCTGTTAGCCGAGCAGTTGACGAGCCCGTCGGGCGATCCGCTTAAGGTCGTCGATATCAGCACGCCTTTATACGACAACAAAGGAATGTTTACGGGCATACTCGCGGCGCAACTGAGCTGGGAATGGTCGCAGGAGCTGCAGAAATCGTTGCTTGCTCCTTATCATAGAGACCGAAAGCAGGAGCTTGAGGTGTTCGTATTAAGGGAGAAGGATAATACGGTATTGTCGGGTCCCGAGGATATGATCGGACAATTGCTTCAGTTGACTGACCTGGAAACATTGAGCACGGACAACAAATGGGATGTGCGACGATGGCCGGACGGGAAAAAGTATTTGACCGGCTTCGCTCAAAGTTCGGGTTACGGCAACTACCCGGGTCTAGGCTGGAGGATTGTCGTCCGTCAGCCGGCGGAACTGGCTTTTGCTCCCGTGCAGGAGCTTATTGCGTTCATGACCTTGCTTGGTCTCGCGCTGGCCGTGGCATGCGCGCTGATAGGATGGCTGCTCGCTCGCAAAGTATCGAAGCCGCTGTCGCTTATAGCAGAAGCGGCGAACAAGCTCCGCAGAGGAGAGAGTGCCGAAATTCCTTATTCGAAGGGGATTAAGGACATTGAGTTGCTGTCCAGTTCTCTGCGGTCGCTGATCGCGGATCTGACGGAGACCGAGACTCAGCTTGTTCGAATGGAGGACAAGGCTCATCACGATAAGCTGACGGGATTGCTTAACCGGTCCGCGATGGATGTCATCGTTCAGCGTGCCGTCAGGCAAGCGGAGGAGCAGCGCAGCTCGCTATCATTCGTTTATATGGATCTCGACGGCTTTAAGAACATTAACGATACGCATGGCCATGCGGCCGGGGACGAGCTTCTAAAGGAGGTTGCCTCCAGGCTTTGGAAGAATGCGCGGAGCGGCGATTACTTGTTCCGTATGGGCGGAGACGAATTCGTCCTCATCCTGTCCGTGTCCCGAGCGAATGCCGAATTAGAGGCGGAGGCGGTAGCAACGAGTGTGTTGGAGGCCGTGCGGCAGCCGTATGAGATTGATGGCAAGATAATGCGGGTAAGCTGCAGCATCGGACTCGCGATGTGGCCGCAAGATGATCGCGATCCGTTAAGCCTGCTGCGGGATGCCGACGAAGCGCTCTACGCCTCCAAGAGCAAAGGGAAAAACCAGCTGACATTTGCCCGCAGCAGCGTCACTGCATAATGACAAGTCTTTATGGAAACGTCCGATAGGAGAAGAAATTCAGTCTGTGCACAATATGCATGCTGATTTCTTCTTTTTTTGTTGCGAGCCGAATTGAATATGGGTAAATATGGGATATAAATTATCTCAAAACAAATCGGAAAAATATGCTATATTAAGGGCAGGATACAGATTCGGAGATTCGTGAAGGGGACTTCGACGTGCTGCTCTTTCTAAAGGAGTTTTTATTTAACGTTTTTATTATTTCATCTCCTTTCGTATTATACCCTTATTTGCACAGAATCAGAGACAGGGTCAACGCATACCGCGCCTACTTGTTCCTGCTTTGCTGCATAGCCATCCTGGCGACGATGTGTTTCCCGGTCATGATGAACGGAATCTCTTACGACTTTCGTTCCGTACCGCTCGTAATCGGCACCTTGTACGGAGGTCCCGTTGTATCCCTGTTTCTGTACGGGGTCATTATCGCCACGAGGTACGTGTTGGGAACATCCGATATTCTGCTGTACATATTTTCGTTGCTGCCCACCTATTGCATCGCGTGGCTGGCGATGAAGAGGTACGACGCGGCGTCTCTTCGCATGAAGGCGGTTATCGCCGTGCTGGCATGCGCGCTCATTAAATTAGTGACGTTCACCACCTATTTGATTACGAAGGGTCAACTTTATCTGTTGACTAACAACCCGATGGAGACTATTGCCACCTATGTGTTCCAAAGTTTTATTCTGGTAATGGGAGTTTTGATCATCGAATTTATGAGGCGATACAGCCGCATTCAAGACGAGGTCGTCAATACGGAACGGATGAAGCTCGTCAGCGAGATTGCCGCGTCCGTGGCGCATGAAATCCGAAACCCGCTCACGTCGGTTCGGGGTTTTATTCAATTGCTTGGCACGAAGGAGCTTACTCCCGAGAAGAAGGAGCAATACAAGGCCATCTGCTTTGCGGAGCTTGACCGGGCGGAAGGCATTATTTCCGATTACTTGTCGCTCGCCCGCAATGATCTGGAGGTGATCGAGGAGATTGACCTTAATGCGGAGCTGGGTTATATGTTCAATCTGCTTCTTAATTACGCTAACTTCAACAACATCAGATTACATGTTTCCTATTATGAGGAGAGCAAGCTGGCCGTCATGGGGGACAGGCACAAGTTTAGACAGGTGCTGCTTAATATCGGCAAAAATGCCATTGAGGCGATGCCAAATGGCGGGGATCTTTCTCTCGAGCTTAGCAAGCAGGCCGGCACGGCGGTAATCCGGATAGCGGATACGGGTATCGGCATGAGCGCCGACCAGGTTAAACGGTTAGGTACGCCATATTATTCCACCAAGGATAAGGGAACGGGGCTTGGCACGATGGTATCCTTTAATATCGTTAAGAAGATGGGCGGGATGATACATATCGATAGCGAGCCTGGCAAAGGAACGACGTTTGTGCTGCAATTTCAAAATATATCGATTTAACGAAAAAATCCGGAAGGGCAACAGCCCTCTCCGGATTTTTGGTATTCGTATCTTGCTTAGCTCTCGGCGTCCACCTCGACAAAGTCGTTCTTAAAACGTTCATAGTCGGCTGTGCTGCATTCGATCAGCATACGCGTGCCCTCGGCTTCGTAACTGGTCGACATGACATGGGCATGCTCGTTGAAGTAAGACACGAGCTTTCCCTGATTAAAGGGGATAAGAATATCCTTTTTGACGTAATTGGCGAAAATATGGGAGCGAACGACTTCGATCAGCTCCTGAATCCCTTGGCCTTCCTTCACCGACATATAGACCGAATTGCCGGACCTCATGGGATAAGGATGCTCCGTCAGATCGCATTTGTTGTAGGCGTAGACAGTCGGGATGCCGTCAGCGCCCAGCTCGCCCAACGTCTCGTTAGTGACGGTGACGAGCTGCTCATAATCTTCGTGCGCGTAGTCTACGACGTGCACGAGCAGATCGGCTTCCGTTACCTCCTCCAGCGTGGAACGGAACGCTTTGATGAGGTGATGGGGCAGCTGGCTGACGAAGCCGACGGTATCCGTAAGCAGGAACGACTTGTTGTCCGGCAGCTCGATGCTGCGTACCGATGTCTCCAGCGTAGCGAACAGCATATCCTTGGCGAATACCTGCTTCGTCGTGTCGGGGTCGTACGCCTCCAGAAGAGCGTTCATAAGGCTGGATTTGCCGGTATTCGTATATCCGACCAAACAGACGACAGGCATTTCGTTTTTCTTCCGTTTTTTTCGCTGATTTTGGCGCGTGGCCACGAGCTTCTCCAGTTCGGCTTGCAACGCGGTGATCCGCTCCTCGATGCGCCTGCGGTCGAGCTCGAGCTTTGTCTCCCCTGCGCCTCTGTTTTTCAGGCCGGAGCCGCCGCCCTGGCGGCCAAGAGAAGCGCGAAGGCCCACGAGGCGAGGGAGAGAATACTGCAGCCGCGCGACTTCGACCTGGAGCTGCGCCTCGCGGGTTTTAGCACGTTCGGCGAAGATGTCCAGGATCAGAATTGTACGGTCGATGACCGTGCATGCGAGCTCGGCTTCCAGATTGCGGATCTGGGAAGGGGACAGCTCGTCGTTAAAGACGACCAGCTCGCACTCGCGGGCTTCCATCAGAGCGCGCAGCTCCTGGATCTTGCCCGTGCCGATGTAATGGGGTGGATTGATGCGGTCGGCCTTCTGGCTGAGCTCATCCACCACTTCGATATAACAGGCATCGGCCAGGTTGCGGAGCTCCATCATGGCATATTCGAAGTCGGCGCCGTTCTTCAGCTGGACGCCGACGATAATCGCTTTTTGTTTCGTTTCATTTGGTTCCGTCATTATTCATCATCCTCCGGAATTAGGGCATGTCTGAATACTCCGAGGGGAGCAGATTTTCAGACACGACCTAGGTTTGGGTACAAAAAAACACAGGCATGCCTGCCCGTGCCCGACGATATACGATCTGAGGAGATAGGAAGGCGTCGCTACAGCATGGGATCGCCGCCGCTCGCGGAACTTGATTATGGTCCAATCCTTAAGCGATTGCACCAAAGCAAGCCGTGCGGCAATAGACGGCCAATCCGACGGGGGCCATGCTCCCGCGTCTCGGCTGCTGCAGTTGAAGTAAAGCTTCATGTAGACAGACCTGTCCTGAGTCCTCCGCCGTATGGGCAGAGCGGTATATACTTTGCAATTAGCCGCGCAAAGACCTGACTCGGATGTAATCTATCACACGAAACCCTCCGTTCCTTTGGAATGAGAACAGTGTAGCACAAGGACGAAACATGAAGCAACCGACTAAACATTTATAACCGTTTAGTGAGGCTCCTGAATCTCCTCATTCTCCAAGTGAACCCACTGATGCGCCCAATCGGTAATACTGTTGAACAAGGGAGATAAGGCATGGCCCTTCTCCGTCAACGAATATTCGATTCGCACGGGCATCTCGGGATAAACGTCGCGGCGAATCAGGCCTTCGAGCTCAAGCTCTCTCAGCCGGTCTGACAACACCTTGCCGCTCAGATTGGGGAGATGCTGCTCGATGTCGGAGAATCTTTTGGGACCAGGCAGCAGACTGTACACGATAAGCGCAACCCAGCGTTTGCTCAGCAGCTCGACCGCCTTCTCGAATCGGACACACATACGCTTCTGTTCCATAAGGCTCATCCTCTCTTTGTTATCATTATAGACTTGAAGGCGCATACAGAAAAGAGGGATGATTCTTATTCTTCCATTAATTTATCAGGCGCGGGGAAGATCGCGACACGAAACCTTTGCGATTCGGGTATCGTCTAATGGTGTAAGTACGAATAAATGTTACCGAGACAACAGTACGAGAAGATAAGGAGAGTGCGTCCATGCGTTGGCTTCCCGATAGCGGTCATGCAACATGGTGGAGAATCGCAGGTGTGTCTGCCGCACTGCTGGGAGCAGCGCTGCTGGCGGTAAGATTCGGCATTATCGGTCAGGAATGGAACTTGGGCAACGCTTTTATGCTGGTCCTGCTTGCCGTTGTCGTATCGCTTGTCGTCGCAGCCGCAGGGTGGTTCGGCGCGAAATGGATTTGGCTGCTTTCTACGATCGGATTTGTCTCGGGCATTGTATTTATGGCGGTGAAGAGCCAGGATACATCAGGCTGGGGCGATCTTGTCGGATTTATCACGTTCATGTTTTTGTCGGCCGCCGGTTTCGTACTGGGCATTCTAGTGGAGCTCATCGCCTGGGCATCGAGAAAATTCGGCAGCACGCATACGTAGTAAGATAAGGGGAAGTTGGTAAAACACCCCATAGACGTTAATAGCGACTATGGGGTGTTTTTTGCTGCCGTTTGAAGCTCCATCAGACGTTATTATCGGCTATGGACGCTGATCAGAGTAACTTTCCGGTCCATCGGCGTTTTTAACGCCTACAGCAGCTCGTTCGCCTGTTTTTTGGAGCTATAGGTGTTATTAACGCCTATGGACGCTAATCAGAGTAACTTTCCGCTCCATCGGCGTTTTTAACGCCTACAGCAGCTCGTTCGCCTGTTTTTTGGAGCTATAGGCGTTATTAACGCCTATGGACGCTAATCAGAGTAACTTTCCGCTCCATCGGCGTTTTTAACGCCTACAGCAGCTCGTTCGCCTGCTTTTTGGAGCCATAGGCGTTAGTATCGCCTATGGACGCTGATCAGAGTAACTTTCCGGTCCATCGGCGTTTTTACGCCTACAGCAGCTCGTTCGCCTGCTTTTTTGGAGCTAAAGGCGTTAGTACCGCCTATGGAAGCTAATCAGAGTAACTTTCCGCTCCATCGGCGTTTTTAACGCCTATAGCAGCTCGTTCGCCTGCTTTTTGGAGCCATAGGCGTTATTAACGCCTCCAGGCCTATAAGCTCCGCATCTTCGCCTCGGTTTTCTCGATGGAGGCGGCAATTCGTTCCTCATAGGAATGAATGAGGTACTTCTGGACAAGTATTTGCCGCTGATGGGCGATCATACGCGTGAAGGAGGCAGCTGTTCCACTGGTATCGCCGCCGCGAACGGCGCCTCCAAGCACCTTGCCCTCCGTCGTAAACATCGTCTTGTAGGTGCTGGCAGCGGCTTTGGCCGCCTTGATCTTCGACTCCGTCGCGTCGTTGTCGTCCAACATCCGGCGAAGCTGCTTCATCTTGGCATTGGCGTCGGCCTTCGCCTTCTTAAGCTCGGCATTCTTGTCGCTTTGCTTTTTCTTCGCGGCTTGAACGGCCGCCTTCGTCATCTCGACCTGGACGCTCAGGGCGGAGGTCAGATTTTTGTTCTTAAACGAGCGGGCGAGGCTAAGCTGCGTCTTCTGGGTTTCATACAGCTTGAACAACGGCTCATGCTGCTTCTTGAGCGAAGCGGCCGCGTTTTCCAACGCTTTGATCTTGGCTGAGTCGATCTCGCGAATGGCTTTTCGGAGCTTTCCATCGTTCTCTTCGTTCCTGTAATGCAGCGCATTGATTTTCGAGTCCCAGTCCAGATCCTGGCGCTGCAGCGTCTGCAGCTCGGCGTATTGCTTCTTAAGCGAAGCGGAGACGGAAGAGGATGCGGCCGAGACCATCTTGTCGAAGGCCTTTTTTGCGGTGGGCGTAAATTCGAACGGCGCCGCGAACGCCGTCATCGAGTAGCTCAGTGACAATAGAAACGCCAAACCAGCCAAGCCAATCGTAGTGCCAATGCTCATTCGTCGGTTGCGGATACGCATAATCATACCTCCTGAGAATCGGTCGGAGCAGGCGGGCAGTCATCCAAACAACAAAAAAAGCACCCGCAAGGCAGACGATGTTCGTCTGTCCTTGCGGGTGCTTCCCGCTTGTCCGATCCGTATTTGTCCCGATTATACCGTATGAAGCTGGAGAGGTCAATACCGAAGGCGAACGCACGCTCTAATATAAGGTCCTTACGGCGAATGGCCGCCAGCGTATTCCTCCGGCGTCTTGCCAATCATCGACTTAAACGATCGGATGAAGTGGGACTGATCGTAGAAGCCCAGCTCGGCGCCGAGCGACGCCCAGCTCCCTTTGTAACCGGCGTCAAGCGTCTCCGCGGCATTCTGCAGCCGGTAGAGCTGGATGACCCACTTGGGGCTGACTCCGACATATTTGCTAAACAGTCTCTGCAGCGTACGCACCCCGATATCGAAGTTCCGGGTCAACTGCTCGACGCTGGAGACGGTACGGTCGCTCTGAATGTAACGAATGATGTCGACTAGCCGATCAACCGTTTCATCGGGATGGGGCAGACAGCTCATTAACATCGTTTCCGTGAGGGCAATAAGCGTCTCCGCCTGCTGATCCGACCGGAGTGCTTCTGTCAATTTCGCATTCATACCGTCGTTGTCCATGCCAAATGCTTCGGCGAAGGTCATGGACCCATCGGTCAATTCGGAGAGCGGTTTGCCTGCGAAGGGGTAGAAGCCGCCCGGCCGGAACTTAACGCCGTACGCGCGCTCTTTGCCGGATAACCGTTTCGTATATTTGCGGCTGGAAACGCCGTAGACCGCGCTGCCTGAAAATTCTGCGACTAGATTAACGCAAGGATTCGGGATATTGTCCTGGAGGAATACTTCGTTCTCCGGCAGATCCCATTCGACGATCCAATGATGCATCACGAACGGCGCAAGAGCCTCGGATGGCGCGAAACGGCGCAGACGGAATTTGTTGAACGCTTCCGGCGCTTGCAAAATGCCCATGCTCGCGGTTTGGGACGGGGAAGACGACATGCGGAATCTCTCCTTTACAGAGCTGACGCTTTTTTACAATACGGGATGATATGTCTCTATTATACTGGCGGGGAGATGCTTGAATCTATGATTAAAAAAGGAGAGTGTATGTACATGCAGCATAAATTCATCTCTTATATTGGAGCAACGCCGGAAAAGGTTTGGGATACGCTGATCGGCCCGGAGGGAACCCGCGCCATCTTCTTCGACTGCCTATTCCAGTCCGAGCTGACGCCGGGAAGCAAGTTCGCTTATGTTGGCCCAGGCAATGACGGGGAGGAGACCGTTCACGTATACGGTGAAATTATCGATATCGATCCAGGCCGGATGATGTCCGTAATCGAACATCCGGGACCGTCCTACTACGAGAACCATGCCGAGTTGACCTCGCGCATTACCTATACGCTGGAGGCGGTAGGGGAGACGACGAAGCTAACGCTGGTCAATGATCAATTCACCGAAAACCATCCCAGCTTCGAACGCTCCGAGGACAATTGGGCCGTCGTGGTCAGCAACCTTAAGAGTTATGCCGAGACGGGCAAGACGTTAAACTTTGGCTGGTAGGTAGCCGAACCTTCTCCTATTCTCTATACTAGAAGTAGCCATACGAACGAATAGAGATAATAGATAGGAGAATGGGACCATGAGCTACAAAATCGTTTTTTTTGACATCGACGGCACGCTGGTGAACGAGCAAAAGGAAATACCGGAGGATACGGTGCTGGCGATCCGCGAGCTTAAGGAACAGGGCGTGGAGCCTGTCATCGCGACGGGGCGCGCGCCTTACTTCATCAAGCCGCTGGCGGAGAAGCTGGGCATCGAATCCTTCGTCACCTTGAATGGCGGTTACGTCGTCTACAAGGGACAACCGCTGTATCGCCGAGAGATCGGCAAGCGGGAGCTGGGCCGCCTGGTGGAGCTTGCCGCCGCGCATGATCATGGACTGGTATTCGAGGGAGAGACGGCGTTTTGCAGCGATCGGGAGAACCATCCATTTATCGAGGAAGCGGTTCTATCGCTTAAGGTGGACTTGCCGGCGTTTAACCCGGCCTTCTGGCAGACGGACGACATCTTCCAGGTGTTCCTGCACTGCGAAAGCCACGAAGAGCATCTGTATGAAGCGTTGAAGGATGACTTTACGTTGATCCGCTGGCATCGCGCCGCGATGGATGTACTGCCGGCAGGCGGCTCCAAGGCGCAAGGCGTGGCGGCTCTTCTGGAGAAGCTGGGACTGACGGCGGCCGATGCCGTCGCATTCGGAGACGGGCTTAACGATAAGGAAATGCTGGAGTATGTCGGTTTTGGCGTCGCGATGGGCAATTCCCATCCGGAATTGCTGCCTTACGCGAATTTCGTGACGTCGCATGTGGATGACCGCGGCATTCGCAACGGCTTGATCGAGGCGGGATTGCTGCGTTCCGAGGGCGTTGCCGTTCCAATAAAATAAAGATTCAGACCAAAAAATCAAGTTACAGACTGAGAAAAGGGGTTAGACTCAGTCGGCGGTGTTGAACGAACCGGCAGGCGCTGCTAGAGCTCAATAAGGCGTATAGTAAAATGGGGGTCTGATGAGCTGAGATGAGCCGAGAAAGGATGAGTTGAGATGAGCGTTAAAGTTGAAAGAGCGTCCGTGATTGATGCCGAGGAAGTACTGTTACTGCAAAAGCTAGCTTATAGAAGTGAAGCGGAACTCTACAACAATTTTAGTATTGAACCGCTTATTCAAACTCTGGGACAGTTGCAAGCACAGTTTGAAAATCACATTATCCTTAAAGCTACGGTTGATGAAATTATTATCGGTTCCGTCCGAGCAAATCACCAAGACGGAACGTGCTACATAGGCAAGCTCATTGTTCATCCCGATCATCAAAATAAAGGGACAGGCAAATTGTTAATGAATGCGATTGAAGGTCTTTTTCCGAAGTCTCGTTATGAATTATTCACTGGAAGTAAAAGCGAAAAGAACATTGCCTTATACGAAAAGTTAGGATATAAAGCCTTCAAAGAGCACTTGATTGCCTCTGATTTTAGTCTGGTATATCTTGAGAAGAAAAGCTCTTGAGAATTACTATTGAACTCCCCCAGGGGAACGTTGGTTCAAAGAGGTTCAAAGACAACAGCGGCAGTCTAGGAACTTGCTTTTTCAGTCTTAGTTCGTCGCTGTCGTTTTTTTTACTCCCGTCCTTATGTTGTTTTCGGTAGGGTAAGTCAATAGATCCGTAGTCAAAAGCAGCCACATCGGGCGAGTTTGTCGGCATGGCCGACAGCTTGTACGCACCGTTCCTCGTTTGCTCCTATTAGCTCCATACTCGCTCTACAAGTTTCCGATGAAACGATGGCGTCTATAGAAAGGACGCCGTGAGGGGAGGACAATCGTCTACCGCATCGGAAAAATCGTACATCGCACGGAAAATCGTACATCGCATCGGAAAACAGAGGGAAAAGCTCCACTAGCGTTGCATCAAAGCTTACACTTCAA